>NZ_JBHVXJ010000003.1:500250-578785 GCF_042881845.1 Streptomyces sp. NPDC058257
TTGGGGGCGGGGGGGGGGGGGGCCCTGTGGCGGGGGCCGGCCGGGGCGGGGGCCCGCCATGGGGGGGGGGGGGCGGGGCGCGTGCGCCGGCCACCCCCGCCCCCCGGCACGTCACCGCGAGCAGTATCGGAGTCATGCTGTGGTCGGACCCCGAGAACAACCCGCCCAAGGACATGCGGGACATGCAGGTGAAGATGCGCCGTGCGGGACTCGTCCTCGCCCTGGCGATGGTCGTGGCGATGTTCGTCCTCGGCCTGCGCTGACCCTCACCGGCCAAGGCTCACCGGCTGAGGCTCACCGGCTGGAACTCGCTACGCTGGCCGCATGAGTGATCAGCCCCGCCGTCTCGTCCTCGCCTCCAAGTCCCCCGCGAGGCTCGGCCTCCTGCGCCAGGCCGGTCTCGCCCCCGAGGTGATCGTCAGCGGGGTCGACGAGGACGCCATCTCCGCACCGACCCCCGCCGAGCTCGCCGTCGCCCTGGCCGAGGCCAAGGCGTCGGTCGTCTCCGCGCGCCCGGACGCGAAGGGCGCCCTGGTCGTCGGCTGCGACTCGGTCCTCGAACTGGACGGCGAAGCGCTGGGCAAGCCCGCCGACGCCGAGGAGGCCACCGCCCGCTGGAAGTCCATGCGCGGACGCGCGGGCATCCTGCAGACCGGCCACTGTGTGTACGACACCGTGGCAGGACGGCATGTGTCGGCGCTCGCCTCGACCGTCGTCCGCTTCGGTGAACCCTCGGACGAGGAGGTCGCCGCCTACGTGGCGAGCGGCGAACCGCTGCACGTGGCGGGCGCGTTCACGCTCGACGGCCGCTCGGCCCCCTTCATCGACTCGATCGAGGGCGACCACGGCAACGTCATCGGCCTCTCGCTGCCGCTGCTCCGCCGCCTCCTCGCCGAACTGGGCGTCGGCATCACGGAGTTGTGGGCGAAGTAGCCCCAGGAGGCCTCGTCCGGGCTCAGGCGGGCTGTGGGGCGCCGTTCTCCGGTGCGCCGCCGCCCGCTTCCCCGTTGCCGACGCGCGGCTCGCCGAAGGCCGCGTCGGGCTTCTTGTCGTACGCCACGAGGGTCAGGACGATCAGGCCCAGCACGACCATCATGAAGACGAAGGCGGCCCAGCCCACCAGGCCGATCGAGAACGCCCCGAGCACGCCGTGCACCACGGCGGCGCTGATCAGGAGCAGCCGCCCGAAGCGGCCCGGCGCGCGGTCGCGGATCGCCGAGCGCAGCATGATGACGCCGCACAGCGCGAGATAGAGGCCGAAGAGGCCGCCCGCGATCCACGTCGACACGGACATCGCGTGCGGGTCGAGCCCGGCGAGCGACATGTCCTGCTTGTTCACGACGAGCCCCAGGAACCAGTTGAGCAACGCGATGCCCACCGCCTCCACCAGGAGCACGATCGCGCCCACCCAGGCCACCGGTCTACGCGCCACGGCGCCCACCCTCTTCCGCTGTTACCGCTAGTACGCCCGCCCGTCGCCCGACCGCCACCCCTCGACGGGGCACTCCGGGCCACGAGCCTTCTTTCAGCATCGCGAACGCTACTAACGGGTAAACCAGGGGACAAGAGCTGTGCCGAAGGCAAAGAATCATTGGGCCATTCGTAGGGACTCCACAAAGAATGCCCCTCTGCCGCAGCGCGCTCTCACAGAGACCTTGACCACACCGGCGCGTTAGTCTCACCGGAAGGGACCCTGCGTACCGTGGTGCGACAAGGGATTTCGCGGACGGGCAGGCCCCGGATCACGCTCCGTGTGGGCAAGCTCACCACTGGGGACGGGTCGAAAGGTCGTGTCGGCAGTCCCTAAACTCGGCTTGTTTCAAGGAGGGAGCCATCGTGCGCAAGGTGCTCATCGCCAACCGTGGCGAAATCGCTGTCCGCGTTGCTCGGGCATGCCGGGATGCAGGGATCGCGAGCGTAGCCGTCTACGCAGATCCTGACCGGGACGCTCTGCATGTACGCGCGGCAGATGAGGCGTTCGCCCTGGGCGGTGACACTCCGGCCACCAGCTACCTGGATATTTCCAAGGTGCTGGCCGCGGCCAAGGATGCGGGGGCGGATGCGATCCACCCCGGTTACGGCTTCCTTTCGGAGAACGCCGACTTCGCCCAGGCCGTGCTGGACGCGGATCTGATCTGGATCGGACCGCCGCCGCAGGCCATCCGTGACCTGGGGGACAAGGTCGCCGCCCGGCACATCGCGCAGCGCGCGGGTGCCCCGCTGGTGGCCGGTACGCCCGATCCCGTCAGCGGGTCCGACGAGGTCGTGGCCTTCGCCGAGGAACACGGCCTGCCGATCGCGATCAAGGCCGCCTTCGGTGGCGGCGGGCGCGGTCTGAAGGTGGCCCGGACCCTCGAAGAGGTCCCCGAGCTGTACGACTCCGCGGTGCGCGAGGCCGTGGCCGCCTTCGGCCGCGGCGAGTGCTTCGTGGAGCGCTACCTCGACAAGCCGCGGCACGTGGAGACCCAGTGCCTGGCCGACCAGCACGGCAACGTGGTCGTCGTCTCCACCCGTGACTGCTCGCTGCAGCGCCGCCACCAGAAGCTGGTGGAGGAGGCGCCCGCGCCGTTCCTGAGCGAGGCCCAGACCGCCGAGCTGTACGCGGCGTCCAAGGCCATCCTCAAGGAAGCCGGCTATGTGGGCGCCGGCACCGTGGAGTTCCTCGTCGGCACCGACGGCACGATCTCCTTCCTGGAGGTCAACACCCGTCTGCAGGTGGAGCACCCGGTCACCGAAGAGGTCGCGGGCATCGACCTGGTCCGCGAGATGTTCCGCGTCGCCGACGGCGAGGAACTGGGCTACGGCGACCCCGAACTGCGCGGCCACTCCTTCGAGTTCCGCATCAACGGCGAGGACCCGGGCCGCGGCTTCCTGCCCGCGCCGGGCACCGTGACCCTCTTCGACCCGCCGTCGGGTCCCGGCGTGCGCCTGGACGCGGGCGTCGAGTCCGGCTCGGTGATCGGCCCGGCGTGGGACTCGCTCCTGGCCAAGCTGATCGTGACCGGCGCGACGCGCGAGCAGGCCCTGCAGCGGGCCGCGCGCGCCCTCGACGAGTTCACCGTGGAGGGCATGGCCACGGCCATCCCCTTCCACCGTGCGGTCGTCAAGGACCCGGCCTTCGCCCCCGAACTGACCGGCTCCGCCGACCCGTTCACGATCCACACCCGCTGGATCGAGACCGAGTTCGTCAACGAGATCCCCGCGTTCGCCGCGGCGGTCGACACCGAGACGGACGAGGAGCCGGGCCGCGAGACGGTCGTCGTCGAGGTGGGCGGCAAGCGCCTGGAGGTCTCGCTCCCCTCCTCGCTCGGCATGACCATCGCCCGCACCGCCGCCGCGGGCGGCGCCCGCCCCAAGCGGCGCGCGGCGAAGAAGTCCGGCCCCGCGGCCTCCGGTGACACCCTCGCGTCGCCCATGCAGGGCACGATCGTCAAGATCGCGGTCGAGGAGGGCCAGGAGGTCCAGGAAGGCGACCTGGTCGTCGTCCTGGAGGCCATGAAGATGGAACAGCCCCTGAACGCGCACCGCTCGGGCACGATCAAGGGCCTCACGGCGGAGGTGGGCGCGAGCCTGACCTCCGGCGCGGTCATCTGCGAGATCAAGGACTGATCCGCGGAGCGTTTCTCTTACGCTGGCCGGGCTGGAGCATCCAGCCCGGCCAGCGAGGTATTCAGCCCGTCCGGCGATTGAGGACGAACTCGGCGGAGCCGGTGATCGACGGTACGCACGCTTCGGGCAGACTTGAGCCACGCGTACGTTCAGGGAGGCACGCCATGGCAGAGAGCCCGCAAGAGCGCCCCCGCTTGAAAAGAGCTGACGCGCGCCGCAACTACGACCGGCTTCTCGCCCAGGCGCGCGCGGCCTTCGCCGAACACGGCACTGACGCCTCCCTGGAGGACATCGCCCGCCACGCGAACGTAGGCATCGGCACCCTCTACCGCCACTTCCCCAACCGGCACGCTTTGATGAGCGCCGTCTTCGAAGAGGCGGTGAGCGATCTCCTCGACCACTCCTACGCGCTGCTCAAGGACCCGCACCCCTGCTCGGCCCTGGTGACCTGGCTCCGCGCCATCATCACTCATGCGGGTGAGTACCGCGGGCTCTCCCGCGCCCTCATGTCGGCGTCGCACGACGACAGTTCGGCACTCTCCCGGTGCAGCAGGCCGATGCGCGAGGCGGGCACGGCCCTGCTCGTGCGGGCGCAACAAGCCGGTGCCGTACGCCACGGCGTCTCGATCGGCGATCTGATGCAGCTGACCAACGCGATCGCGCTGGCCGCCGAAGAGACCCCCGACGAGCCCGAGTTGGCCGACCGCCTTCTGATGCTGACCCTGCGCGGCCTGAAGCCCGAAGGCTCGGCGCCCGAAGGGCCGGCACCCGAAGAGCCCGTTCAGGGCCCGGTGGCCGGTTCAACGGCGGCGTAGATCCGCCACCCGCGCGGACCGCTCCCCGGGCTGCTGCTCCCCGAGCACCGCACTGCGCAACTGCGCCCCAGGGCCCGCCCCGTGACCACCGTGGTTACGGCGCTGGCCCGGCAGGGGCACGTCCCGGCGCTGCTGTCGCGCCGGGACGGAATCCACCCCTGATCCGGAGTTGGAGCTCGCGCTCCCGCCCGCGACCGCGATCTGTACGCCCTGGTCAGCCAGGGCCTGCAGTTCGGTGGCCGCACGGTCGTCGTGCGTGGGTGGTTCGTCCGTGACCAGGCGGGTGATGACGTCCGTCGGCACCGTCTGGAACATCGTGTCGGTGCCGAGCTTGGTGTGGTCGGCGAGGACCACGACCTCGGCCGCCGCCTGGACGAGCGCACGGTCCACGCTCGCCGAGAGCATGTTGGACGTGGAGAGGCCGCGCTCGGCGGTCAGACCACTGCCCGACAGGAAGGCGCGCGAGACCCGCAGACCTTGCAGGGACTGTTCGGCCCCGCTGCCCACGAGCGCGTAGTTGGATCCGCGCAGAGTGCCGCCGGTCATGACGACCTCGACGCGGTTGGCATGGGCCAAGGCCTGTGCCACCAGGAGGGAATTGGTGACGACGGTCAGACCGGGCACCCGCGCGAGCCGTCGGGCCAGCTCTTGCGTGGTCGTACCCGCCCCGACGACGATGGCTTCGCCTTCTTCGACGAGTCCCGCCGCGAGATCGGCGATAGCCGTCTTCTCGGCGGTCGCGAGATGTGATTTCTGCGGAAAGCCGGACTCCCGCGTGAATCCGCCCGGCAATACCGCACCGCCATGTCTGCGGTCGAGGAGTCCTTCTGCCTCCAGCGCGCGCACGTCCCGCCGTACGGTCACTTCGGAGGTCTGGACGACGCGGGCGAGCTCCCGGAGCGATACAGCTCCGTTGGCCCGCACCATTTCGAGGATCAATTGGCGACGTTCTGCAGCGAACACGAAACTGACAGTAACCCCAACGACCGTCTGCTTTCAGCAGTTTGCGCCGAATTGCAGAAGTTGTTCGCACGGCTGGTCGCGAAGTGGTATAGGGCCTATCCGTGCCGCCTATGCCGGGCGAATGGGACGCGACAGCCCGTGACCTGCGCAGAGTTAATACCCGCTCGAAACCCGATCAGTCGCCGTTCAACCGACGATCTGTCCGCGATCAGCCTTCGCCCGCCGACTTCCGCGTGTGGAGTTGACGCGCGACCTCCGCGATCGACCCCGAAAGGGATGGATACACGGTGAAAGCGTTCGCGATCTGCTCGACCGTCAGATTGTTGTCGACCGCGATCGCGATGGGGTGGATCAGTTCCGAAGCGCGCGGCGCGACGACCACACCGCCCACCACGATGCCCGTACCCGGGCGACAGAAGATCTTGACGAAGCCGTCGCGGATGCCCTGCATCTTGGCGCGCGGGTTGCGCAGGAGCGGCAGCTTCACGACACGGGCGTCGATCTTGCCGCCGTCGACGTCCGACTGGCTGTAGCCGACGGTCGCGATCTCGGGGTCGGTGAAGACGTTCGACGACACGGTCTTCAGGTTCAGCGGCTGCACCGCGTCGCCCAGGAAGTGGTACATCGCGATGCGCCCCTGCATGGCGGCGACGGAGGCGAGCGCGAAGATCCCGGTCACGTCACCGGCGGCGTACACACCGGGCGCCGACGTACGCGACACCTTGTCGGTCCAGATGTGCCCCGAGTCCTTGAGCCGGACCCCGGCCTTCTCAAGGCCCATGCCACTGCTGTTGGGGATGGCGCCCACGGCCATCAGGCAGTGCGTACCGGAGATGACGCGGCCGTCGTCGAGCGTCACCTCCACGCGGTCGCCCACACGCTTGGCGGAGGCGGCGCGCGAGCGCGACATGACGTTCATGCCGCGGCGCCTGAAGACGTCCTCGAGGACGGCGGCGGCGTCCGGGTCCTCGCCGGGCAGCACGCGGTCACGGCTGGATACGAGCGTGACGTTGGATCCGAGCGCCTGATAGGCACCCGCGAATTCGGCACCGGTGACACCGGAGCCGACCACGATGAGTTCCTCGGGGAGCTCGTCCAGGTCGTACACCTGGGTCCAGTTCAGGATCCGCTCGCCGTCGGGCAGCGCGTCGGGGACCTCGCGCGGGTGCCCGCCGGTGGCGATGAGCACGGCGTCGGCGACGAGGGTCTCCTCGGTGCCGTCGGCCGCGCGCACGACGACCTTGCGCGAACCGTCGGTGTCCTGCTGGCCCTCCAGGCGGCCACGGCCGCGCAGCACCCGCGCACCCGCGCGGGTGACGGAGGCGGTGATGTCGTGGGACTGCGCGAGCGCGAGGCGCTTCACACGCCGGTTGACCTTGCCCAGGTCCACGCCGACGACGCGCGCGGGAGTGTCGATGTGCGGAGTGTCGTCCGCGACGATGATGCCGAGCTCCTCGTACGAGGAGTCGAAGCTTGTCATCACCTCGGCCGTGGCGATCAGAGTCTTGGACGGGACGCAGTCGGTGAGCACCGACGCCCCGCCCAGACCGTCGCAGTCGACGACGGTCACCTCCGCGCCGAGCTGGGCGGCAACGAGTGCCGCCTCGTATCCGCCGGGTCCGCCGCCAATGATCACGATCCGAGTCACGTACTCCATTGTCCCGCACGCTTCAAGGTGCTTCGCCCCGGGGGCTCCATCCGGGCCGTTCCTCCCACATGTCCGCTACATGAGCGACTGCACGGACGGCTACGTGCCTGGGCCGTTCTTCCTACAAGAAGGGCGCTTCCGTACCGGAGGGACACACGCGTCGCCTGCCGTACCCTCGACCACATGTCGCTCTACGCCGCGTACGCTGGCAATCTGGATCCGCGGCTCATGTCACGCCGCGCCCCTCACTCGCCACTGCGCCAGACCGGCTGGCTGAACGGCTGGCGGCTGACGTTCGGCGGGGAGCACATGGGGTGGGAGGGCGCGCTCGCGACCATCGTCGAGGCGCCGCGCTCACAGGTCTTCGTGACGCTCTACGACGTCGCCCCCATGGACGAGGACTCCATGGACCGGTGGGAGGGCGTGGGGCTCGACATCTACCGCCGGATGCGGGTGCGGGTGCACACCCTCGACGGCGAGGAACCCGCCTGGGTGTACGTCCTCAACGGATACGAGGGCGGGCTGCCATCGGCGCGCTATCTGGGCGAGCTGGCGGACGCGGCGGAGACCGCGGGAGCGCCCCACGACTACGTGATGGAACTCCGCAAGCGCCCTTGCTAGGCCCACTTCTTCCCCCTTCTGGGCTGCTGTTCTTCGCCCTTCTTCGCTGCTCTTCTTCGCTCTTCTCCGCTCTTCTTCGCCGGCTCCGGGCCTCTCGTCGGAAACGACAAGACAACGATCCGAATCCCGTGAGCATCGTCATCTACGCGCGTAGGGCGTGAGCGGCTACTCTCATCCGCGTGAACGCTTCAGTTATTCCGGACGACATCCAGGGCGACCCCTACGCCGCCGCCGACGCCGCCGCCGCGCGCCTGCGTGAGCTGACGGGCGCCGAGACCCACGACGTAGCCCTGGTGATGGGCTCCGGCTGGGCACCGGCGGTGGACGCGCTCGGCGTGCCCGACGCCGAGTTCCCCGTCACCGAGCTGCCCGGCTTCCCGCCTCCGGCGGTGGAGGGACACGGCGGCCGCATCCGCTCCTTCAAGGTCGGTGACAAGCGCGCGCTCGTCTTCCTTGGCCGCACCCACTACTACGAGGGCCGTGGCGTCGCCGCCGTGGCACACGGCGTGCGCACCGCGGTGGCCGCGGGCTGCAAGACGATCGTGCTGACGAACGGCTGCGGCGGCCTGCGCGAGGGCATGCGCCCCGGCCAGCCGGTCCTGATCAGCGATCACCTGAACCTGACGGCCACGTCGCCGATCGTCGGCGCGAACTTCGTGGACCTCACGGACCTGTACTCCCCGCGCCTGCGCGCCCTCTGCAAGGAGGTCGACCCCTCCCTCGAAGAGGGCGTCTACGCACAGTTCCCCGGCCCGCACTACGAGACCCCGGCCGAGGTCCGCATGGCCCGCACGATCGGTGCGGACCTGGTGGGCATGTCGACGGTCCTCGAGGCGATCGCCGCGCGCGAGGCAGGCGCGGAGGTACTCGGTATCTCTCTGGTCACGAACCTCGCAGCGGGCATGACGGGCGAGCCGCTGAACCATGAGGAGGTGCTCCAGGCGGGCCGCGACAGTGCTACCCGCATGGGGGAGCTGCTCGGTCAGGTGCTGGGGCGTATCTGATTTTCGCTGGCGGGGGCGCCTTTGCTGGCGGGGGCGCCTTTGCATGGGGGCGCTGTCTTGTATGAGGGCGCTGCCTTGCCTGGCGGGGTCCTGCCTGGAGCGCTGTCTTGCCTGGCGGAGCCCTCTGCCCCGGGGACGCCTTGTTTGGCGGGGACCTCTGCCTGACGGGGCTCCGCGCACTTCGCCCGGCACCCTGCGATGGCCGCTGCCGCACAGGCTTTCCCGCCCACCCGCCCGATCACCCCGCATCATCGGCCAAGCGCACAAGCCCTCCCACGCCCCCCGGGGCACCTACCCGACCCGGGGCAATCGGGCGCGTGGGCGGGGGGGGCATCCGCCGCGCAGCGGCCGGACAGGAAACGCCTGCCCCACCCAAGACAATCGGCCGGGCGGATGGGCGGGAGACAGCCGCCGCGCGACGGTGGGACAGGGGAGACCGCCGACCCCACCGGGTAGGCGTACCCCGCACAGGCAGAAAGCCCCGCAGGGCAGGCACCCGGGCCCAGCAATAGAACTCCGCATACGAGAGGCTGAAGAAACGTGCTGGACGACTCTGAACTCATCGCCCGCGCCCAGACCTGGCTGGCCGAGGACCCGGACCCCGAGACCCGCGAGGAACTCGCGAAGCTCATCGACACCGCGGACACCGAAGAGCTGGCCGCCCGTTTCAGCGGCACCCTCCAGTTCGGCACCGCGGGCCTCCGCGGCGAGCTCGGCGCGGGCCCCATGCGCATGAACCGCTCCGTGGTCATCCGCGCGGCAGCGGGCCTCGCCGCGTACCTCAAGTCCAAGGGCCAGACCGACGGCCTCGTGGTGATCGGCTACGACGCCCGCCACAAGTCGACGGACTTCGCCCGCGACACCGCGGCCGTCATGACCGGCGCGGGCCTCAGGGCAGCGGTACTCCCCCGCCCCCTCCCCACCCCCGTACTGGCCTTCGCCATAAGGCACCTCGGCGCGGTCGCGGGCGTAGAGGTCACGGCGAGCCACAACCCCCCGCGCGACAACGGCTACAAGGTCTACCTGGGCGACGGCTCCCAGATCGTCCCGCCCTCGGACGCGGAGATCGCCGCGCGGATCGACGCCGTCGCCACGCTCCACGACGTCCCCCGCCCCGAGTCCGGCTGGCAGACCCTCACGGACGACGTCCTGAACGCCTACCTGGCCCGCACGGACGCCGTCCTGGCCCCGGACTCCCCCCGTACGGCCCGCACGGTCTACACGGCGATGCACGGCGTCGGCAAGGACACCCTCCTGGCCGCGTTCGCCCGAGCAGGCTTCCCCGCGCCCGCCCTCGTCGCCGAGCAGGCGGAGCCCGACCCGGACTTTCCCACGGTCGCGTTCCCCAACCCGGAGGAGCCGGGCGCGATGGACCTCTCCTTCGCGAAGGCCCGCGAGGTGGACCCGGACCTGATCATCGCCAACGACCCGGACGCGGACCGCTGCGCGGCGGCGGTCAAGGACGGCACGGACTGGCGCATGCTCCGGGGCGACGAGGTCGGCGCGCTCCTGGCGGCCCATCTCGTACGCCGAGGCGCCCGCGGCACGTTCGCCGAGTCGATCGTGTCCTCCTCCCTCCTGGGCCGGATCGCGGAGAAGGCGGGCCTCCCGTACGAGGAGACCCTCACCGGCTTCAAGTGGATCGCCCGCGTCGAGGGCCTGCGCTACGGCTACGAAGAGGCCCTCGGCTACTGCGTGGACCCCGAAGGCGTACGCGACAAGGACGGCATCACGGCGGCGCTCCTGCTCACGGAGCTGGCGTCCGGGCTCAAGGAGCAGGGCCGCACGCTGCTCGACCTCCTGGACGACCTGGCCGTGGAGCACGGCCTGCACGCCACCGACCAGTTGTCGGCCCGCGTGGAGGACCTGTCCCTGATCGCGGACGCGATGCGCCGCCTGCGCGAGCAGCCGCCGACGGCGCTCGCGGGCCTGCCCGTGACGAAGGCCGAGGACCTGACGCGGGGCACGGACACGCTGCCGCCCACGGACGGCCTGCGCTACACGCTCGACGGGGCCCGCGTCATCGTGCGCCCGAGTGGCACGGAGCCGAAGATCAAGTGCTACCTGGAGGTGGTGGTCCCGGTGACGGCGAAGGCCGACCTGCCCGCCGCCCGCGCCACGGCGACGGACCTCCTCTCGGCGATCAAGCGCGACCTGTCGGCGGCCGCGGGCATCTGACGAACGGCTGAGGACGGCTGAGGACGGCTGAGGACGGCTGAGGACGGCTGAGGCGGGCGGCCACAGCCGCCACCCGCCGCCACCCGTCCGAGTGGTTCCCCCGACGCGGCTGCCGCGACGATCCGTGCGCTGCCGGTCCCCCAGGAAGGGTGACCGGCAGCGCACGATCACGTTCCGGGAGCTGCCGCAGTGCCGTACGGACCGACCCCAGACACCTCGACCGCCTCGGCGCCCACCGCCGCACCCGGGATCATCCACCCGTCCCGCCCTCCCCGCATTTCCCCGAAGCGCCCCGCCCGCGCCCTTGGGCACGCGTCCCCCGCACTCCTCGCGTACGCCGCCGTACGCCTCTTCGGCGCCCTGGTCTTCGCCCTCTGGGCACGCGGGGAGCACCGGGACGTCTGGCACCTCCTGGCGGAGTCATGGGACTGCGACTGGTACCTGAAGATCGCCGACACCGGGTACACGCACACGCTGGGCACCCGGATCGACGCGAACAACCTCGCGTTCTTCCCGCTGCACCCCCTGCTCATCAGGGCGGGCAGCGTGCTCGTGCCGGGGCCGCGCGGGGCCGTGGGGCTCGCGGTCGCCGTCGTCTGCTCGTTCCTCGCGGCGTGGGGGATCTTCGCGGTGGGCGACCGGCTGTACGGACGCAGGGCGGGCGTCCTGCTCGCCGCGCTCTGGGGCTCGCTCCCCGTCGCGCTCGTGCAGTGGATGGGCTACACGGAGTCGCTCTTCACGGCACTCACCGCGTGGGCGCTGTACGCCGTACTCACCGGGCGCTGGATCTGGGCGGGCACGCTGGCCGCGCTCGCGGGCCTGACCCGCCCCACGGGTGTCGCGCTCGCGGCCGCGGTCTCCCTGACGGCGCTGCTCACGCTGTGGCGCCAAGGACGTCAGGAACGCCCGGAAGAGGGCCGACGTATCGCGCTCCGCACCCTTCTGGGCGCCCTGATCGCCCCGCTCGGCTGGCTTTCGTACGTCGCCTGGGTGGGGGTCCGGCTCGGGCGCTGGGACGGCTACTTCGCCGTACAGGCGCTGTGGCACAACGAGTGGGACGGCGGGGTGGGAACCCTGCGGACCGTGCGGGACCTGCTGTCGGTCGAGCGTCCGCAGCTGTTCCTGATGATGGTGACGGCGACACTGCTCGCGTCCGCGGCGCTGTTCGTCCTGTCGGTGGGCGACCGGCAGCCGCTGCCCCTGCTGCTCTTCACGGGGCTGCTGCTCCTGATCGTCCTCGGCAGCAAGGGCGTCTACTTCCCCCGGGCCCGCTTCCTGCTCCCCGCCTTCCCTCTGCTGCTGCCGCTCGCGGCGGCGCTGGCGCGGGCGCGCGCGCATGTCGCCGTCACGGTGCTGGTGGCGGCGGCAGTGACATCGGCGGCGTTCGGCGGCCACATGCTGCTGGGCTGGCACGGCCCGCCGTAGGCAGGTGAGCCTCCGATGAGCACGTGCGCCCTCCGAGCCCGATGGCCCTCCTAGCCGATGGCGAACAGCACCACGAGCAGCACCGCCCCGACCACGGCGGGGGCGATGACCTCGTAGCCCCAGCGCACCGCGGGCTCGCCCTGCGCCGACTCCGCGCCGACCCGCTGCTCGGAGAGTTCGCGCAGGTCGTCCATGATCTGGTCGCCGGGTGCGCGCAGGGAGTGCGCCTCGGCGGGCCGCCGCGCGTTCACGACGCTCGGATCACCGGCCGCCGCCCCCTGCGACTTCCTCCGGGAGGCCTTCTTGCGGCCGCGCAGGGAGACCGGGATGGCCCAGAGCTGGTACTTGGTGCCGGACTGGGTGAAGACCTCGTTCGAGTACCCGGAGCGGAGACCCGAGACGGACGCCCAAGGCAGCGTGATGGTCCTGAAGGGGTTCCGGATGCGGAGCCGGTCGTCGTTGGCGTACACGGCGGGGCGCACGGTGAAGGCGACGACGAGCGGCACCGCGAGGAGCAGTCCGGCGAGCGCGAGCCACGGGGTGCGGCCCTCGCCCCGGATCATCGCGTCGATGCCGAGCCAGCCGCCGAGGGCGAGCAGCAGGACGCCTCCGGCGATACCGCCGGACGACCGGAAGGTCCGGTCCTTGTACTCGGGGTGCTCGGGCTCCACCACGGGGGGCTGGGGGTCGGTCATACCCCTGATTCTGCCTGAACCCGCCGGGAGTCCGCCGGGAGCCCCACGGGAGCCGCAGGTGATCCCTGGGTGAGCCACTGGGTGAGCCCTAGGGGCGAGCGCCCTCCCGAAGTGGGGGCAACCCACTCGTCACCCGCCCTCTGTACAGCCGCTACGCGCGTAGATATGCTCCCCTCGTGACCATGCCCAATGCATCCGCACCTGCACACGCACTGACCGACGCCACGGCGTCGGACCGCACGCTGCGCCGCTTCCTCCACGGGCTGCCCGGCGTCGACACGGTCGGCCTGGAGGCACGCGCCGCCTCGCTCGGCACCCGTTCGATCAAGACGACGGCGAAGGCGTACGCCATCGATCTCGCCATCTCGATGATCGACCTGACGACGCTGGAGGGCGCCGACACCCCGGGCAAGGTCCGGGCGCTCGGCGCGAAGGCCGTGCACCCGGATCCGACCGACCGCGGCACCCCCAGGACCGCCGCGGTCTGCGTCTATCCGGACATGGTGGCCACCGCCAAGGAGACCGTCGGCGACAGCGGCGTCAAGGTCGCCTCCGTCGCGACCGCCTTCCCCGCGGGCCGCGCCGCCATCGGCGTGAAGCTCGGCGACGTCCGCGAGGCCGTCGCGGCGGGTGCCGACGAGATCGACATGGTCATCGACCGCGGCGCCTTCCTCGCGGGTGACTACATGACGGTGTTCGAGCAGATCCGCGCCGTGAAGGAAGCATCCGGCGAGGCCCGGCTCAAGGTCATCTTCGAGACCGGCGAGCTGTCCACGTACGACAACATCCGCCGTGCGTCCTGGATCGGCATGCTCGCGGGCGCGGACTTCATCAAGACCTCGACCGGCAAGGTCGGCGTCAACGCGACCCCCGCGAACACCCTCCTGATGCTGGAGGCCGTGCGCGACTTCCGCGAGCAGACCGGCGTGCAGATCGGCGTGAAGCCGGCGGGCGGCATCCGCACCTCCAAGGACGCGATCAAGTTCCTCGTCCTGGTGAACGAGACCGCGGGCGCGGACTGGCTGGACAACCACTGGTTCCGCTTCGGCGCCTCATCGCTCCTCAACGACCTGCTGATGCAGCGCCAGAAGCTGGCCACGGGCCGCTACTCCGGCCCCGACTACGTGACGGTGGACTGACCCATGACTTCCACACCTTCGGCTTCCACGGCCTTTGAGTACGCCCCCGCCCCGGAGTCCCGCTCCGTCGTCGACATCGCGCCGTCGTACGGCCTGTTCATCGACGGCGAGTTCGTGGAGGCCGCGGACGGCAAGGTCTTCAAGACCGTCTCGCCCTCCACCGAAGAGGTCCTCTCCGAAGTCGCGCGGGCCTCCTCCGAGGACGTCGACCGCGCGGTGAAGGCCGCCCGCAAGGCCTTCGAGAAGTGGTCGGCCCTTCCGGGCGCCGAGCGCGCCAAGTACCTCTTCCGTATCGCGCGGATCATCCAGGAGCGCAGCCGCGAACTGGCCGTCCTGGAGACCCTCGACAACGGAAAGCCCATCAAGGAGACGCGCGACGCCGACCTCCCCCTGGTCGCCGCGCACTTCTTCTACTACGCGGGCTGGGCCGACAAGCTCGACCACGCGGGATACGGCGCGGACCCGAGGCCGCTCGGTGTCGCGGGCCAGGTCATCCCCTGGAACTTCCCGCTCCTGATGCTGGCCTGGAAGATCGCCCCGGCCCTCGCGACAGGCAACACGGTCGTCCTGAAGCCCGCCGAGACCACTCCCCTGAGCGCCCTGTTCTTCGCGGACATCTGCCGCCAGGCGGGCCTGCCCAAGGGCGTCGTCAACATCCTTCCCGGGTACGGCGACGCGGGCGCGGCCCTGACCGCCCACCCGGACGTGGACAAGGTCGCCTTCACCGGCTCGACCGCCGTCGGCAAGGCCATCGCCCGTCAGGTCGCGGGCACGGACAAGAAGGTCACGCTCGAACTGGGCGGCAAGGGTGCGAACATCGTCTTCGACGACGCCCCCATCGACCAGGCCGTCGAGGGCATCGTCACCGGCATCTTCTTCAACCAGGGCCAGGTCTGCTGCGCGGGCTCGCGCCTCCTCGTACAGGAATCGGTCCAGGACGAGGTGCTCGACGCCCTGAAGCGGCGCCTGACCACCCTGCGTCTGGGCGACCCGCTCGACAAGAACACGGACATCGGCGCGATCAACTCCGCCGAGCAGCTCGCCCGTATCACCGCGCTCACCGAGACGGGCGAGGCGGAGGGCGCCGAGCGCTGGTCCGCCCCGTGCGAACTCCCCTCGTCCGGCTACTGGTTCGCGCCGACGCTCTTCACGAACGTCACGCAGGCGCACACCGTCGCCCGCGACGAGATCTTCGGCCCGGTGCTCTCGGTCCTCACCTTCCGTACGCCGGAAGAGGCCGTCGCCAAGGCCAACAACACCCAGTACGGCCTCTCCGCCGGCATCTGGACGGAGAAGGGCTCCCGCATCCTCGCGGTCGCCGATCGCCTGCGCGCGGGCGTCATCTGGGCCAACACGTTCAACAAGTTCGACCCGACCTCGCCCTTCGGCGGCTACAAGGAATCGGGTTACGGCCGCGAGGGCGGCCGCCACGGTCTGGAGGCTTACCTCGATGTCTGAGCAGCGATTGAGCGTCTTCAAGACCTACAAGCTGTACGTCGGGGGCAAGTTCCCCCGCAGCGAGAGCGGCCGGGTGTACGAGGTGACGACAGGAACATCTGCCACGGCGGGGAAGGGCAAGTGGCTGGCCAACGCCCCGCTGTCGTCCCGCAAGGACGCGCGTGACGCCGTCGTGGCCGCGCGCAAGGCGCAGGGCGGCTGGGCGGGCAGGACGGCCTACCTGCGCGGTCAGATCCTCTACCGCGTCGCGGAGATGCTGGAGGGCCGCAGGGACCAGTTCGTCCGTGAGGTCGCCGAGGCGGAGGGCCTGTCCAAGTCCAAGGCCGCCGCCGTCGTGGACGCGGCGATCGACCGCTGGGTCTGGTACGCGGGCTGGACCGACAAGGTCGCCCAGATCGTGGGCGGCACAAACCCTGTCGCGGGCCCCTTCTTCAACCTCTCGTCGCCGGAGCCGACGGGCGTGGTGACGGTCGTCGCCCCGCAGAAGTCGTCGTTCCTCGGCCTGGTCTCGGTGATCGCCCCGGTGATCGCGACGGGCAACACGGCCGTGGTGATCGCCAGCGAGGACTCCCCGCTCCCGGCGCTCTCGCTCGGCGAGGTGCTCGCCACGTCCGACCTGCCGGGCGGCGTCGTGAACATCCTGTCCGGCAGGACGGCGGAGATCACCCCGTCGCTCGCCGCGCACCAGGACGTGAACGCGATCGACCTCGCGGGCGTCGAGGACGACGTGCTGGCGAAGGAGCTTGAGGTCGCCGCGGCGGACAACCTCAAGCGCGTCCTGCGTCCACAGCCTGTGGACTGGTCGGCGGATCCCGGCACACACCGCCTGACGGCCTTCCTGGAGACCAAGACGGTCTGGCACCCCACGGGCTCGCTCGGCGCGTCCGGCTCCTCGTACTGAGCCGCTGGAACCAACCGGCCCCGGCCTTCCTCCGTCCAGGAGGCCGGGGCTTCGCCTTGTGGCCGCGCTCTCAGATGCCCAGCCGGGCCGCGATCCCGTCCAGGACGCAGTCGAGGCCCGTCTCGAACGTCCAGGTGGCGTCGTCCTTGCGCCGCGACCGCAGACCGTAGCGCCGGTAGGTGGGGTAGCGCCCGGTCTCCATGAGGTACGTCATCTGCGGCGCGAGGCCCATGCGGGTCTCGGCCCCTGACGACCAGCCCTCGGCCTGCGTCCACTCAAGGAGGGCCACCTCGGACGAGGCCGCGCCGTGCGCGTAGGCGCTGACCGTGCGGAAGGCCATCATCATCGTGTCCTCATCGAGCCCGAGACCGTCAAGGGACGCCAACTGCCGCTCGGCGATGGCCATCCGGCCCGGCGTGAGCACGAACAGGGCCGTGGGCAGCTGACCCACCCACGGGTGGCGCAGCATCATCTCCCGGGTCAGCAGGGCGAAGGCCCGCAGCACCTCACGCCACTCGGTCATCCCCTCGGGGATCCGGTGCTCGGCGGCCACCCACTCGGCCATCAGCGCCCACAGGTCGTCCTTGCCCGAGACGTGCCGGTACGCGGCCATGGGCGCGACCCCCAGCTCGGTGGCGAGGCGCCGCATGGTGACGGCGGCGAAGCCCTCCGCGTCGGCGACCCGTACGGCCACGGCACCGATCCGCTCCAGCGACAGCGACGCCCGTGGCGCGGCCACCGGCTGTTCGAGGCGCTCCCAGAGCGACTTGTCCGGCGCCGCCTTGCCGTCCTTCTGCTGGCCAGCCACAGCCGGGCCCCTCTCGTCGTCGGTCGTGGGCGTACAGCGTATCCCGTAGTAGACGCTGTACACATGGCGCGTGTACGTTGTACGCGGCTAGATACGCCGTACACATCCAAGCGTTCCCAGGGGGTCCCCCATGTCCAGCAGCAGCCGAACCAGCACTCCTCTCCGCGTGGCCGTCATCGTCGCCAGCACCCGAGAGGGCCGGTTCGCGCCGGTCGTCACCCGGTGGCTGACCGCCCATCTCGACCAGCGCGACGACATGACCACCGATGTCGTCGACCTCACCGAGACCCCGCTGCCCACCGTCTTCCCCGCCTTCGGGCAGCCGCCCGCACCCGGCACCGAGGAGGCCCTCGCCCTGGTCTCGCCGCGCCTCGCGGCGGCCGACGCGTTCCTCTTCGTCACGCCGGAGTACAACCACAGCTTCCCGGCGTCCCTGAAGAACGCCGTCGACTGGCACAACACGGAGTGGCACGGGAAGCCGATCGGCTTCGTCTCCTACGGCGGACTCTCCGGCGGCCTGCGCGCGGTCGAGCAACTGCGCCTGGTCATGGCCGAGTTGAACGCCACGACCATCCGCAACACGGTCAGCTTCCACAACGCCTTCGGCCGCTTCGGCGAGGACGGCTCCGTCGACGACCCCGCGGTCGACACGGCGGCCAAGTCGCTGCTCGACCAACTGGCCTGGTGGGCGCACGCCCTGCGGGACGCCAAGTCCCGTACCCCGTACGCCGCGTGACGCGAAGCCCGCCACTCATCACCAGGGGGAGCAGCCATGAGCCAGACCACGGATACGACGGATACGACGAACACCACGGGCCCCGAGGCCGCCGGACCACCGCCCTCCGGCCAGCCGCTCATCGACAAACCGCCCACCGACAAGCCACCCGTCAACGAGAGCGGGCCGTCGAAGCTCGTCCTCTTCGGACTGCTCCTCGGCCTGATGCTCGGACTGCTCGACGGCACGATCGTGGGCACCGCCCTGCCCACGATCGTCGGCGATCTCGGCGGCCTCGATCACCTCTCGTGGGTGGTGACGGCCTACCTGCTCACGGCCTCGGTCTCCACGCCCATCTGGGGAAAGCTCGGCGATCTGTACGGACGCAAGGGCGGTTTCATCTGCTCCATCGCCGTGTTCCTCGCGGGCTCGGTCCTCTCCGGGCTCGCCCAGGACATGGGCCAGCTCATCGCCTTCCGCGCCGTGCAGGGCCTCGGCGCGGGCGGTCTGATGGTCGGCGCCATCTCGATCATCGGCGTCATGCTGCCGCCGTCACAGGCGGGCCGCTCGCAGTCGATGGTCGGCGCGATGATGCCCGTGGCGCTGGTCGGCGGGCCACTGCTCGGCGGCTTCCTCACCGACCAGCTGGACTGGCGCTGGGTCTTCTACGTCAACGTGCCCGTCGGCGGGCTCGCCCTGCTCATCATCGGCCTGCGCCTGCACCTGCGCACCGAGCGCGTCACGGCCCGCATCGACTTCGCGGGCGCCGCGCTGCTCTCCACGGGAATCCTCGCCCTGACGCTGCTCGGCAGTTGGGGCGGGACGACGTACGGATGGACGTCGCCGCAGATCCTCGGGCTCGGCGTGACCGGCGCGGGATCCCTGATCTGGTTCGCACGGGTCGAGCGGCGGGCCGCCGAACCGATCATCCCGCCCCGGCTCTTCGCCGACCGCAACTTCACGCTCGCCCAGGTCCTCACGTTCCTGGCGGGCGCGGCGATGCTCGCGGCCTCCGCCTACCTGCCGCAGTACATGCAGTTCGTACGCGGCGCCTCGTCGACTGCCAGCGGCATGCTGCTGCTCCCGCTGATGGCGGGCATGTTCGGGGCGCAGCTCCTGCTCGGCCGGATCACGTCCAACGGCGGCGGCTACCGCGCCTACACCATCGCCGGCGGCGCGGCGACGGCCGTCGGCGGCCTCGCGCTCCTCGGCGTCGGCGCGGACACCCCCACCGCCGTGACATCCGCCCTGACGTTCGTGCTCGGCGCGGGCATGGGCCTCCTGATCCAGAGCACCCTGCTCATCACCATCAACAGCGCGGAGCCGCGCGACATGGGCGCCGCCACCGGCACCACCACCCTCCTGCGCACGATCGGCGGCTCGCTGGGCATCGCCGTCATGGGCGCCGTCTACGCGAACCGGCTGACGTCGGGCGGCATGCCGGACGGCGGCACCTCATGGACGCCCGAGGCGGTCCACGAGATGCCGGACGAGGTACGGGAAGCGGTACGCGCGGCGGTCACCAGCGGCATGCACGGTGTGGTCCTGGGCGCCGCGCTGCTCGGGACACTGGCCTTCGCGGTGGCGTGGCTGGTGCGGGAAGTCCCCCTGCGGAAGGACTGACAGGGGGGGGTGACTCCGCGTCGTGGACCGGCCGGGCCAGGTGCCGACCGGGCCAGGTGCCGACCGGACAAGGGACTAGCCGGGCAGCAGCGTCGTGGCCTGGCCCACGACCGGCAGTTCGCTCAGCGATCCGCCACTGGTCAGCGGGGCCGTCAGCGGCGCCGTCGAGACCGGCTTGAAGTCCGCGATCTTGGTGCCCACCGCGTTGTCCAGCGGGTCGGACCCGGTGCCCGCGAGCGGGTTGAGCTTCAGGTCCTTGATGGGCCCGAGCCCCCCGGCGGTGACCTCCCGCACCGCCCGGAGCACCCCCTCACCGGCCGCCGGCAGGTTGTCGGACGCCTGGGGCGCGGGTACGGGCGCGGCGCTCGCCGTCGCGGCGCCGCCGATGCCGAGTGCCGTGCCCGCGATGCTCACCGTCAGACCCGCGCGCAGCAGGGCGCGGGAGAGGTGCTTGGAGGCTGTTGCGTGCCGTGCCATGGGTACCGCCCATATCCTCTTGAGTAATCAGATGCCCACGTAGCGTAGTTGAGGTGGGATGTGGGTACCAAAGCCCTACCCGTCGGGTCGCCTGGGCGGCTCAATGCCGCACACTGGTCTCTCGTGAGTTCCCATCTCCCGATACCCACCCGAGTCGTACTGCTCGCCGGCCCCTCCGGTTCAGGCAAGTCGTCGTTCGCCACCCGCTCCGGGCTGCCCGTCCTGTGCCTCGACGACTTCTACAAGGAGGGTGACGACCCGACACTGCCGCAGGTACCCGGCAGCACGGACATCGACTGGGACTCCCCCGCGTCCTGGGACGCGGACGTCGCCCTCGCCGCCATCGAGCGGCTGTGCCGTACGGGACGTACAAGCGTTCCTCTCTACGACATCTCCACCAGTTCGCGTACGGGCGAGTCCGCGATGGACATCGAGCGCACGCCGCTCTTCATCGCGGAGGGCATCTTCGCGGCGGACATCGTGGAGCGGTGCCGGGAGATCGGTGTGCTCGCCGACGCGATCTGTCTGCGCGGCCGGCCCTCCACCACCTTCCGGCGGCGGCTTCTGCGGGATCTGCGCGAGGGCCGCAAGTCCGTGGCGTTCCTGCTGCGCCGCGGGTGGCGGCTGATGCGCGCCGAGCGCGCCATCGTCGCCCGGCAGACCGCGCTGGGCGCTCATCCCTGTGGAAAGGACGAGGCCTTGGGGCGGCTCGCCGCCGCCGCGGCCGGACGGTGCGTCAAGGCTCGGGGAGCCGTTCTCTAGAACGCGCGCCTCGCACGAGAAGCAGCAACAGAGGCGCAGCACCAAAGCAGAAGGACCGGAAAGACCCCCCGGCCTTCCGGTCCCGCCACTTCTTTCCCCCGAGATCCCCGTTCCCCCCGTGGACCCCGTTCCCCCTGCAACCGCCGCCTCCCCCCGGGAGCGGCGGCCCCCGTGATCCCTAGGCGACCAACTCGCCGAAGGACTCCTCCTGGTCACGGCCGAAGCTGAGGATCTCGTCCTCGCGCATCCGGCGCAGAGAGCGCCAGATGCTGGACTTCACCGTGCCCACGCTGATGTCGAGGATTTCCGCGATCTCGGGGTCCGTGCGGCCCTCGTAGTAGCGCAGGACCAGCATCGTCCGCTGCAGTTCGGGGAGGCGGGCCAGGGCCTGCCAGAGAACCGCGCGGAGTTCGGTGCCACGCATCGCGTCCGTGTTGACCGCCGTCTCCGGCAGCTCCTCGGTCGGGTATTCGTTGAGCTTGCGGCGCCGCCAGGCGCTGATGTGCAGGTTGGTCATGGTGCGGCGGAGGTATCCGCCGACCGCGGCCTTGTCGCTGATCCTGTCCCAGGCCCGGTACGTCGAGAAGAGGGCGCTCTGGAGCAGATCCTCGGCCTCGAAACGGTCACCGGTCAGGTGATAGGCGGTTGCGTACAGGGAGGCACGACGCTCCTGGACGTAGGCGGTGAACTCCGCCTCCGACGCCGATGCGCGTTCCCCCGTGTCCTGCCTGTACGCGGCTCCCCCGTGAGCCTCCCCGCCGGTTCCCCCGTTGTCCCCGTGGGTTTCCCCCCGGTACGCGTCAACCACCGTCATGTACGCGGTGTGCTGACGCCCGGTGCCGCGAGCGCACCCCCGCCCGCTCACGGCACCGGACTTCTCGTGCCTCTCGGCGGTCCGGATCACGTCGTGGAGTCGCGTGATTACTGCGCTTGAGCTGGTGCTGTGCAGCGTGTTCATCTCGCGCCCCCCGTCGGTGGTGTCCGGCTCTTTCCGTCTGACCAGAACTCTGCCGGACCCACTTCATGACGGTGTCCGCCGACTGTCACAGGCCTGCAACAGCGGTTCCATGTGTGAGGGAGAAGTGTGGGATGGGGTACCGACCAGCCCTTTGCGGACCCGGGGAACGACCAAGAGTCGAACTGTGACCGTGCCATGGGACAGAATGACGTCCGTGCCTTCCCTGTTGCTGATCGAGGACGACGACGCCATCCGAACGGCCCTTGAGCTTTCGCTCACCCGACAAGGGCATCGGGTGGCTACTGCTGCCACCGGCGAGGACGGCCTGAAGCTGCTCAGTGAGCAGCGGCCGGACCTGATCGTGCTGGATGTGATGCTGCCGGGCATCGACGGGTTCGAGGTGTGCCGTCGTATCCGGCGCACCGACCAGTTGCCGATCATCCTGCTGACCGCGCGCAACGACGACATCGACGTGGTCGTCGGGCTTGAGTCCGGTGCCGACGACTATGTCGTGAAACCCGTACAGGGGCGGGTGCTCGACGCCCGTATCCGTGCGGTTCTGCGGCGCGGTGAGCGCGAGGCCAATGACGCGGCGGCGTTCGGTTCGCTCGTCATCGACCGCGCCGCGATGACCGTCACGAAGAACGGCGAGGATCTGCAGCTCACACCGACCGAGCTGCGGCTGCTCCTGGAGCTGAGCCGCAGGCCCGGGCAGGCGCTCTCGCGACAGCAGTTGCTGCGCCTGGTGTGGGAGCACGACTACCTCGGTGACTCCCGGCTCGTCGACGCGTGTGTGCAGCGCCTGCGCGCGAAGGTGGAGGACGTGCCGTCCTCGCCGACGCTGATCCGTACGGTGCGTGGAGTCGGCTACCGGCTGGACACGCCTCAGTGACCAAACCGCAGGACAGGCTCCGCGGTTGGGCCGCGGCGCGCAGGGCGATAATGGCGGGGCTCCGTTTCACGAGTCTGCGGCTCCGGCTCGTCGTGGTGTTCGGGCTCGTGGCGCTCACCGCCGCCGTGACGGCCTCCGGGATCGCGTACTGGCTGAACCGCGAGGCGGTCCTGACCCGCGCCCAGGACGCGGCCCTGAAGGACTTCCAGCAGGAGATGCAGACCCGTGCCGGCGCGCTGCCGCCCAATCCGACCCAGGACGAACTGCAGCAGGCCGCCGGGACGATGGCCAACAGCAGCCAGCGCTACAGCGTGCTCCTGATCGGGCAGGACACCGACGGTGACACGATCGTGGGCTACTCCGACCTGGACGCCTTCACGCTGGCCGACGTACCCAAGTCGCTGCGCAAGACGGTGAACAAGGAGCAGCCGCTCACCTCCAGCAACAAGAGTCCGTACCACCTGTACTGGCAGCGGACCGTCGACAACGGCACCCCGTATCTCGTGGGCGGTGCCAAGGTGATCGGCGGCGGGCCGACCGGATACATGCTCAAGTCCCTGGAGCCGGAGGCGAAGGACCTGAGCTCGCTCGGCTGGTCGCTCGCGATCGCCACCGGGCTCGCGCTGATCGGTTCCGCGCTGCTCGCGCAGGCCGCGGCGACCACCGTGCTCAAGCCGGTGCACCGGCTCGGCGTCG
This sequence comes from Streptomyces sp. NPDC058257, assembly GCF_042881845.1. Classification (NCBI taxonomy): domain Bacteria; kingdom Bacillati; phylum Actinomycetota; class Actinomycetes; order Kitasatosporales; family Streptomycetaceae; genus Streptomyces; species Streptomyces sp. NPDC058257. The sequence goes on from NZ_JBHVXJ010000003.1 coordinate 523,638, forward strand.
CCGCGCGGCGGCTCGGTGAGGGCAAGCTGGACACGCGCCTGAGGGTGTCGGGCACGGACGAACTGGCCGATCTGTCACGGACGTTCAACCGGACCGCGGAGAGCCTGGAGAAGAAGGTCGACGACATGAGCGCCCGTGACGAGGCGTCGCGGCGCTTCGTCGCCGACATGTCGCACGAGCTGCGTACGCCGCTGACCGCGATCACCGCGGTGACCGAGGTCCTGGAGGAGGAGCTCGACGCGGAGACCGGCAGTGTCGATCCGATGATCGAGCCCGCCGTGCGCCTCGTGGTCAGCGAGACCCGCCGCCTGAACGACCTGGTGGAGAACCTGATGGAGGTCACCCGCTTCGACGCGGGCACGGCCCGGCTCGTCCTGGACTACGTGGACATCGCCGACCAGATCACGGCCTGCATCGACGCCCGCGCCTGGCTCGACGCGGTCGAGCTCGACGCCGAGCGCGGCATCATGGTGCGGCTCGACCCGCGCCGCCTCGACGTCATCCTGGCGAACCTGATCGGCAACGCCCTCAAGCACGGCGGTTCCCCGGTGAAGGTCTCGGTGCGGCTCGCGGGCGAGAGGCTCGTCATCGCGGTGCGTGACGCAGGCCCCGGCATCCCCGAGGACGTACTGCCGCACGTCTTCGACCGGTTCTACAAGGCGAGCGCGTCCCGGCCGCGTTCGGAGGGCAGTGGTCTGGGGCTCTCCATCGCCCTGGAGAACGCGCACATCCACGGCGGGGAGATCACCGCGGCGAACTCGCCGAAGGGCGGCGCGGTGTTCACGCTGTGGCTGCCGCGCGATCCGTCGGGGCTGCTCGACGAGACGGACGAGGGCACGGACGGTGACGATGCCGTCGAGGGAGAGAAACCATGAACCGCCGACGGCTGCGTGCCGCCCTCGTCGCCGCCGCGCTGACCGCGACGCTCGCCGGCTGCGGGATCCGCTCGACGGAGGTGCCCACGGACTTCGGTCCCGGGCCCTCCCGCGTGCCCTGCGTGATGTCCGGGTCGAACATCGCGTCGCAGTCCACCAGCGGAGTCCCGGTACAGGTCTTCCTGGTGTGCGCGGCGCAGCTGGTGACCGTCGACCGGTCGGTGCGGATCCCCTCCAAGAAGGCGGCGACCGACCGGGTCCGCATCGCGCAGGCGCTCCTCGACGAGCTGGCGCACACCCCGTCGGGTCCGGAGAAACAGGCGGGCTTCGCGACGGACGTGCGCGCCGGGACGGTCGTCAGCGGCCCCGCGAAGGGGGACCCCGAGGACGCGCTGCGGTTCAGTACCTCTCCCGACGATCTGTCGGCGTTCGCACTGGCTCAGATCGTGTGCACCTTCGCGGACAGCGCGGCGGCGGACGGCGGCCGGCAGGTGATCATGGGCGGCCCCGGCGACGAGCCGCTGCGCCGCTACGAATGCACCCAGGCGGTCCGCCAGCGCCCCGGAACGGTGGCTCCGCCCACCGAAACGGTGAAGTAGCCGAACAGGACAGTCACCCTGTGCGATCAGGACAGCGCCGCGTACCGGGAGGAGATACGCGGAACCGATCCTGCCACTAGGTGCGTCTTGGGGGGCGTGCGTCAAGGCTCGGGCGGCCACGGGGCCGCCATTCGCTTCCGTGCGACAGGAGGGTTCCTCCTGGTCGCGCATCTTCTGCTCGTCGCGTGGCTCACGCTGCGTCCGCTGGACGTGCCCTGGGTCAGCGCGGCGAACCTTCAGCCGTTCGCCGGCATCAAGGCGGATCTGGCACTCGGCCCTGTCGAGGCGGCCCGGCACATCGGCGGCAGTCTGCTGCTGCTGGCCCCGCTCGGCCTGCTGCTGCCGCTCGCCGGAGGGCGGGTCCATGTCTCGCCGCTCGGTTCGCTGGTGCGAACCGTCGCGGCGGGCGCGCTGATCTCGCTCGGCATCGAACTGCTGCAGACCGGGGTTCCCGGGCAGGTCGTCGACATCGACTCGCTGCTCCTGAACACGGTGGGCGTGGCCCTCGCGCACGTCGCCGTGGTGCCCGCGGCCAGGGCCAGACTCCGCCGCCGTACCGGCGTGGAGGATCGGGTGCCCCTTCTTCGGGAGGACGCTTCTCAGGGTCCGACCCCGACGATTCCCAGGGTCGGCATCGCACCCTGGAGCGACGCCTCGGCCGCTCCGTGAACGTAGCTTTGAGTCATCGGGGTAAACGCCCCGAACGACCTCATACCGACGGTTCACGAAGGAGCTCTCATGACCGCCCTTGCCCGCCCCAGGAACGGCCGGATGATCGGCGGAGTCTGTGCCGCCCTCGCCCATCGCTTCGGCACATCGGCGACCACGATGCGCGTGATCTTCGTGCTCTCGTGCCTTCTTCCCGGACCGCAGTTCCTGCTCTACATCGCGCTCTGGGTCCTGCTGCCCACCGAGGGCAAGACCTCGCAGGCCGCCTGGTGAATCGGCGTCCTTCGCCGCCACATATGTACGCCGATGGGGCGCACCCTGATTTCGCGGGCGCGCCCCATCGGCGTACGCGGTGACCGGCGAGGATCAGCCGAGCGGCAGACCGTCGAGCGGCAGACCCTGCAGGGGCAGGCCCTGGGTGGGCAGGGCGCCGGAGATCGGCAGGCCGCCGAGCAGACCGGCGACCGGGTCGGCGGGCTTGACCGACCTGTCGGCGGCGGGCTTGGTGCTCTCGCCGAGCTTCGCGACGGTCGGCGCGGCGGCCTCCAGGGTGCTGCCGACCGCGTTCTGACCCGCGGCTACCGCCTCGGGGCCACCGGCGGGCAGGTTGTCGGCGACCTGCTCCACGGGCAGCATCGAGGTGGCGGAGCCGAGCGCGTCCGTGGCGTCGGGCAGGCCCGGAGCGGCGGTGGCGACACCCGCACCGGCGGCGGCGAAAGCGGCGCCGAGAGCGGCGACACCGAGGGTCTTGACGGCAGACTGCTTCATCTTCAATGCGTCCTTGATGACGGGGACTTTTGAGCGGCCCATGACCGTAAACATGTGAAGGGGCAGTCCGCAAACAGCGAAACAGCAAAAGCGCGACCGGGAATTAATGTTCCCGGCCGCGCCCGCATCGCCTCAATTTCTGTTACATATCGACAGAAGCCCTGGTGGAGGCGGTCTGACGGAACAGCCATTCGGACTTCAACTCGGCATATCCGGGCTTGATCACGTCATTGATCATGGCCAGCCGTTCATCGAAAGGAATGAACGCTGATTTCATCGCATTGACTGTGAACCACTGCATGTCGTCGAGCGTGTAGCCGAATGTGCCGACCAAGTGCTCGAATTCACGGCTCATGGTGGTGCCGGACATCAGACGATTGTCGGTGTTCACCGTGGCCCGGAAGTGCAGCTTTCGCAGCAGACCGATGGGGTGTTCGGCGTACGAGCTCGCCGCGCCCGTCTGGAGATTGGAACTGGGGCACATCTCCAGGGGGATGCGCTTGTCCCGTACGTAGCTGGCGAGGCGGCCGAGCTTCACGGTGCCATCGTCGGCGACCTGGATGTCGTCGATGATCCGCACGCCATGGCCGAGCCGGTCGGCGCCGCACCACTGCAGGGCCTGCCAGATGGAGGGCAGCCCGAAGGCCTCACCGGCGTGGATCGTGAAGTGGTTGTTCTCGCGCTTGAGGTACTCGAAGGCGTCGAGGTGGCGGGTGGGAGGGAAGCCCGCCTCCGCGCCCGCGATGTCGAAGCCGACGACACCCAGGTCGCGGTAGCGGTTGGCGAGTTCGGCGATCTCCAGGGCGCGGGCCGCGTGCCGCATGGCGGTGAGCAGGGCGCCCACGCGGATGCGGTGCCCCGCCTCCTTCGCGCGCCGCTCGCCTTCCCGGAAGCCTTCGTTGACGGCCTCGACGACCTCTTCGAGGGTGAGGCCCCGCTCCAGGTGCTGCTCGGGGGCGTACCGGATCTCGGCGTAGACGACGCCGTCCCGCGCCAGGTCCTCGGCGCACTCGGCCGCCACGCGCTTGAGGGCGTCCTTCGTCTGCATCACCGCGCAGGTGTGGGCGAAGGTCTCCAGATAGCGGGGCAGCGAACCGGAGTCGGCGGCCTCCCTGAACCAGATCCCCAGCTTGTCGGGGTCGGTCTCGGGCAGCCCCTCGTAACCCGACTCACGGGCGAGGTCGACGATGGTGCCGGGGCGCAGGCCGCCGTCGAGGTGGTCGTGGAGGAGCACCTTCGGGGAGCGGCGGATCTGTTCGGCGCTGGGCGTTTCGCGGTCCGTCTGACCGGCTTTGGTGGTCTGGCTCGTCATCTCGGCACTCTAGCGCCTACGCGCGTAGATCGCCCGGGGAATCTCATGGGTCGATACGTAACAGTGACCCCGCGGACGGGTGGCGTACACCATCGCTTCTGACACTGTTCTGTCATGGCACAGCAAGCGACGCCCGATTCCGCGCGCGCGGCCAGGCTCGGGCGCGTGATCGGCACCCGTCCTTCGTCGGTCAGCGGCGCGGTGCTGCTGCTCCCCGGCGGCCACGAGACCTCAGCCCGCAAGCCGTCCCCGTTCGCCGCCAACGCGGTGCGCGCGCTCGGCCGCAAGCTCGCCCAGGACGGCCGCGGCGAGGGGCTCGCCGCGCATGTCGTGCACTACCGCTACCGCGGGTGGAACGGGGCGCAGGCGCAGCTCGCGCGGGACGCGGAGTGGGCGGCCGACGAGGTCACCCGGCTCTACGGCGATGTCTCCATCTGCCTCGTCGGGATGGACATGGGCGGCCGGGCCGCCCTGCGGGCCAGTGGGCACGACGCGGTCAACTCCGTCCTCGCACTGGCCCCTTGGCTGCCCGAGGACGATGTGGCCGCGCCTCCCGAGCCGGTGAAGCAGCTCGCGGGGCGGCGGGTCCTGATCGTGCACGGCACGAACGACGAGCGGACCGATCCGGAGCTCTCGTTCCGGCTCGCGGAGCGGGCGAAGAAGGCGAACCGGGAGGTGTGCCGGTTCGAAGTCCACTCCGACGGGCACCGGTTGCATCAGCACCATGACGAAGTCCAGGCGCTGGTATCGGACTTCGTCATGGGGTCGCTGTTCGGCCACGCGTACGCGCGTCCGTTGGAGGACGCGCTCGCGGCTCCGCCGCCGTTGGGGCTGCGGATGCCGCTCGCATCCGGCTTCGGGCGGTCGCTGAAGCACTGAGCGGTCATACGCGGCGGGCGGGCACGTCACCGTCTCCCGTCGCGGACGCCCGCGCGACCCCGTGGGCGACGCCCTCGCCGCCCTCGGGCCCGAACGCCAGGTCATCGCCGCGACCCCGGGCGCGGCAGCGGCGCTCCCCTCGCCCTCGACCCCCTCGTCCTCGACCCCATCGTCCTCGACACCGACCTCGCCGTCACCGTCCCCCAAGCCGTCACCGACTCGGCCCCGCGCGACCTCGGCCTGCGGACGCTCCCCCTCCCCCGCACCATGCCGCCGATCCCCTAGCACCTGGTCCGGCACCGGCACCGGCACCGGCACCACGACAACGACCGCGCCCACGCATGGCTGCGCGCCCGGACCCGCTCGGCGCTGCGGACCCGGACCCTGACTATTCGGGCAGCAGCCGTCCCCTGCGCCCCAGCAGGAACTTCTTGAACGCCGCCACCGGTGGAGTATCCGGGTGCCCGTCCAACCACGCCACGCCGATCTCGCGCACCGCCCGCTGCCCCGTCACCGTCAGCTCCACGACTCCCGGCCTGGGGACGGCCGGTGGCGGCAGGAGGGCCACGCCGAGGCCCGCCGCCACCAGCCCCCGCAGCGTCTCCGCCTCCTCCCCCTCGAACGCGATCCGCGGCCTGAAGCCGGCCTCCTGGCAGAGGTCGTCCGTGATGCGGCGCAGGCCGTAGCCGGGTTCGAGGGTCACGAAGGCCTCGTCCGCCGCCTCCGCGAGACGGACCCGCTTCCGGGAGGCGAGGCGGTGATCGTCCGGCACGACGAGGCGGAGCCGCTGCTCGTCAAGGCGGCGGGCGACCAGGTCCGGCGCGTCCGGCACGGGCGAGGTCAGACACAGGTCGAGCTCCCCCGCCCGCAGGCGCTCGATCATCGCTTCCCCGTAGTTCTGTACGAGGCTGAAGCGGATCCGCGGATGGTCCGCGCGGAAGGCGCGGATCAGGCCGGGCACGGTCTCCGACCCCATGGTGTGGAGGAACCCGAAGGCCACCTTGCCCGACGCCGGGTCCGCGTCCGCCCGTACGGACTCCGCCGCCCGCTCCACCTCGCCGAGCGCCCGTTCGACGGAGGCGAGGAACGTACGGCCCGCCGGGGTCAGTGACACCGTGCGGCCGTGCCGCGCGAACAGGTCGACGCCCAGGTCCTGTTCGAGGCGTACGAGCGCACGCGAGAGGGTCGACTGCGGCACCTGCATCTCCTGCGCGGCCCGCGTCACATGCTCCGTCCGTGCGACGCCCGCGAAGTACGCGAGGCGCGGCGAGAGCAGCGCGGACCAGGACTCCGGGGTCAGCTCGGCCGGGCCCGACGCCGCCGCGCCGATGTCTCCTACGTAACTGCTCTGCGACAGACGCCGCTCTGAACTGCGCTCATGCACCATAGGAACGATTATGGCCAGTCCATGCATTGGACGGATGAGTCATGTGTGCCTACGTTCAATGCATGCCTCCTGCCAGTAGCGGGGCGTCCGTCACCCACGCGGCCGCCCACCCCCCGTCGTCCCCGGACACCGACGCCCCCGACGTCACCGACACACGTCTGAACCCCGGCGGTCCCGGTTACCGCCGGATGAGCTTCGCCCTCTTCCTCGCGGGTGTCGCCACCTTCGCCCTCCTCTACTCCACGCAGGCGCTGCTCCCCCTCGTCTCCGCCGACTTCGGCGTCAGCGCGAGCTCGGCGAGCTGGACGGTGTCGGCCGCCACGGGCGCCCTCGCCCTCTTCGTACTGCCCCTGAGCGCGCTCAGCGAGCGGTTCGGGCGCCGGACGCTGATGACCGTTTCGCTGACGGTCGCGGTGGTCGTGGGCCTGCTCGTCCCCTTCGCGCCCTCCATCGGCGTGCTCGTCGCGCTGCGTGCCGTGCAGGGCGCCGCCCTCGCCGGGCTTCCGGCGTCCGCGATGGCCTTCCTCGCGGAAGAGGTCAGGCCCAAGGCGCTGGTCGCCGCGATCGGCATGTTCGTGGCGGGCAACTCCATCGGCGGCATGAGCGGGCGCATCATCACGGGCTGGGTCGCGCAGGCATGGGGCTGGCGCGTGGCCGTGGGCGTGGTGGGTGTCGTGGCCGTCCTGTGCGCCCTCGCCTTCCGCGCGCTGCTCCCCGCGCCGCGCCACTTCACTCCGGGCTCGCTCAACCCCAAGGCGCTCGGCAGGACGATCCGTTCGCACCTCGCCAACCCGCTGCTGTGCAGGCTGTACGCGATCGGCGCCCTGTTCATGACGGTGTTCGGCGCTGTCTACACCGTGATCGGATACCGCCTCACCGAGGCGCCCTTCTCCCTCCCCCAGGGCATCATCGGCTCGATCTTCCTGGTCTACCTCGTCGGTACGGTCTCGTCGGCCGCCGCGGGGAAGCTGGTGACGCGGCTCGGCAGGCGCGGGGCGCTGTACCTGGCGGTGAGCACGACGGCGGGCGGTCTGCTGCTCTCCCTGTCCGACGCCCTCGTCATGGTGCTGCTGGGGCTCGTCCTGATCACCGCGGGCTTCTTCGCGGGACACGCGGTCGCCTCCTCGTCCGTGAGCCGTACGGCCACCAGCGGGCGGGCGCAGGCTTCGGCGCTCTACCAGTCCGCGTACTACCTGGGCTCCAGCGCGGGCGGCACGCTCGGCGCGGTCGCCTTCCACGCGGGAGGCTGGGCCGGGACGGTCGGCCTGGGTCTTCTCGCGGTGCTCGGCGTCGCGTCCATCACCGTCTGGGGGTCGCACGCGGCTCGCGCCCAGGAACGGCGGGGGCTCGTGGCGGCGCACTAGCCGTCCCGGACGGTCCTTTCCCGGCTGCGGGTTTTCCCACTCCGGGGGCCGTTGTCAGTGGGCTGCGGTAGCTTCCGAAGTGCTGGGGACTTCCGTGGCAGCCGCAGGGGTGGGTTGGGATGACTGACATCGCAGGCACGACGTCGGAACTGGACGTCACTCTCGAGAAACACCGGGTCGAACTGACCGGGTACTGCTATCGCATGCTGGGGTCGGCCTTCGAGGCCGAGGACGCGGTGCAGGACACGATGGTGCGGGCCTGGCGGAGCTTCGAGAAGTTCGAGGGCCGCTCCAGCCTCAGGTCGTGGCTGTACAGGATCGCGACGAACGTCTGTCTGGACATGCTGAACGCGGGCAACCGCCGCGCGCGCCCGATGGACCTGACGGCGGCGGCGCCCCTCGCCCAGGCCGCGCTCACACCGCGCCCTGACAACGTGTGGCTTGAGCCGATGCCGGACGCCCGCATGCTGCCGTCCCTCAGCGACCCCGCGGAGGCGGCCGTGGCGAAGGAGTCGGTGCGGCTCGCTTTCGTCGCCGCCCTGCAGCAACTGCCGCCCAAGCAGCGGGCGGTGCTCATCCTGCGCGAGGTCCTCGCGTGGAAGGCCAGCGAGGCGGCCGAGCTCCTCGACACCTCGGTGGCCTCCGTCAACAGCGCGTTGCAGCGGGCGCGGGCGACCCTCGCCGAAGCCCCCGCCGACGACACCGCCGTCTCCGATCCGCTGGACGACGAGCAGCAGAAGCTCCTTGAGCGGTACGTCGCGGCCTTCGAGGGCTATGACATGACGGCGCTGACGGCGCTGCTGCACGAAGACGCCATCATGACGATGCCCCCGTTCGACCTCTGGCTGCGCGGCACCGCCGACATCACCGGCTTCATGTCGACCATCGGCGCCTCCTGCGCGAACAGCCGCCTGTTCCCGGTCGACGTCAACGGCACGCCGGGCTTCGCCCACTACAAACCCGACCCGGAGAACGGCGGGTTCTCGCCGTGGGCGGTTCAGGTCATCGAGATCTCAGCGGGGCGGATCGCGGGCTTCCACTGCTTCCTGGACACGCCCCGGTGGTTCCCGCTGTTCGGCCTGCCGCTCCATCTCGACGACAAGGCCGAGTAGTTCGACGAGCCCGACGAGACCGAGCAGGGCCAGCAGGGCGGGGGACGGATTTCTGAGACGGATCCGGCCCCCTGCCCTGCGGGCGGCGAGGTGCAGCCGGGCTATGACGTCGACCGTCGTGAGGTCGGCGGTGGTGACGGCGGCGACGTCGCAGATCACGTCGTCATCGCCGGGGCGGTGCCGGGCGGCGGCCACCCGGTCGCACAGATGCGGGATGTCGCCTGCGCGCAGGGGGCCCTCGATTCGGATGAGGTTCTCTTCGGGAGCAGCCATGCAGGGTTGACCGGTGGGACGGCCGGAACTCATCGGTACGGGCGCCCCGTGCCGCCGCATGCCGCCCCGCCCCGTGCCGCCCCGTGCCGCCGCATGCCGTCAGCCGCGGGTCAGGCCTGGGGCCGCTTGCGGACGCGCAGGGTCAGGGCGTTCACGAAGTCACCCCGCCCGCTGTCGTACTGCTGCTCGTGGAACGACTGACCCGCTCCCGACCCGTACATGCGGAAGAACCACTTGCTGTTCCACTCGTTCTTCGCCTCCGAGAGCCGCCTGAACTCCTCGGTGCCCCGCTGGGCGCTTCCGGCGAGTTCTTTGAGCAGCTTGTTCACCTGGTCCATCTCGGAGCCCCCGGGCGCGGGCTTGCCCTTGGAGCGCAGCAGAGGGATGGCGGTCTTGGTCTTGAACTCCTCCACCAGCTTGGGGAGCAGTTCCTGCAGCGCGTCGCCGGAGTTGGCGGTGCGGGTGTAGTTCTCCAGGGTGACGCGGTCCTCGCCGTTCGCGCTGAGCGCCGCGACGCCCGCGAAGTGGAAGCCCCAGATGTCCTGGGGCTTGGCCTCGGGGGTGGCGGACCCGGCGAAGTCGAGCTTGGCGCTCTGCCCCAGGGAGACGGTCGCGAAGCCCTCGCCCACCGCGGGGGCCGCGGCCTTGTTCACCCCGAGGTCCGCTGCCGCGGCGTCCATCTCTCCGGGGTGCTCGCGCAGGGCGCCGCCGTAGCGCTCCGGGGTGGGTGCGCCCTTCGGCGCTCCCGCGCGGTCGGCTAGACCGTCGGCCACGCCGTCGACGGTCTTGTCCTCCCAGGGCATGGCGTCCCGCCCGGTCAGGACGACGTCCGTCTGCCTGCCGCCGCCCATCAGTTCCCTGGCCACGTCGATGCATTCGGACTTGAGCAGGTTCGCGAAGCCCGACTCGGCGTTCTTGGGGTTCTCCCGTGTCTGGGGCTGTACGCGCTTGAGGACGACGGACCCGTCGCCGTCCGGTTTCTCCACGGAGATCTGCGCGCCGCGGACCGCCAGCGAGTAATTGCTGCCGACGTCCGTCAGGGACGCGTTGCTCGCCTCGATGACGCCCCCAGTCGCGTAGAACTCCTTCGGTTCGCGCGCGGTGTCGTGCACCGCGAGGGATCCGTCGCCCGCGACCCTGAGGGGCAGCCCGAGCGGCGGGTCAGGCTCGACGCCGGTCTCCTCCGCAACGTCCTGCTGGAAAGGGTCGTGGGTACGGGCCCCGAGGTGGTCCACCGAGTGCTTCGAGGTCTGCCGCGGGTCCGGGACCAGGGCGCCCTGTGATGACTGCGACTCGAAGTAGGGGCCCTCGCCCTGCTCGCTGACCAGGCTCTTGACCTGGCCGCTCGCGTAGCGCTGCACGTGGATCTGTTCGCCGTGCCGGTGTGCGTCGCCCGCGCCGCCCGCGTCGCCCGCGTCGCCCGCGTGCGGGTGGCCGGCCCGGCGCAGCATCTGGACGACAGCGGCGTTCCCCGCGTCGCGATGCAGGGCGATGAGCCCTCCGGGCGCCACCGCACCCGCGGGCCGCCGGACCGGGGCACGGGTTGGCCCGGCGTCGGCGGCTCTGGCGTGATCGTGGTCATGGTCGTGCAAGGCTGCCCCTCCCGCGCAGGATGCGACTCATCCCTGAATACGCGGCACGGGCGGGCGGGGACCAGGTACGGAAGGGCACAGTCCCCGACCGCACGGGCAAACTCACACGGCCGCCCCCGCAAGGAGCGCGGAGAACGGCGCGAGCAACCACAACACACCCGCAGCCGGGCCCCCTCAGGACGGACCGAGCCCTTAGCCGATCCGGTCCAGCACGATCGCCTCCGGCGAGAAGTCCGTCCCGGCGGGAGCGACGTCGTACGCCCCTTCGAGGGACTGGAGCGCGTACGCGAAACGGTCCGGCGTGTCCGTGTGCAGGGTCAGCAGCGGGGCGCCCGCCTCGACGGAGTCGCCCGGCTTGGCGTGGAGTTCGACGCCCGCGCCCGCCTGGACGACGTCCTCCTTGCGCGCACGCCCCGCGCCGAGCCGCCAGGCGGCGACGCCGACGTCGTACGCGTCGAGGCGGGTCAGGACGCCGGAGGACGGCGCCGTGACGACGTGCGTCTCGCGGGCCACCGGCAGGGTCGCGTCCGGGTCGCCGCCCTGGGCGGAGATCATCCGGCGCCACACGTCCATCGCCGAGCCGTCCGCGAGGGCCTTCTCCGGGTCGGCGTCCTTCAGGCCCGCCGCGTCGAGCATCTCGCGGGCCAGGGCGAGGGTCAGCTCGACGACGTCGGAGGGACCACCGCCCGCCAGGACCTCCACCGACTCGCGGACCTCAAGGGCGTTGCCCGCCGTCAGGCCCAGCGGCGTGGACATGTTGGTGAGCAGCGCGACCGTACGTACGCCGCTGTCGGTGCCCAGCTCGACCATGGTGGACGCCAGTTCGCGGGCGTCGTCGATGTTCTTCATGAAGGCGCCGGTGCCGACCTTCACGTCGAGGACCAGCGAGCCCGTGCCCTCGGCGATCTTCTTCGACATGATGGACGAGGCGATCAGGGGGATCGCCTCCACCGTGCCCGTGACGTCCCGCAGCGCGTACAGCTTCTTGTCCGCGGGGGCCAGGCCGTCGCCGGCCGCGCAGATGACAGAGCCGACGCCCTCCAGGACGGACAGCATCTCCTCGTTCGAGAGGAGAGCCTTCCAGCCCCGGATCGACTCCAGCTTGTCCAGGGTGCCGCCCGTGTGACCGAGACCCCGGCCCGACAGCTGCGGAACCGCGGCGCCGCACGCGGCGACCAGCGGGGCGAGCGGCAGCGTGATCTTGTCGCCGACGCCACCCGTGGAGTGCTTGTCGGCCGTCGGGCGGGACAGGGACGAGAAGTCCATGCGCTCGCCGCTCGCGATCATCGCGGCCGTCCAGCGGGCGATCTCGCCGCGGTTCATGCCGTTGAGCAGGATCGCCATGGCAAGGGCCGACATCTGCTCGTCGGCGACCACGCCGCGGGTGTACGCGTCGATGACCCAGTCGATCTGCTCGCCGCTCAGCTCGCCGCGGTCCCGCTTCGTACGAATCACGGAGATGACGTCCATGGCATAACCCCTCTTTGCGCCTTAAAACGGTGAGGCGACTCTACGCGCATAGAGCCGCAGGATGAAGACGGCCCCTCCCCGTCGCACAGCAACAGGAAGGGGCCGTGCGTCAGTTGAGGTGCTCCGGGCCGAACGGGTCCGGGAGCATGTCCCCCAGTGTCCGGATGCCGGCGGCCGTCTCAAGAAGGAGCGTCGCGCCACCGAACTCGTAGAGCAGCTGACGGCAGCGGCCGCAGGGCATCAGGATCTCGCCCTTGGCGTCGACGCAGGTGAAGTGCGTCAGACGGCCGCCCCCGGTGAGCTGGAGCTGGGATACGAGGCCGCATTCGGCGCACAGGCCGAGGCCGTACGACGCGTTCTCCACGTTGCAGCCCGACACCGTGCGGCCATCGTCCACGAGGGCCGCGGCGCCGACCGGGAAGCCCGAGTAGGGGGCGTAGGAACGGGACATGGCCTCGCGTGCGGCATCCCGCAGCGCGTCCCAGTCGGGCTCGGTCTCGCTCTCCGGCTCGGAGCCGCTCTCGGTCTCGGTCACGTTCCTTGTCCCTTTCGATAGGGCTGGCCGTCCGCCTTGGGCATGCGCAGCCGCTGGGCGGAGAGCGAGAGCACAAGGAGCGTGACGACGTACGGCGTCGCGGTGACGACCTGGTTGGGAACCTCGTCGGTCAAGCCGTACCACGCGAACATGAGCGCCGAGACGGCCGCGGTGATCGCCGCGGGGACGTAACGCTTGCGCCATACGAGGTAGACCGCGCCGATGACCAGCAGGATCGCGAGCAGCAGGAGCAGCGCGTGCACGTTCGTGCCGCCGCCCCGGAGCTTCAGGCTGTCGGTGTAACCGAAGAGACCGGCGCCGAGCGCGAGTCCGCCCGGCATCCAGTTGCCGAAGATCATCGCGGCGAGGCCGATGTAGCCGCGTCCGCCGGTCTGGCCCTCCAGGTAGATGTTCGAGCCGACCAGCGAGAGGAACGCGCCGCCGAGCCCGGCGAGACCGCCGGAGATGATCACGGCGAGGTACTTGTACTTGTAGACGTTCACGCCGAGGGACTCCGCCGCGACCGGGTTCTCGCCGCAGGAGCGCAGACGCAGACCGAACGACGTACGCCACAGGACCCACCAGCTCAGCGGCACCATCGCGACGGCGATGACGGTGAGCGGCGAGAGATCCGTGAACAGGCCGCCGAGCAGGCCCGCGATGTCCGAGACGAGGAACCAGTGCTTCTCGTTCAGGTCCTGCAACCAGTCGGAGAGGCCGGGGACGGAGAAGCTGCCAAGGGATTCGACCGGCGGCGACTGCTTCGACGTACCGCCTTCCTTGCCCTCGAAGGCGAAGGTGGAGAGGTAGCGGGTGACACCCAGGGCGAGGATGTTGATGGCCACACCGGAGACGATGTGGTTGACGTTGAAGGTGACCGTCACGATCGCGTGAAGCAGTCCGCCGAGCGCGCCGCCGAGTATGCCGAACAGGATGCCGACCCACGGGCCCCACTGGTAACCGGCGAACGCGCCGAACCAGGTGCCGAGGATGAGCATGCCCTCCAGGCCGATGTTGACCACGCCCGCGCGCTCGGCCCACAGACCGCCCAGGCCCGCGAGGCCGATCGGCACGGCCAGCCGCAGCGCGGTGGACATCTGCCCGGTGGAGGTGATGCCGTCCGCGTCGGTGATCAGCCGGACCACCGAGGTCAGGACGAGGACACCCGCGATGATCAGCAGGAGGACGGGGAGCGAGATGCGGCGGCGGCCCGGCGCGGGCTGCTTGGCCGGGGGCTTGGCTACGGTTGCCGAGCTCATCGGGCAGCCACCTCCTTCACGGTGTCGTTGTTGCCGTTGTCGTCGTTGCGGGCGGCGGCCAGTTCCTCACCGACGCGGCGCTGCTGACGGCTCAGGCCCCAACGGCGTACGGCCTCGTAGGAGACGACGACCGCGATCACGATGAGACCCTGCATGATCACCGCGATCTCCTTGTCGTACGCGACCGGGGTCGCGTAGTCGAGAGCGGGTGACGCCTTGTCCAGGAAGGCCCAGAGCAGCGAGGCGAACGCGATGCCGACCGGGCTGTTGCGGCCGAGCAGCGCGATGCCGATGCCCGTGAAGCCGAGGCCCGCGGGGAAGCTGAGGCTGTAGGTGTGGGTGTCGCCGAGCAGGATCGGCATGCCCGCGAGGCCCGCGACCGCGCCGGAGATCAGCATCGCGCTGAGCACCATGCGCTTGGCGTTCACACCGGAGGCCGCGGCAGCCGACTCGGAGGCGCCGGTGGCACGCAGGTCGAAGCCGAAGCGGGTGCGGTTGAGGACCAGCCAGTACAGGACACCCGCCAGAGCGGCGATGATCACGAAGCCGTAGATCTCGCCGGAGTCGCCCATGCTGATGCCGGGGAACCAGCCGGACTCGTGCATCTCGCCGGTGGTCTGGTTGTTGCCGACCGGGACGCCGAAGTTCTCGGTGAGGGTCATGTAGCCGATGACGCTCGTCGCGATGGCGTTGAGCATGATCGTCGCGACGACCTCGCTGACCCCGCGGGTGGTCTTGAGGATGCCCGCGATGCCCGCCCAGAAGGCGCCGGTGAGCATGGCGACCAGCATCAGGAGCGGGATCTGGAGCGGGGCGGGGAGCGCCACGTGCGCGCCGACGACGGCGGTGGCCATCGCGGCGAGGCGGTACTGCCCGTCCACACCGATGTTGAACAGGTTCATGCGGAAGCCGACGGCCACCGCGAGCGCGGCCAGGTAGTACATGCCGGCCTGGTTGATGGTCAGGACCTGGATGTCGGAGTAGCTGATCTGCTCCAGCATCAGGGTGTACGGCTCGATCGGGTTCTTGCCCGAGGCGAGCAGCACGACCGAGGTCAGCGCCACGGCCACGACGAGGGCGATGACCGGTCCGGCCACCGCGAGGAGCAGACGCTCCTTGTCGAACTTCTTCATCGGGCCTCGTCCTCCGAAGTCTCGGTCTCGGCAGAGCCCTCTTCGGGGTCTTCTTCTACGTGTTCGAGGTGGCCGGATGCCGCACCCGTCATCGCCGAACCGAGCTCCTCCGGCGTGACGGTGGCCGGATCGGCGTCGGCGACGAGCCGTCCGCGGTAGATCACGCGGAGGGTGTCGGAGAGGCCGATCAGCTCGTCCAGGTCCGCCGAGATCAGCAGGACGGCGAGTCCTTCGCGGCGGGCCTCGCGGATCTGGTCCCAGATCTGGGCCTGCGCGCCGACGTCCACACCGCGGGTGGGGTGGGCGGCGATCAGGAAGCGGGGCTTGTGGCTCATCTCGCGGCCGACGATCAGCTTCTGCTGGTTGCCGCCGGAGAGGGAGGCGGCCGTGACGTCGATGCCGGGCGTGCGGACGTCGTACTGCTCGACGATGCGCCGGGTGTCGGCCTGCGCGCCCTTGGGGTCGAGCCAGAAGCCGCCCTTGCCGCGGGAGTTGGGCTTCTCGGTGACGTGACCGAGGATGCGGTTCTCCCAGAGCGGCGACTCCAGGAGGAGGCCGTGGCGGTGGCGGTCCTCGGGGATGTAGCCGACGCCCTGCTCGCGGCGGTGGCGCGTGGCCAGCTCCGTGATGTCCTCGCCCGCCATGCGGATGACGCCCGAGTCGGCGTGCTTGAGGCCGATGAGCGCGTCGATCAGCTCGGTCTGGCCGTTGCCCTCGACGCCCGCGAGGCCGAGGACCTCGCCCTCGTGGATCGTGAAGGAGATGTCGTCGAGGAGGGCGCGGCCCGACTCGCCGTCGGCGAGGAGCTTGAGCTCCTCGACCTCGATCATCGCCCGGTCGGTGACCGTCGACTCCGCCGTCTCCGGCGTGGGCAGCTCGCTGCCGACCATCAGCTCGGCGAGCTGGCGCGGCGTCGTCCGGGAGGGGATGGCCGTGCCGACGGTCGTGCCGCGCCGGATGACGGTGATGTCGTCGGCGACGGAGAGGACTTCGCCCAGCTTGTGGGAGATGAAGATGACGGACAGGCCCTCGGACTTCAGCTCGCGCAGGTTGTCGAAGAGCGCGTCGACCTCCTGGGGCACGAGCACGGCCGTGGGCTCGTCCAGGATCAGCGTGGTGGCGCCGCGGTAGAGGACCTTGAGGATCTCCACGCGCTGCCGGTCGGCGACGCCGAGGTCCTCGACCATGGCGTCGGGGCGGACCCCGAGGCCGTAGCGGTCGGAGATCTCCGCGATCTTGCGGCGGGCGGCGCCGCCGATGCCGTGCAGCTTCTCGCTCCCGAGAACGATGTTCTCCAGGACCGTGAGCTGGTCGGCGAGCATGAAGTGCTGGTGGACCATGCCGATGCCGCGCGCGATGGCGTCGGCGGGGCTCGCGAAGGTCACCTGGGCACCGTCGACCGAGATGGTGCCCTCGTCCGGCTTCTGCATGCCGTAGAGGATCTTCATCAGGGTCGACTTGCCCGCGCCGTTCTCGCCGACGAGGGCGTGCACGGTGCCCTTGCGGACGATCAGGCGGATGTCATGGTTGGCCACGACGCCCGGGAAGCGCTTGGTGATGCCGGTGAGTTCAACGGCAACGGCCTGTGCGGTGGGCGGAGGGCTGGTGGACGCGTCGATGGCGCACTCTCCTCGGAAATCCTCAGGAAAGGGGCCACCTACGCGCGTAGCGCCCCTGGTTCTACGGGAGTTGAGCAGTGGGCCGCGCGAACGGGGCGCGGGGGAACCATCGTCCCCCACACCCCGTTTCGCGGCCGTGACTTCGCTGTTGCAGCGCAGTACTGGTACAGCGATTCCCGGTTACAGCGTGGTCCCGGTTACAGCGTGGTCTTGACCTTGGTCTTGCCGCTGGTGATGTCCTGCTCGGCCTTCGCCACGGCGGCCTGCAGGTCCTTCATCTTCTTGTACTCGGGGTTCGAGTCGGCAAGCGCGACGCCGCCGGACTTCAGGTCCGCACGGACCACGCCGCCCTTGGCCTTGTCATCCTGGACCGACTTCGTCAGGTTGTACACCGCTCCGGCGACGTCCTTGGTCGCCGAAGTCAGGATGTACTTCTTGTACTTGGCCAGGGCCTTCTGCTCGTACTGGTCGGAGTCGACACCGATCGCCCAGACCTTCTTGGCGGCGGCCGCTTCGATCACGCCCTGCCCCGAGAGACCCGCCGCGTGGTAGACCACGTCGGCGCCGCCCTCGATCTGGCCGTTGGCGCCTTCCTTGCCCTTGTCCGGGCTGGAGAAGCCGCCGTCCTCGGCCTTCTCGGTGAGGAACTGGCGCTTGATCTTGACCGACTTGTCGGTGGCCTTGACGCCCTGGACGAAGCCGGCCTCGAACTTGCGGATCAGCGGGTTGTTCACGCCGCCGATGAAGCCGACGGTCTTGGTCTTGGTGGCCTTGGCGGCGGCGACGCCCGCCAGGTACGAGGACTGCTCCTCGTTGAAGACCAGGTCGGAGACGTTGTCCGCCTCGATGGTGGCGTCGTCGACGATGCCGAAGTTGACCTTCGGGAACTTCGCGGCGACTTCCTTCACGGCGGGGGCGTAGGCGTAGCCGATGCCGATCACCGGGTTGTAGCCCTGCTTGGCGAGCTCGGTGAGGCGCTGGGCCTTGTCGGCGTCGGACTCGCCGTCCGTCGGCTCGACGGCCTTCTTGCCGATCTTCAGGTCCTTGGAGGCCTTGTCCATACCTGCGGTCGCGGCATCATTGAAGGACTGGTCGCCCTTGCCGCCGACGTCGTACGCGATGGCGACGCCCTTGCTCTTGCCGTCGCCGGAACCGGCGGCGTCGCTTGAGGTGCCGCCGCAGGCGGTGGCGGAGACGGCGAGTGCGGCGGTCGCTACACCCGCTGCGGCAATTCGGGAAACCCGGCGCATAGAGAGGAACTCCTTATGTACAAGCAAGCAAAAGCACGTACGAGCGCCTCACCTGGCGCTGATTTCGCCGCAGCGTAACGCGCGTAGACCTGACATAAGAACCCTTCTGTCCCGTCCGTTATCGAGCTGTGGCCGCGAGGTTGCGCGAGCGTGTACGCAGTGTGGGGCGCCCCTCACGCAAGGGGCGCCCCACCTGTCGTACGTGCCGCGTACGTCCGCCCGTCGGCGCGGGCTACGGAGTGGTCTTGACCTCGATCTTGCCGTCCGCGATGTCCTTCTCGGCCTTCCGCACGGCGGCGACCACGTCCTTCATCGCCGTGTACTTCGGATTCGAGTCGGCGAACCCTACCCGGCCCGACTTCAGGTCGTAGCGCTGCTCGCCCGTGATCGGCTTGCCCGCGACGACGGACTTCGTCAGGTCGTACACGGCCCCGCCGACGTCCTTGAGGGCCGAGCCGAGGATGTAGTCCTTGTACTTGGCCAGGGCCTTCTGCTTGTACTGGTCGGAGTCGACGCCGATCGCCCACACCTTCTGGGAACCGGCCTCCTGGATCACGCCCTGCCCGGAGAGCCCCGCCGCGTGGTAGAGCACGTCGGCGCCCGACTCGATCTGGCCGCTCGCCGCGTTCTGCCCCTTGTCGGGGCTGGAGAAGCCGCCGTCCTCGGGCTTCTCGGTCAGGTACTGCTTCTCGATCTTGATCTTGGGGTCGACGGACTTGACGCCCTGTACGAAGCCCGCCTCGAACTTGTGGATGAGCGGGATGTCCACACCGCCGATGAATCCGACGTGACCGGCCTTGGTGACCTTGGCCGCGGCGACGCCCGCCAGATACGACCCCTGCTCCTCGTGGAAGACCAGGTCGGCGACGTTGTCCGCCTTCACGGTGTTGTCATCGATGATCCCGAAGGTGGTCTTGGGGAACTTCGCCGCGACCTCCTTGATCGCGGGGGCGTAGATGTAGCCGACGCCGACGACCGGGTTGTAGCCCTGCTTGGCCAGCTGTTCGATGCGCTGCACCTTGTCGGCACTGGACTCGCCGTCGCCCGGCTCCATGTCCACGCCGCCGATCTTGAAGTCCTTGCGGGCCTTCGCGTATCCGGCGTAGGCGGCGTCGTTGAACGACTGGTCGCCCTGACCACCGATGTCGTACGCGAGGCCGATGCCCTTGTCGTCGTACTTCGACGAGCCCCCGGACTTGCCGTCCTTGCCCTCGTCGTCCGAGGAGGCCTCGCTGCTGGTCTTGCCGCACGCGGAGGCCGCGAGGGCGACGGACGCCACCGCCACGGCCACTTGGCAGAGCCTCGTTCCCCGGGCTCCACGAGATCCTTGACGAAGACGCATAGGACGCACCCCTTACGTTCCCCGAAGCACCCTTGACGGGCCTGATTTCGGCGCACAGTAACGCGCGTAGAAAGGGAGGGGAACGGGGTTTCGCGCTGCCGTTACCTATTCGTGCCGAGGGCCGGTTACGTCCGGGTGAACGGTACCGCCGTAACCGGCCGATAGCGGTGCTTACTGCTTCCTGCCCACCGCTTGCCCGCTACCGGGTGCTGTCGAGGAGAGCGGCGGCCGTGAAGAGCTCGACGCCCACCGTGATCGCCGACTCGTCCGCGTCGAAGTCGCCCTGATGCAGATCGCGGACGGTGCGCTCGCCGGGCGTACGGACGCCGAGGCGGGCCATGGCTCCGGGCATGTGCTCCAGGTACCAGGAGAAGTCCTCGCCGCCCAGGCTCTGTTCGGTGTCCTCGACGGAGTGCGTGCCGCGCCGCAGCTCCATGGAGTCACGCAACAGGTCGGTCACTTCGGGATCGTTCACGACGGGCGGCACGCCGCGGATGTAATTCACCACGGACTTGGCGCGGTACAGGTCGGCGATCTCCTGGACGGCGCCGTGCACCAGGTCGGGCGCCTTCCGCCAGGCGGTGAGGTCCAGGCAGCGGACGGTGCCGGAGAGCTCGGCGTGCTGCGGGATGACGTTGCAGGTGTGCCCGGACTCGATACGTCCCCAGGTCACCGCGAGCCCCGAGCGGGCGTCGATACGCCGGGCGACCAGGGCGGGGACCTCGGTGACGACCTTGGCGGCGGCTGTGACGAGGTCGGTGGTGAGGTGGGGGCGCGCGGTGTGGCCGCCGGCGCCGTCGAGCGAGATCTCAAGACGGTCGCAGGCGGAGGTGATCGGCCCGTGCCTCAGCCCGATCTTCCCCGCGTCGACACGGGGGTCGCAGTGCACGCCGATGATGCGCCCGACGCCGTCGAGCACCCCCGACTCGATGGCGTCGGACGCGCCGCCGGGCAGCACCTCCTCCGCGGGCTGGAAGATCAGCCGCACGGGGCAGGGAAGTTGCCCCTGCTTCGCGAGATCGGCGAGCACGAGCCCGGCCCCGAGCACCACGGTGGTGTGTACGTCGTGCCCGCAGGCGTGGGCGCGATCGGGCACGGTGGAGTGGTACGGGACGCCGAGCTTGGTGTCCGGGATGGGCAGCGCGTCGATGTCGGCGCGCAGGGCGAGCATGGGGCGTACGCCGTCCCACCGCTCGATGCCGATGTCACAGACGAGCCCCGTGCCGATGTCGAGCACGCGGGGCTCAAGGCCGGCCTGCTCCAGCCTGGCCTTGAGGGCCGCGGTGGTGCGGAACTCCTGGTTGCCGAGCTCGGGGTGCATGTGCAAGTCGCGCCGGAAGGCGATGAGTTCGCTGCGCAAGTCGTCCGGGAGCACACCGGGAAGCACGGCTGCCCCGGGGGCGTCCCCCGCTGCTTCGCCGGGCAGATCAACCTCGGATCCTCGCTCGGACCCTCGCTCGGAATCTCGTGACATCAGTTGGTTCACCCTCTGAAGGGTAGGGCGAGCCATGTGCCAACTGACCCACGATCAACAAAAGTTCAGCCCGATAGGGTAAGAAAAAGTGGCCGCGTGGCGCATAAGCGCTACTTGAGGTGGGTAAACTCTCCGCCTTTTCAGGCAACGAGGCACTGGTCATATGCGTACGCGGCGACGTACGCGCTCCGGGCGGCCATCCAGATGACGCCCTCCACAAGTACCACGGAGGGGCGGGATCATGCGCGGTCGGGGGCGGCCGCCGCGCCCGCCCCCTCGTCACCCGGCGGCGGGCGGAATATGGCGCTCCGGGGCGGGGTTCGCAGGAGGGTATCGCCTGAGCCGGGCGGGGTTCGCAGGAGCGTATCGCCTCCAGGCGGGCGGCGTCCGTGGACCCTCCGAGCTCCTCGGAGTGAGCGAAGGCTGAAGGTGGGTGTGGGCGTGAGAGAGATGAAGTCCATTGTCAGGACCGGTGCTGGTGGGCCTGAGGTTCTTCAGTTCGTCGAGCGTCCGGTTCCCGAGCCCGGGGTCGGTGAGGTGCGGGTCCGTGTGTACGTCTCCGGCGTCAATCCGACCGACTGGCGCAGCCGCCGGCGGGCGCTGCCGCCGGGTGTGCGCGAGGAGGTGCCCCACCAGGACGGGGCCGGGGTGATCGATGCCGTGGGTCCGCAGGTCGACCCGGCGCGGGTCGGGCAGCGGGTGTGGATCTGGGAGGCCGCCTGGGAGCGGCCCTGGGGAACGGCACAGCAGTACACGCTCGTCCCCGATCAGCACGCCGTCGCCCTGCCCGACCACGCCCCGTTCGAACTCGGCGCCGCCCTGGGCATCCCGGCCCTGACCGCCCACCGCGCGCTGACCGTGCACGACGGCGGGCCCGGCCTGCTCGCGCCCGGCACGCTGCGAGGCTCGACCGTACTGGTGGCGGGCGGCGCCGGCGCCGTGGGCAACGCGGCGGTCCAGCTCGCCCGCTGGGCGGGAGCCCGCGTGATCACCACGGTCAGCGGCCCCGCCAAGGCCGCGCTGGCGCACGCGGCGGGTGCCCACCGGGTGATCGACTACCGCACGCGAGACACGGTCGCGGAGATCCAGGCCTTCGCTCCCGAGGGCGTCGACATCATCGTGGAGGTCGCACCGGGCGCCAACGCCGCTCTCGACATCGCGGTGGCCGCCCAAGGCGCGGTGGTGGCGTACTACTCGGGCGGCGAGAACGAGCAGCTGTCCATCCCCGTACTCACCTCACTGCCGTCGAATCTGCGCTGGCAGAGCGTCTTCGTCTACACCGTGCCGTCCGCGGCGAAGCAGCAGGCGCTCACCGACGTCACGGCGGCAGTGAACGCGGGCGCGCTGCGTGTGGGCGAGGAAGCGGGCCTGCCACTGCACCGCTTCACGCTGGAGCACACCGCCGACGCCCACGCGGCTCTCGAAAAGGGCGTGGTGGGGCGGGTACTGGTCGACATCCCCTGATCACAGCTCCTGTCACGCCGTAGCCGCGATCCCCTGCGTCGCGGAGGCCGAACCAGGGGCCGCCGAACCAGGGGCCGCCGATCCAGGAGCAGAGGCCACCGACGCCAGCCGATGCACATCCCGTGCCGTGCCCGTGACGCCCGACAAGAAGCCCTCCGCCCGTGGTGACGCGTCCTCCGTCAACCAGGCCGGGTCGATGTCGCACACCGCGACACGCACCTCCGTGCCCGCCAACGCCAACGGCAGCGTATGCACCACGGTCGAGGGGAAGCTCAGGATCGTGCGGCCGATCGGGCCCCGGCGGGCGATCAGTTCCAGGGGGAGATCGGGGCGGACCACCTGCAGGCCCGTCTCCACCGCCAGGCGGTGCAGTTTCTCCGCGCTCTCGCGGCGGTGTGCGAAGTAGCGTGTGGCGCCGTGGGCGCGGGACAGCGTACGGACCGCTTCCACATAGCGGTCCGGGTCCACCACGCCCGTTTCCACGAGCGAGGTGCCCACCAGGTCCGCGCCCTTCGACACGCGCGGCGGGCCGAACCGCTCCCTCGTCCAGGCGAAGCTGTTGACCGTCACCCGCACCCCGTCCGGCGCCGATTCGATCGGCATCGAGGAGAAGATCTCCACGGTTCGCTTGCCGCCCGGCGTCAGGCGGCGTCGGGCCGACGCCGAGACCGGCGCGAAGGCCAGGTCCCGGAGGCCGGGCCGACCGCCCCTCCGGTGCCAGCGCACCAAGCGCTCGCCCGCCGCCAGTTGGGCCACGAACTCCATCGTGGCCGTGCCGTCGTCCACGACCACGAGGGAGCGGGCCCGAGTGATCGTGAGGAGCAGCTGTACGTAGCGCGAGAACGGGTCGCCGATCACGATCCGGTCCGCCGCGCGCAGCGCGCCCGTCAGGCCGCCGATCGTGTGGAAGGGAGCAGCCGCGCCGCCGCGCGCCTCCTCCCAGCGGACGTTCAGGCCCTCGTCGCGGGCCAGCTGGGCCATGCGGCGCAACTGGCCCCGGGTCATGGGGTCGTTCGGGGAGAGGACGACGACGGTGAGACCCCCGGCCGGGCCCGTCGCCCCGGCCGAATGCGCCCACTCAAGGACGTTGAGGAGCTGCACAGGGCTCTCTACGAACGCCAGAGTGGTGGGCGCCGCATCGGTGGGGGCCGTCGGCCCGGGGGTTCGGGGGCTCATCGTCGTATGACCGTGTCCTGTCCTTGTGGGGGGTCCCGAGGGTCTCGGGAGCCACGGGACTCCCGGTGAAAGGTCCCGGTAAGAGCGTCCGCGCGCTCAGACCGCGACCGGCTCGCGCTCGGCCGCGTCGGCCTCGGCGACGACGCCCGCGACGCGGCGCAGCTTCTTCATCGGGCCGAGCTCCGACTCGTAGACCTTCTTGACGCCGTCACCGAGGGAGGCCTCGATGGTGCGGATGTCGCGCACCAGGCGGGTGAGGCCCTGGGGCTCCACCGACGCCGCCTGGTCCGAGCCCCACATGGCGCGGTCGAGGGTGATGTGGCGCTCGACGAAGGTGGCGCCGAGCGCGACCGCGGCGAGGGTGGTCTGCAGGCCCGTCTCGTGGCCGGAGTAGCCGATCGGGACGTTGGGGTACTCGGCCTGCAGGGTGTTGATGACGCGGAGGTTGAGCTCCTCCGCCTGCGCCGGGTACGTCGACGTGGCGTGGCACATCAGGATGTTGTCCGAGCCGAGCACCTCGACCGCGTGGCGGATCTGCTTCGGGGTCGACATGCCCGTGGAGAGGATGACCGTGCGGCCCGTGGCGCGCAGGGCGCGGAGCAGCTCGTCGTCCGTCAGCGAGGCCGAGGCGACCTTGTGGGCCGGGAGGTCGAACTTCTCCAGGAAGGCGACGGCCTCGGTGTCCCACGGCGATGCGAACCAGTCGATGCCGCGCTTCTTGCAGTGCTCGGTGATGGCCTGGTACTCGGACTCGCCGAACTCCACGCGGTGGCGGTAGTCGATGTACGTCATCCGGCCCCAGGGGGTGTCGCGCTCGATGTCCCACTGGTCGCGCGGGGTGCAGATCTCCGGGGTGCGCTTCTGGAACTTGACCGCGTCGCAGCCGGCGTCGGCGGCCACGTCGATCAGGGCGAGGGCGTTGTCGAGCTCGCCGTTGTGGTTGATGCCGATCTCACCGGTGATGTACACGGGCTGACCGGGTCCGGCCGTCTTCGAACCGAAGGTGCGCAGGCGGGAGTTGGAGATCGTAGAGCTCATGGCAGGAACGTTCCTTACTTGTTGAGGGAGGGGCCGAGGATCCATGCGGCGATCTCTCGGATCGCGCCGTCACCACCGGGGAGAGCGGTGACCGCGCGTGCGGCGCCGCGTACGACGTCGTGGGCGCTCGCGACCGCCACGGGCCAGCCGACGAGGCTGAAGCACGGGAGGTCATTGACGTCGTTTCCGACGTAGAGCACGCGCTCGGGAGCGATGCCCTGCTCCTCGCACCACTGCTTGAGTGCGAGGTCCTTGCGGTCGATGCCGTGCAGGACGGGAAGCTTCAGCTTCCTGGCCCGCGCAGCGACGACCGGGTTCTTCTCCGTGGACAGGATCAGCAGCGGAAGGCCCGAATCACGCAGGGCCGCGATGCCGAGGCCGTCCCCGCGGTGTACGGAGACGAACTCCCGTCCTTCGGAGTCGATCAGCACCCTGTCGTCGGTCTGGGTGCCGTCGAAGTCGAGTACGACCGCGTCGATGTCGTCGCGGGTCGGAAGCGCGTCGGCCCGGCCGGAGTCGAAGAGGGGCGCGAGCGCCCGCGCACGAGCGAGGTCGTGCGGGTCGTCGATCTCCAGGACGCGCGCCGGGTCCGTGCGGACCAGCTCGGTGCGGCCGAAGAAGCGGTGCTTGTGCTCGCGGAAGCCCGCCACGTCCATGGCGTAGACGGCGCCCGTCTCCAGGAGGTCCTGGGGGCGGTCCTGGCGGCGCGGGCGGAAGGACTTGTCGTGGTTGACGCCGTAACCGCCGTCGGTGGCGGTCGAGTTGGCGACCTTCGTGGTGCCGCCCATCTCGCCGGTGCGCCGCGCGTCGAGGACCGCGGGCTCGTCGTCGGCGTCGCGCCAGACGAAGCCGTGGAAGGGAGCCACGGTCAGTGCCGTGTCCGCGCCGCCGTCGATGATCGAGCCGACCACTCCGTCGACGTCCTCGCGGACGATGAAGGGGCTGGTGCACTGTACGAGCAGGACGACGTCGACGGCCTTGCCGTGCAGCGTCTCGTGCTCGTCCATCGCGTGCAGGACCGCCGCCTCGCTGGTCGCGGTGTCCCCCGCGATCGCCGCGGGGCGCAGCACCACTTCGGCGCCCGCCGCCCGCGCCGCCTCGGCGATCACGTGGTCGTCCGTGGAGACGACGACGTCCGTGACGAGCCGCGCGGCCAGGCACTCCCGGATGGCCCGCGCCACCAGGGGCACGCCGCCGACCGGGGCGAGGTTCTTGGCGGGCACGCCCTTGGAGCCGCCGCGGGCCGGGATGACGGCGAGGACGCGGTGGGCGGGCGCGCTTCCTGGGGCGGGATGGGACATGGGGGCTCCTTGAGAGGGGTGGGGGATCGCGGCGCGGTTCGCGGGTCGCCCGCGGTTCGCGTCTCGCTCGCGGTTCACAGCTCGCCCATCCGCCGGATCACCGGCGCGACGCGCTGCACGCCGTGCCGGTAGGCGCCGCGCGCCGCGCTGCGGACGGCCTGGCGCACCGGGCCCGGCTCGCGGTCCGCCGCGGGTGCGCCGGGCAGCGGGCCGCCGTCCGGGCCGAGGTGGTGGCGGGCCAGGATGCCGGGGAGGTATCCGGGAGCGGTGGTGAGGCTGTAGTACGGGGCGATGGGGGGCAGTTGGGGCCGGGCGAGGAGGCTCGCGACGCGCTCACGTGCCGCGTCGAACGCCGTCTCGTACGTGCCGTCCGGCGCGACGCCCTGCCGTGCGACCCACTCCGGAGCGGCCTCGGGGCTGTACCCCGCGTCGATCTCGTCCCAGGACGCCAGGCATCCGGAGCCGATGAAGTGGTGGTTGCCGAGCGCCTCGCGCACCCCGAGGTCGGTGAGGACCGCGGTGGGGATGCGGCGGTGCAGGGATTCGAGCGCGGCGGTGGAGCTGACCGTGACGAGCAGGTCGGTGCGGTCGAGGACCTCACCCATGTTCCCGTACACGAGACGGCAGTTGGGCGGCAGCTCCTCGGCCTTGGCGAGCTTCTGGTAGGGCAGTTCCTCGATGTGCGTGGTGTGTTCGCCGGGCTTGCTGCGCAGCTTGATCAGGACCTCGCGGTCCGGGTGCAGGCGTGCGTGCTCGACCATGCGCCGCAGCAGGTACGTCCGGTGTGCGCGGCTGTCCGGCACGGAGGGCTGCGCGGCGAAGACGACCGTGTACGGGTCGTGCTTCTGGCCCTTTTCGAGGTAGGCGGCGCCGCCGAGGAACGGCAGCGCGCTCTCCACGACCCCCGACGCGTCGGCGCCCACTCCCTCGTACACGGCGCGGAAACGCTCCGCGTCCTGGCGGGAGTTGGCGAGGACGACGTCCGCGCCGTGCCGCAGGAGCAGGCCGTCGGCGAGCTTCTCGTACACGACGCCGACGTAGCCGGTGACGATCACGGGACGCTTGCCGGGACTGTCCGCCGCTATCCGGGCGAGCCCGTGGAGGACCGCCTGGACCGCGCCGCCCACGAGGGCGAGCACGATCACGTCGGGCGCTTCGCGCTCCACCTCGCGCAGGAACTCGACGGCGGTGACTTCGCGGAGCGAGTCCGCGCGCACGCCGACCTCTTCGAGCTGGCGGACGGTGGGCGTGGCCCGGCCTCGGAGAAGGCGTCCGTCGAGGCGCGTGTCCGCTCCCGCGCTCTTGTCCGCTCCCTCACCCGCGAGGCGGCTCGCGGTGAGCGCACCCCATTTCCACCGGGTGTCCGAGTCGGCGAGCACGGTGATCCGTGTCGTCCCGCTGTTGCTTGCTGGCACAGCCAAGACGCTAGGAAGGCATTTCGATTGGCGGCCCAACTCAGGTGCAACAAACGGTTAACAGCACGCCGACGAATGGCGAATCAGCCCGGGAAACCGCCGGTAAGCAGGCGGGTTAACCGTTCCGCCATGCTTCGTTCACCTGACATCTCACCTTCGGCCAAGACGAATGCCGGGCCGACACCTAACGTCACCCACGTGGTTAAGCTCTCCGTCATCGTGCCGTTCTACAACGTGCAGCAATACGCGCCCGACACATTGAAGAGTCTGCGAGCGAACGCACGCGACGACTTCGAATTCATTCTCGTCGACGACTGTTCGAAGGATGAGACTCCAGAGATCCTGGAGCGTGCCGCGCGCGAGCTGCCCGGCGCCGTCCATCTCAGACATGAGACGAACGGCGGTCTGGCGACCGCCCGCAACACCGGCCTTGACGCGGCGCGCGGCGAGTACCTCACCTTCCTGGACGGTGACGACTGGCTCGCCCCCGGTTACTACGCGCGACTCGTCGAGTCCATAGAGCAGCTGGGCTGCGACTTCGTCCGTACCGATCATGTGCAGTGCACAGCCCGCGCCCGCACCGTCCACCGTGTCCCGCACGGCAGGCGCGATGTCGTCATGGCGCCGCGTGACGTCATCCTGCCCGCCGACCGCTCGACGTCCGTCGACTACGCGTACGCCTGGGCCGGCATCTACCACCGGCGCCTCGCCGACCGGGGCCTGCTGCACTTCACGGACGGCCTGCGCACCGCGGAGGACCGGCCCTGGATCTGGCGCCTCCACCGCGAGGCGGAGTCCTTCGCCGCCGTGGGCCACCTCGGCGTGTTCTACCGGCGCGGAGTCGCTTCGTCGCTCACACAGATCGGCGACGTACGGCAGCTCGATTTCATCCGGGCATTCGACCAGGTGGTGCGTGAAACCGCCGAGGACCGCGACGCCGACAAACTCCTGCCTAAGGCAGTCCGTACTTACTGCGCGATCATTTCCCACCATCTGGGATCCATCGAAAGGTTCGAGCCACAAGTGGCGCGGAAATTGAAGTCACTGAGCGCGGCCGCCCTGAAGCGGATGCCGCAGGGCGTTCTCGATGACGCCCTCGACTCCATGGACATACAGCGGGCGACACGCCTTCGCCGGCTGCGTCGGCGCCCGGTGTCGGCGGAGGTGGCCGCGTAATGGCGACGACGCAGATCTTCCTCGCGTCCACGCTGTACGGCACCGCGACGCTCGCCGCCGCGATCGACGCCGTCCTCTTCGGTCCCGCCGACCGGCGGCTGCTGCTCGTCAGCAACAACGCGGCGACGCCGGAGACGACGGCCGCCGTGGACGAGATGCCCGGCTTCGCGCGTCTTCGGGACCGCTTCGACGACGTACGTTCCTGGAACGAGGCCATCTCCCCTTTCCACCCGGGCGGTTGGGCTCCCCGGGCCGACGACATCCCGATGTGGGAGCGGTACATCCGGCTCCTGTGGGACCTCGGTGACGACGACATCGAACTGGCCGTCGAGTCGATCCAGGTCAATCCGGCCCTGGCCCTCACGCAGATCTTCACGGGCGCGCCCGTGGACGTCTACGCGGACGGCCTGATGAGCTACGGCCCGACCCGCAACAAGATCGACCCGCTGGTCGGCACGCGGGTGCGCCGCCTCCTCCACCTCGACCTGGTGCCGGGCCTCACCCCGCTGCTCCTGACCGAGTTCGACGTCGAGCCGGAGATCGTGCCGACCGAGGCGTTCATGAAGGTGCTCGGCAGCCTCGCCGACCCTGCCGACACCGAGACCGACATCCCGGACATCGCCGAGCCCGCCCTGCTCCTGGGCCAGTACCTCTCCGCCCTCGGCATCCTGACCGCCGAGGAAGAGGAGGAGCTGCACGTACGCATGGTGCGCGGCGCCGCCGAACTCGGCCATACGCGCGTGGTGTTCAAGCCGCACCCGACGGCCCCGGCACGCTGGTCGCGCATGCTCGAAAAGGAGGCGGAGGCGATCGGCGTGGAGCTGACCGTCCTCGACTCGCCGGTCCTCGCCGAGGTCCTCTACCAGCGGATGCGCCCCGCACTCGTCGTCGGCTGCTTCTCGACCGCGCTGCTCACCGCATCCGCGCTCTACGACCTGCCGGTGGCCCGCACCGGCACGGAGCCCCTCCTGGAGCGGCTCGCGCCCTACCAGAACAGCAACCGCGTCCCGGTCACGATCGTGGACGCGCTGATCCCCGACCTCGCCGACAAGGCCGCCGTCACCGGGGGCCGCCCCGGCATGCCGGTCGCCGACCTGGGCGAACTGCTCGTCGCCGTCGGCTTCGCCATGCAGCCGCAGATCTATCCGCACCGGCGCACGGCAGCCGAGCGGTACCTCTCGACGCACCTCACCCCGCGCACCTGGCGCTACTTCAAGCGGCGCCGCCTCACCGCCCTCGCCCTGCCCGGAGCGCTGCCCTCGCAGCTCGCGTTCATCCCGCGCAACGCGGCCGTACGCCGGGTCGCGCGCCGCGCCCGTTCGGTCCAGCGCTCCATCAAGCGGACCGCACTCGGATGACCGCTCCCGGAACCACGCTCCCGAAGCACGCCCCGGGGCCGGACGGTACGGATGCCCTCGCGCGCCCGATCGCGGCCCCCGATCCGGCTCCGGCTCCGGCCGCCAGGCGTGCGCGGCCCCGCCTCAGGGCCCTGGACGGCCTGCGGCTCATCGCGGCCCTGATGGTCGCGGCCTACCACTACGGCGGTCGCGACGGCGAGATCTCGGAGGCCTGGGGCAGCTCACCGCGGCTGCAGTTCCCCTCGGCGCACAGCTGGTTCGCTTACGGCTGCCTCGGCGTGCAGATCTTCTTCGTCATCAGCGGCTTCGTGATCTGCATGAGCGGCTGGGGCCGTCCGCTGCGCGCGTTCTTCGCCTCGCGCGTCTCGCGGCTCTTCCCCTCGTACTGGGCCGCGATCGTCCTTGTGACGGCGGTCTTCGCACTTCCTGTGGTGGCCTACGACGCGGTCTCGCCCAGCGACGCCCTGGTGAACCTGACCATGCTGCAGCAACCGCTCGGAGTGGACCGGGTGTTGGGGGTCTGCTGGACGCTCTGGGCCGAGCTGCGCTTCTACGCCCTCTTCGCGCTCTGCGTCGTCATGCCGGGCGCGAACCGGGCCCGCGTGATCCTGTTCTGCGCGGTGTGGACCCTCGCCGCGGTCATCGCGGAGGGCGCGAACGAGCCGCTGCTCGACCTCGTCCTCATGCCCGAGTACGCCCCCTTCTTCATCGGCGGCATCGGCATCTACCTCGTCCACCGCGACCGCAAGGACCTCACGGCCTGGGGCATCGTGGGGGTGAGCTGGCTGATCGGCCAGCACTACGCGGTGGACCGCCTCTGGCACGCCCCGAACCCGGACTTCTTCTCCTACCGCACGTCCTTCGGCATCATCGCCGTCGTGACGGCGGGCTTCGCCGCGGTCCTGCTGATCGCACTCGGCGCCCTGCACCGGGTCGACTGGAAGTGGCTGACGGTGGCGGGAGCCCTGACATACCCGTTCTACCTGGTGCACGAGCATCTGGGCTGGGTGACGGTGGCCGCGCTGCACCGGGGGCTCGGGCTTCCGTCGTACGCCACTTTCGGTCTGACGATCGTGGCGATGCTGACCCTGGCGTGGCTGCTGAACCGTCTCGTCGAGGAGCGGCTCACTCCGCTGATCCGCAACGGGCTCATGACCCGGAAGTAGCACCGCCGGTATCGGTCTCGGCGTCGCCCGCCACCGCGCGGGCGACGTCCATCGCCTCGCCCATGACGACCTCGGCCTCCCCTATCGCGTCCGCCAGTTCCCGTACAAGGCGGTCCAAGGTCTCGCCCGGGTCTTCGTTCATGGGCCAAGACTACGTTTCCAGCATCGTCGCCCCGATCCCGGCGACCACCGCGGCGAGACCCTTCTCGAACCCGGCGTCGAAGTCACGGAACATCTCGCCGCCCGCCGCCGCCGCGAGCGGATAGGCGGCCAGGCGCTCCGCGCGGGCCGCCAGGTCGTAGCTCCCGCCTTCCTCCTTCACGGGGTCGGGGCCCATGGACTGCTCCTCGGTCACGTATCCGATCGTGTAGCTGTACGCCGTGAACCACGCGCGAGCCGCCCCGCCCGGCGTGAAACCCCCGCCGACGAGCGTGCGCAGGTGCGCCTCCATGGGAGCGGCGTACGACAGGTCGGTGAAGTGCGTGCCGCTGTAGACCTTCGCGCCGTCGCGGTACATCAGGAGATGGCGCCGCAGACCCCGCAGTGCCGCGGTGAGGGAGCTCTGCCAGTCGGTGTCAGGGCCCGCGCCCGCCGCGAGCTCCTCGTTCATACGGCGCATCATCTCCGTCGCCATCTCGTCGAGCAGCGCCTGTTTGTCCTTGAAATGCCAGTACAGAGCGGGTGCCTTGACGTCCAGCTCCTTGGCGATGGCACGCAGGGAGAGACCGTCGAGGCCCGTCTCGTTCAGAAGCTTCAGGGCGGCGCGCGCCACGCGGGTGCGGTCCAGGGGTGTCGTAGCCACCTTGACAATTTAACACTGTTAAGCGCAGGCTCTGAATATGGAACTTAACAGCGTTAAGGACGCTTCTCCGCTGACGGACGCTTCTCCCCTGACGGAGGCTTCTCCGCCTCCGGACACCCTCACGACCGACGTACTCGTCGTCGGCTCGGGGCCCACAGGACTGACCCTCGCCTGCGACCTCGCCCGGCGCGGGGTGCGCGCCCTGATCGTGGAGCGGGCCGACACCCTCTTCCCCGGATCGCGCGGCAAGGGCATCCAGCCCCGCACCCAGGAGGTCTTCGACGACCTCGGGGTCATCGCGGCGGCCGAGGCGGCGGGCGGCACCTACCCGGTCGGCATGGTCTGGCAGGGCGGCGAGCGGCAGGGCGAGCACCGGATGTTCGACGAGCGGGAACTGACGGAGGACGCCCCGTACAACCGGCCGTTGATGGTCCCCCAGTGGCGTACGCAGGAGATCCTGTACGCCCGCCTCAAGGAACTCGGCGGCGACGACATCCTGTTCGGCGCCGGTCTCACCGACCTCGCCCAGGACGACGAGGGCGTCACCGCCCGGCTCGCGGACGGCCGCAGCGTCCGCGCCGCGTACGCCGTGGCGGCCGACGGCGGACGCTCGACCGTGCGCGCGGCGCTGGGCATCGGCATGACGGGTGAGACCGTCGACCCGAACCCGATCCTGGTCGCCGACGTCCGCATCCCCGCCCTGGACCGCGACAACTGGCACATGTTCCCGCCCGCCTCCGAGGGCGGGGGCTTCCTGGCCATCTGCCCGCTGGCGGGCACTGCGGACTTCCAGCTGACGGCGCAGTTCACCGACGGGACCGAGCCCGACACCTCGCTCGAAGGCGTACGCGAGGTGGTCGCCGCCCGTACGCATCTCGCCGCCGACGCGGTGACCGAGGTGCGCTGGGCATCCGACTTCCGGCCGCGCGCGGCGATGGCGGACCGGTTCCGCGAGGGCCGCGTGTTCCTCGCCGGGGACGCGGCGCACGTGCACTCACCGGCGGGCGGACAGGGCCTCAACACCAGCGTGCAGGACGCGTACAACCTGGGCTGGAAGCTGGGCGCCGTCCTGCGGGGCGGCGCACCGGCGGCGCTCCTCGACACGTACGAGGCCGAGCGTCTGCCCAACGCCGCGCGGATGCTGGGCCTCTCCACCCGCATCCACCGGGGCCAGGAACGGCGCGGGGGCGCGACCCGCCAGCTGGGCCTGGGCTACCGGGACAGCTCCCTGGCGGTGGAGACCCGCGCGGACCTCCCGGACGAGGCGCTGCGGGCGGGCGACCGCGCGCCGGACGGGCCGTGCGCGGAGGGAAGGCTGTTCGACGCGTTCAGGGGTCCGCACTTCACGCTGCTCGCGGTCGGCACGGATCGGGAAGTCCCGTCGATGGACCCGGATCTGGTGCGCGTGCACCGCATCGGCTCCTACGCGCCCTATGGCGACGGCCTCTTCCTCGTGCGCCCCGACGGGTACGTCGGCTGGGCGGGCGACGACGCGGCGGGCCTCGCGGACTACTTCAGGCTCACCGGTCACGCGGTCGAGGCAGTTGACCTCAATCAAGCTTGAGGTTCTACGTTCTGGACATGGACACTTTCACGTACTCCCACAGCGACGACGACCTCATCGACCAGCCGATCGGCTACTGGGCGACGGCGGCGGGCGAAGCCGTCGTCCACCACATCCGCACCATGCTCGCCGAGTCCGGGCTCACCCAGCCCCAGTGGTGGATCCTGAACCAGATCGTCGCGGACGGCGGCCGTGACAAGGAGGACGTGGTGGCTACCCTGCGCGGCTACCTGAGCATCGGCGACGGGGCCCTGCACCACGACATCAGCGCCCTGCACGACCGCGCCCTGCTCACCGAGGACATCGGCGGCCGCCTGCGCATCACCGACGAGGGACGCGCGCTCCGGGACGACACCGCCGCGCGCCAGCGGAAGATCCGCGCGGAGATCCACGAGGGCATCCCCGAGGAGGAGTACATCCGCACCCTCAAGGTGCTCCAGCGCATGATCCACAACGTGGGAGGCGCGGCCTGGCACCACTGAGGCCGCCCCGGCCCGTTCTCAGTCGAGGCCGCCCCGACCCGTTCTCAGTACCGCTCAGCCGCTGGCGAGCGACAGCTTCGCCGCGAACCCGAGGAACAGCGCACCCGCCGCCGAGGTGGCTCCCGCCGAGAGCCGCTTGCGGCGGCGGAAGGCGGCGGACAGCTTGGTGCCGCCGAATATCAGCGCGGTGAGGTAGAGGACGCTCGCCACCTGGGCGAGGACGCCGAGCACGAGGAAGGAGAGCGCGGGATAGGCGTACCCCGGATCCACGAACTGCACGAAGAAGGCGATGAAGAAGAGGATGGCCTTCGGATTGAGCAGGCTGATCACCAGGGCCCTGCGGAACGGCCGCTCCCCCGAGTCGTCCTGACCGCTCGTCCCCTGCTCCACGACCTGCTCACGCCGTGCGCGCCACATCCCCCACGCGGCCCGCAGCATCCCCACCGCGAGCCAGGTCAGATATCCGGCACCGGCGTACTTCACGATCCCGAACAGCACCGCGTTGCCCTGGAGGAGCGAGGCGACACCGGCGGCCGACAGCGTCATCAGGACGGTGTCACCGCACCAGACGCCCGCGGCGGCGGTATAGCCGGTGCGTACGCCGCGGCGCGCGGCCACGGAGATCACGTACAGCGAGTTCGGCCCCGGCAGCAGAATGATCAGGGCGAGGCCCGCGAGATAGGTCGGAAGATCGGTGACACCCAGCATGGGCGGAGTCTCGCACGCACGTACTACATAGCGGACGCGGTGTCCGCCCAGCGGACACCGCGAGCGTCCGAGCGTCCGAGCATTCGAGCACCCGAGCATTCGATTACCCGAGTACCTCGTGACGCGTCAGAACACGTCAGAACACGTCAGAACGCGTCCGTCGGCACGTACGCCCCCCACACCTCCCGCAGCGCGCCGCACACCTCGCCCACCGTCGCCCGCGCCCGCAGCGCGTCCTTCATCGGGTGGAGGACGTTGGCGTCCCCCTTCGCCGCTTCCTTGAGCGACGAGAGCGCCGCGTCCACCGCGGCCTGGTCCCGGTCCCGCCGCAGCTTCGCGAGGCGGGCCGCCTGCCGGGCCTCGATGGCGGGGTCGACGCGCAGGGGTTCGTAGGGTTCCTCCTCGTCCAGTTGGTAGCGGTTGACGCCGACCACGACGCGCTCGCCGGAGTCGGTCTCCTGCGCGACGCGGTAGGCGGAGCGCTCGATCTCCGCCTTCTGGAAGCCGCTCTCGATGGCGGCCACCGCGCCGCCCATGTCCTCGACGCGCTCCATGAGGCCGAGGATCGCGGCCTCGATGTCGTCCGTCATCTTCTCGACGACGTACGACCCCGCGAACGGGTCGACCGTGGCGGTCACGTCCGTCTCGTACGCGAGGACCTGCTGCGTGCGCAGAGCCAGGCGGGCGCTCTTGTCGGTCGGCAGCGCGATCGCCTCGTCGAAGGAGTTCGTGTGCAGGGACTGGGTGCCGCCGAGCACCGCGCCGAGGCCCTGGACCGCGACCCGCACGAGGTTCACCTCGGGCTGCTGGGCGGTCAGCTGGACCCCGGCCGTCTGCGTGTGGAAGCGCAGCATCAGCGACTTGGGGTTCCGCGCGCCGAACTCCTCGCGCATCACACGGGCCCAGATCCTGCGCGCGGCACGGAACTTGGCGACCTCCTCCAGGAACGTCGTACGCGCCACGAAGAAGAACGAGAGGCGCGGCGCGAATTCGTCCACGTCCATGCCCGCCGCGACCGCCGTGCGGACGTACTCGATGCCGTCGGCGAGGGTGAAGGCGATCTCCTGCGCGGGCGTCGCACCCGCCTCCGCCATGTGATAGCCGGAGATCGAGATGGTGTTCCACCTCGGGATCTCGGCCCGGCAGTACTTGAAGATGTCCGCGATCAGGCGCAGGGACGGCTTGGGCGGGAAGATGTACGTCCCGCGCGCGATGTACTCCTTCAGGACGTCGTTCTGGATCGTGCCCGTCAGCTCGCCCGCGTCCACTCCCTGCTCCTCGGCGACCAGTTGGTACATCAGGAGCAGCAGGGCGGCGGGGGCGTTGATCGTCATCGACGTGGACACCTTGTCCAGCGGGATGCCGCCGAACAGGACCCGCATGTCGTCGATCGAGTCGATCGCCGCCCCGACCTTGCCGACCTCGCCGCTCGCGATCGGGGCGTCCGAGTCGTGGCCCATCTGCGTGGGCAGGTCGAAGGCGACCGACAGGCCCGTCGTGCCATTCGCGATCAGCTGCTTGTACCGGGCGTTGGACTCGACGGCCGTGCCGAAGCCCGCGTACTGGCGCATCGTCCAGGGGCGCCCTGTGTACATCGAGGGGTAGACGCCCCGTGTGTAGGGGTACGCGCCGGGGGCGCCCAGTCTGGTCTCGGGGTCCCAGCCGTCGAGGGCCTCGGGGCCGTACACGGGCTCGACGGGCAGTCCGGACTCCGACTCTCGCGCACGCGCCATCGCTCTGTGCCTCCTGCCAGAGATCCTTCTCCGTTACTTCTCCGGTATAGCGGTCCTCCTCCAGCATGGGGCAACGTTCAGGGGTGGTCACTCGCGGGGAGGATTCCCAGCGGGTCTGTCGAGCAGTCGAGGGATGGCGGGGGTCGTTGTGCGCAAAGGTGCGATAGCCGTGGGGGCCGTGGTCACGGTCGCCCTGGTCGGCGTCGGTGGGTGCAAGGCGCAGCCCGTCGACTCGGACGGCAAGGCGCAACCGGTCCGGATCTCTCCCACGAAGACGGATTCGGGCGGCCCCGACGCGCCGTCCGGGACACCCGAGGGGAAGCCCGGCGAGAAGCCCGGCGAGAGATCCGGCGAGAAGTCCGGGGCGGCTCCCGAGGAGAAGCCGACCACGGTAGCGACACCGACGCCCGCCCCGAAGACCCTGCTCGCTCCCGGGCAGCGCGGCGACCGGGTGCGGGAACTGCAGGCCCGGCTCCGGCAGGTGGCCTGGCTCTTCGAGGATCCGTCGGGGACGTACGGCTCGGCCACGACCGCCGCCGTCAGGGGGTTCCAGGACAAGCGCGGCCTTCCGAGTACGGGCACGACGGACACGGTCACCTGGCAGAGGCTGGTCGGCATGACGCGCGAGCCGACGAAGTACCAGCTCTACTCCGGCGGTGGCATCCCGGCGTCGAAGCCCGACAAGCGCTGCATGACCGGCCGCGTCCTGTGCATCAGCAAGGAGAGCCGCACGCTGACCTGGATGATCGACGGCAAGGCCGTGTCGACGATGGACGTGCGCTTCGGCTCGCAGTACACGCCCACCCGCGACGGCACGTTCACCGTCTACTGGAAGTCCCGGCACCACGTCTCGACGCTGTACGACACCCCCATGCCGTACGCGATGTTCTTCAGCGGCGGCCAGGCCGTGCACTTCTCGTCGGACTTCGCGGCGAGAGGCTACAACGGCGCCTCGCACGGCTGCGTGAACGTACGGGACAAGAAGAAGATCGCGAGCCTGTTCGCGGCGGTCGAGAAGGGCGACAAGGTCGTCGTCTACAAGTGATCCGCGGTCTACGGGTGACCCGGAGAGATTGATCAGCGTGGGCGGGATCGGGGGAACGTCTCCCGCCCACGCTGGTGGCACGGAGCCAAAGGTACGGGGGGAACCCCTGGCTCGTGCGCGGGCCGATGACCAGTCGGCTCACTTCTTACTGCGTCACTGCTTCCAAAAACGTCACACCCGGCCGGGAACGGCCCTGCCCGGCCCTGACCTACTGGGAATCGTCGCCCGGGAGCACGGGCCGCGCGCTGTACGAGCCGGTGGGCGTGGGTGAGGGAGTGGGCGTGGGGTGCGGCACCGAAGGAGCGTCCACCGGCGGCAGGAGCGTGCCTCCGCCGTTGCCCCAGTGGTCGTTGCCGTCGCCGTTCGATCCGTCACCGTTCGATCCGTCGCCGTCGCCGTCGCCGTTGTCACCCTCGTGGTCGCCGTCGTCGTTCTTGCCGTCACCGCCGGCGTTGCCGCCGTAGTTGCCGCCGCCGTTGTTCTCGCGGTCGCTGCCGGAGCCGTACAGGACACGGCCGCAGAACTCGGTCACCCGCTGGGAGCCCTTGGCGGCTTCCTCCAGGCGGCGCCTCTTCTCGCCCTGGAGATTTCCGCTGCGGTAGTCGCGGCAGGCGACGACCACCTTGCGGTACCAGCCCTTGGCCTCGTTCTCGCGCTGCGGATCGCCGGCGCCGGGCTTCGTGGTGCCCGCGCCGCCCTTGGACGGGCCCTCGGAGTTCCCGGCCTCCGGCGGCGGCGCGCTGCTGCCGGGCTCGGTCGAGGGGCCTTCCGGGGTGGTGGTCACGTCGTCGGGTTCCACGTCCGGGGAGCCGCTCCGGTCGCCGGGCGGAGAGGCGAGCGGTTCGGGCGAGGCCACGGACGAGGCGGAGG
Source organism: Streptomyces sp. NPDC058257 (assembly GCF_042881845.1). Taxonomy (NCBI): domain Bacteria; kingdom Bacillati; phylum Actinomycetota; class Actinomycetes; order Kitasatosporales; family Streptomycetaceae; genus Streptomyces; species Streptomyces sp. NPDC058257. The sequence goes on from NZ_JBHVXJ010000003.1 coordinate 561,848, forward strand.
CGGCGGGGCCCGGCGCGTCATGGTGACCGAACGGCGAGGGGAGCACGCCCGTGCCGGCCGCCACCGCGACCCCGCCGATCATGCAGCCCGCGAGGACGGCGGCGAGGCCGTAGCGCAGGGGGCGGGCCCAGGGCGCGGGGCGCGGAGGCTCGACCCGGCGCCCGATATGCACCGTCTCGCCCGCTCCCACGCGCGTAGAAGCCGCCCGTGCCTCAGGGTCGCGAGCCGCCCGGAACGCGGCGAGGGCAGCCGCTTCACCAGGGAGTTCGGAAGAGATGTCGGCGGGTACGACAGAGCCCGCGCGGTCGTCCGCCGCCAGTGCGGCCAGGGCCTCGGCCAGTCGAGCGGCCTGCTCCCGCCTGTGAGGGTCGGTGCCGTCGATGGGCTCACCGCTCAGCAAACGCTCCGCCGCGTCGCGGTCCAGCCACCTGTAATCCTCGTCGGCCATCACATGTCCTTCTGCGCCCGGACACGCGAATGCGTCACACCGGCAGGTGACACCGCGTGCCCTCGCCGCTCTCTCTGAGGCGGTACGGCGTCGAGCGCGCCCTCGTTCAACGGGCCTTCCGCGCCGAGCAGTTCCGCGAGCCGCTTCAGGCCACGGTGCGCGGCGGTGCGGACCGCGCCGGGGCGCTTGCCGAGGGTCTGTGCGGCACTCTTGGCGTCGAGGCCGACGACCACCCGGAGTACGACGGCTTCCGCCTGATCCTGCGGGAGCTGGGCTATCAGGGCGAGGGCGTCGCCGGTGGAGAGGGACTCCATCGCCTCGTCGGCGGTGTCCGCGTCGCCCGGCTTTCCGGTGAGCTCGGTCTCGTCGCCGCCTATCGCCGGGCGGCGGCCCCGCATGCGTATGTGGTCGAGCGCCCGGTTGCGCGCTATGCGCGCGGCCCAGCCGCGGAAGCGGTCGGCGTCGCCGCTGAACCGGTCGAGGTCGCGGGCTATTTGCAGCCAGGCCTCGGACGCGACGTCCTCCGCGTCCGGGTCGCCGACCAGCGTCCGTACGTAGCCGAGCAGCCGCGGGTGCACGGCGCGGTACACAGTCCGGAACGCGGTCTCGTCCCCGTCCTGCGCCGCAAGCACCGCGGCGGTCAGTTCCGCGTCGTCCCCCAGCACAACTTCTCCCTATGCGCCTACACCGGCTGCGGTCATGCCCCCGCAGAGCCTGGCGCGAAGCAGCACGCTACGGGCTGAAGTGGGCCCACGTCCATGTTTGGTACAACGTGCAACTAGCGCGTGACAGAACGCGGTGTGACAGAAAACGCACGCGCGGCGCTGAAGGGAATACGGGCCGCGTGCGGTCCGTCCGCGTGACGGCCGGGGTCTCTCCTGTGGGGGGTGGCGACCCCGGCCGCTCACCTTGGCAGGGGCCTGGCGGGTGGGTCTCGCGTGCCGCCGCTCTTCGTTCTCTTCTGCGGGTGCGCTGTCCGCTTGGCGCGCCCCTTTGGGGCGCTGATCTCGGGCTTCTACTCTGCGGGTGCGCGGTGGCTTGGCGCGCCGTTCCTCGCGCCCCTTTGGGGCGGTCGTGGCTCGGCTCTTCGGCTGTGGGTGGGTTGTGGCTTGGCGCGCCGTTCCCCGCGCCCCTTTGGGGCGCTGATCTCGGGCTTCTACTCTGCGGGTGCACTGTGGCTTGGCGCGCCGTTCCTCGCGCCCCTTTGGGGCGGTCGTGGCTCGGCTCTTCGGCTGCGGGTGGGTTGTGGCTGCGCGCGCCGTTCCTCGCGTCCCTTTGGGGCGCTGATCTCCGGCTTTACTCTGCGGGTGCGCTGTGGCTTGGTGCGCCGTTTCTCGCGCCCCTTTGGGGCCATGCGCTCGCCAGGATTGTGCTCGCCGCCGCTCGTAGTGAGCCCAGTGCTCGGGGGCGCCAGTCGTCGCGGCGGCGGGTGCGGGCCCGGTGGGTGCCCTCGTCCCGCGCGGAGCGGAACGCGGCGACCGCCCGGCGCTGTGCCTCGGCGTCGACGGCGCCGGAACGCACCGCCTCACCCAGCAGAGCGTCCACGCGTTCGTTCACGTCCATCCTGACTCCCCGGTCATCTCGACTCCCCCAGCGGACCGGAGCCGTCATCCGTCACACCCCGGGCATCGCCCAACCGTTCGGCGAGCCGCTTGAGACCCCGGTACGCGGAGGTACGCACCGCCCCGGGGCGTTTGCCGAGCACCCGTGCCGCCGCCGGGGCGTCCAGGCCGACGACGACGCGCAGCAGCACCGCCTCCGCCTGGTCGCGCGGCAGTTTCGCGATCAGCGCGAGGGCCCTCTCCGTAGAGATGGATTCGAGCGCCTGCGCCGACGTGCTGTGCGGTCCGGGGAGTTCGAGGATGTCCTGTTCCAGGGCGGACGGGCGCGGCCTGGCCTTCTGGCGGCGCAGATGGTCGAGGGCCCGGTGGCGCGCGATGGTCGCCGTCCAGCCGCGGAAGCCCTCGCCGTCGCCGCGGAACCGCCCCAGGTCACGGGCGATCTCCAGCCAGGCCTCGGCGGCGATGTCCTCGGCGACCTCGCCGTCATGGCCGACCAGGCCCCGCAGGTAGCCGACGAGCCCCGGCTGCACCAGGCGGTACGCGACCGCGAAAGCCGCCTCGTCGCCCTCCTGCGCCCGCGCGACCGCGGCGCCCAGCTCCTCGTCCCCCGCCCGCGCTCGACGGGGCTCCCCTCCTCGACCCACGCTTTCCCATCCGTACCGATGCGGCACAGCTCACCGTGTCCATGCCCCCACGCAGAGCTGCGCCACGGCCCACAGAAATGTCACAGACCCGGATGGCGCTCGGGGCCCCCGCGAAGCCTCCGTACAACCCTTTGATCCCTCAGGCAGTCGTACGCTCTCGCTCTGGCCAACCGGGTCAAGCGTCAATTCCGCTAAGGGGTGGGGTATTTGAACCCGCGCAAAACGCGTAAACCGCGCGAGTCAGCGCGAAACACGCACGCGTACAGACCGCTGAGTCTCAAGCGCAGGGCGTGGCTGACGATCGGGGCCGTCGTACTGGGGGGCGCGGGGGCCGTCACGTACGCGATGGCCGATCCCGTGACCGGGGATCAGCCGGGCGGCGCCTCACGCGGCAAGCGCCCGGTGAGTGTGCACGACATCGCGCTCAAGGCCGCCGGCGCCGAGGAGCGGGAGCTGCCGCGCACGTCGACGGAGCAGTTCTCACTGCTCGGCGTCTCGTGGACCGGCGTCACGAAGGAGCTGGAGGGCACGGCCCAGGTCCGTACGCGCTCCGCCGGGAGCGACAAGTGGACCGGCTGGCAGAACCTGGACCTGGAGCTGCACCTGCCCGAGAGGGCCGAGGCGGGCACGCGTGCCGCGTCCGAGCCGCTGTGGGTCGGCCCGTCGGACGGCGTCGAGGTCCGCGTGGCCGCGGCGGACGGTACCTCAAGTACCGCGCTGCCCAAGGGGCTTGAGGTCAACCTCGTGGACCCGGGCGTGACGTCCAAGGAGGCGAAGAACCCGGCGCTCGACGGTTCGGCGATGACGCCGGCGGCGTTCGCGGCACCGGTGGTCGACGAGACCGAGTCACCGGTACCGACCGACCCGGCGTCACCCACCCCGGCCGACACCCCCACGTCCCCCGACCCGGACCCTGCCCTCACGGGCTCCCCCTCCCCCAACCCCGACCCCGACCCCGCGGTCCCGTCTGCCCCGCCGTCCACCGTCACCAAGCCACCCATGATCAGCAGGGCGGCCTGGGGCGCCGACGAGTCGCAGGTCAAGGACCCGCCGGAGTACATAGACAAGGTCAAGGCGGTCTTCGTCCACCACACGGTCGGTACGAACGACTACAGCTGCGCCCAGTCGGCGTCCCTGGTCCGCGGCATCATGACGTACCACGTGGAGACCGAGGGCTGGAACGACCTCGGCTACAACTTCCTCGTGGACAAGTGCGGCCAGATCTTCGAGGGCCGCGGCGGCGGCACCGACCTGCCGGTGCGCGGCGCGCACACGTACGGCTTCAACGGTGAGTCCGCGGGCATCGCGGTCCTCGGTGACTTCGAGGGCAACGAGTCCCCGGCCACGGGCGAGACGTACAAGAAGGCGGGCAAGCCGACCCGCGCCGCCCTGCGGTCGGTCTCCCGCGTGGCGGCCTGGAAGCTCGGCCAGTACGAGGGCGGCCCTTCGGGCAAGGTCACGCTGACGGCGGCCGACGACACGGGCGTATGGAAGAAGGGCGACACTCCCGCCCTCAACACGATCTCGGGCCACCGGGACGGCTTCGCGACGGCGTGCCCCGGCAAGAACCTGTACTCGAAGCTCGGGGAGATCCGCCGTTACGCGTCGAGCGCGGGCCGCAACTCGGCCGCCCCGACCTCCGACTTCGACCGCGACGGCAGCACGGACCTGGTGGCGGGCACGCCCAAGGCATCGGGCGGCGTGGGCAGCCTGACGATCGTCCCCGGCGGCCTGAACGGCCCGGTGAGCGGTGCGAAGAAGACCCTCACCCAGTCGAGCCCCGGCGTCCCCGGCGCCTCCGAGGCGGGCGACAACTGGGCGGCGGCCACGGCCTGGGGCGACATCAACGGCGACGGTTACGCGGACCTGGCGATCGGCGCCCCCGGCGAGGACGACACCACGAACAAGGACCGCGGCGCGGTCACGATCCTCTACGGCCCCGCCTTCGACTCCGGCACGGACATGCAGCTGGCGGACGACTTCCACTACCCGGGCGCCAAGTTCGGCTCGGCCGTGGCGGTCGGCGACTTCAACGCGGACGGCAGGGCGGACGTCTTCGCGGCGTCCACCGGCACCGGCGGCACGTGGGCGGCGCGCTTCAAGGCGGGCAGCGAGGTGGGCGGCACGCTGACGGGGGGCGACACGGCCATCGCGTACGCCGATGCCGCGTCCGGCGACTTCAACCGTGACGGCTACGCGGACGTGGCCCTGAACTACCGCGACCAGTCGGGAATCGGCCGCGTCCAGTGGTTCAAGGGCACCAAGTCGGGCCTGAGCAGGGTCGGTTCGCTCTCGGTCAAGGGCGGCCGTTCACTGGCGGTGGGCGACGTGAACGGCAACGGCTACGACGACCTGGTCATAGGCCAGCCGTACACGGCCGAGTCCAAGGCCTTCGCGGGCGGCCAGGTGACCGTGGTCCCGGGCACGTCTGCGGGCTTCACGACCACCGGCATGAAGACGATCCACCAGGACACGTCCGGAGTCCCGGGCACCGCCGAGTCGGGCGACGCGATGGGCTGGTCGGTCTCGGCGGGCGACTTCGACCTGGACGGTTACGCGGACGTCCTGACGGGCGCCCCGAACGAGGACATCACGCGCGCCGGTTCGGCGAAGAAGGACGCGGGCACGTCACTCCTCCTCAAGGGCACGTCGTCGGGCCTGACGGGCACGGGCGCGCAGGCGTTCAGCCAGGACACGGAGGGCGTCACGGGCTCCACGGAGTCGGCGGACCGCCTGGGCTCATCGGTCATGCTCGCGGACCTGTCGGGCTACGGCCGCGCCGACCTCGCCATCGGCGTGGACGGCGAGGACGAGGGCAACGGCACGATCCTCCAGCTGGACAGCACCACATCCGGCATCTCGACGACGACCGGCGTCTACTACGGCCAACCGCAACTAAACACCCCCCCAACAGCCCACCTAGGCCAATCCCTAACGCCGTAACCCCCGCAGCTGTCGGGATTGCGGGAAAGTCCCGGGGACACGCCGATTTCGGGCGGGGTTTCCGGGACTTTCCCGCAATCACACCCTCATCCCCCGTTCCCGGCGTGAGACCACCGCCCGTAGGACCCGGCGGCCCTCGGTGGACGCGTCCAGCGCCTGCCGCAGGGCCCCGGTGCCCGTGCCCGGGGCGGCGAGCAGCTCCAGGACGCGTATCTGGCGCCGCAATTCGGCGGCGACCAGCGGCGACATCCCCTCCGTACGCCCCTCACGCCTCGCGCTCACGGGCAGCGGCCCGGCGCCGCCGTCAAGGACGGTGTCGAGCAGCCGATGTATCTGCAGCGCGGCCACGGAGCAGGCGTCGGCCCACTCCCGCAGCTCGGCGGCGGACCGCGTGGAGGGCGCGGCGCCGAGCATGCGGTAGGCGAGGGTGACGGCCTCGTCCGCGGAGGAGTCCTCCAGGACGTCCGCACCGCCCAGCGTCATCCGCGCGTCGGCGAGCGCCACGTCCCAGGCCCTGCCCTCCGCGAGGCTCGCCCACAGCGGGCGCAGTACGTCGTCACCGCCGCCGAGAAGCGGTACGCAGCGGTCGAGGCAGGCGAGCCCGCTCGCCGCCAGTCCCCTCTCGTCCGCTTCGGCCATCAGCTCGACCAGACTCGGGCCACCCATGGTGCACGCCTCCTGTTCGCGGACAACGGACATTGCGCGGACATTGCGCGGACGGTGCGCGGACGGTGCACGTCTCCTGCACGTCCCCCGCGCGTCCCCTACTGCGTTCGGCACTGTGTTCGATACTGCGTTCGGGCTCCCAGGAACGTCACTGCGGCACTACGCCGAGGCGGTCCAGGAAGCGGAAGAAGAGCTCCTCCGCCGAGGGCTCAGCCGCGGCGTTCAGCACGTCCAGGAGCGGCCCCGTCTTCGCCGTCCTGCCCGACTCCGCCGCCCACGTCACCGCCCGGTCCGCCGCGTCGCGCGGCTCCAGGAAGTAGTCGTCAAGGCTCAGGCCGTCGTCGCCGAGGTATGCGGTCATCGCCTCGCGGGCCAGGCAGGTGGTCCACGTGCCGCTCGCCGGGGCTGCCGCCTCGACGACCACGCAGTCGCTGTCCATGACGTAGCCGAAGAGCGCGGGCGAACCCGTCTCCAGGGCCAGGGTGTTCATGTTGCCGACGTCGCGCGCGCCGTCGCCGCCCGGCACCTCCCACACCTGCCAGCCGTCGTCCCGCTGCACGAGGAGACTGAGCTCGTCCCGCACCGCCGCCACCGCCGCGAGCTCCACGAGCGGCCGCTCGCTCCTGCCCACGACGTAGTAACCCCAGTAGCCCATGCTCGCGTCTCCCCGTGTACGGCTTCGATCGGCTTTGGGCGAATACACCACAGACGTATGCAAGTTCGCCACCAAAAAGTCGAAAGCGGATCTCGCGGACCTCTCAGACGGAAGCTCTCAGGCGGAGGCCCTCAGGCGGAGGCCCTCAGGCGGAAGCTCCCCGGCGGAAGCCCTCAGGCCGAGTGGACACCGTCGGCCACTGGGCCCGGCCTGGCCTTCGTGTCCTGCATCCGCGTCAGGCGGCGTACGACGAGGATCGCCAGCACGGCGGCCGCGATGTCCACGACGTCCGCGAGCATCATCCTGGAGACCGCCGCGTCGATCTCGTCCGCCTCCTCCGCGTCCCAGTACCCCACCGACGCCCACCGCCCGACGAAGATGCTCGCCACCCACAGCGTCCACCAGCCGTTGACGAGCGGGTGCGTGGCGCGGGCCGATGCGCCGCCGAGGGTCATCGTGCGGTCGAGGGCCACGGAGCGGTCGCCGCTCGCGTCCCAGATGTCCAGCGTGATCCGCCGCGGGACCCACAGGTTCACGAAGGGCACGAACCAGCCGCCGACCGCCCAGCCGCGGGTCTTGCTGTGGATGTGCGGCTCGAACACCTCGGCGTTCACGCGGACGCGGTGGAACCAGCAGAGGAAGACGGCGCAGGTGGCCACGAGCACGGCGGTCTGGAGCCAGCCGGAGACGGCGTAGAGGGTGTCGGCGTGCTCGGCCTCCCGCACCAGATCCGTTCCCTGGCCCACCGCCCCGTAGCCCACCCCGTAGCCCACCCCGTAGCCCACCCCGCGGTCCAGGCTCATCAGGTCGTCCATCACGCCCTGGACGACCGTGCCCGCCCACAGCGAGTACAGGTCCGCGGCGATGACGCCGACGAGCAACGCGACACTCGCCCGGGCGAGTGTGACCGGTGAGCGGAGGTAGGCGAGGTTCCCGTTGGAGGCGTACCCGGGACGAGGCGTCGGCTGCGCGTACGCGGCCGCCGAGACACAGATGCCGCAGAGGCCGTCCGATGTCGTCGCCGTATTGAACTGACATTGCGTGCACAGCATGGCTGAGCGACCCCCCACGGGTTCACCAGGAACAAGAGAACGAACAAGACAGACGAGAAGGACAGGCGAGAAGGACAGGCGAGAAGGACAGACAGGCAGGACAGACGAACAGGACGGCAGAGGCCGCCCGCGTCCCTCCCCAGGGCGTCGGCGGCCTCCGGAACTTATCCCACCCGGTCGGCCAGCTTCACGAATTCTCCCCAGGGCGGCCCCGGTTCGCGCGCATCCCACAGCTTCTGCGACGTCGCCCGCAGCGGCATCCGGACCCCCTGGGCCACCTGCGCCTGCGTCTGCGACCCCGCGAGGTCGCACCAGACCGCGAAGGTGCCGCCGAGGATCTGGTCGTCGTACTCCGCGCTCACCGGCTTCGTCCCGCGGATCACCCGCGGGGTCCACTGCTCGTAGATCCGCTGCCCGGTGGGATAGCGGAAGGTGTTGGGCTGGCCGAGGACGTAGTAGAGGTACTCGTCGTTGTAATTGACGACCTTCCGGCCCGCCTTCAGGTACTCGACCGGCTCTCTCGCCCCGATCTCCTTGCCCGTCCAGTACGCGACTTCGAGGTCGTCGTCGGCCTTCTCGACACCGCCGCGGAAGAACCCGTCGTTCCAGGCCTTGAGCCCGCGCTCGTAGGGGCGCATGGTCTCGGCACGGTCGTTGAGCCAGCCGGTCGCGAGATCCTGGACACGGGCGTCGGACCCGTACTTCTCGCGGGCGGCGGAAGCCAGTTGCGGATAGCTGGCCTCCGGGTTGGCGACCGTGAGGGCCTGGTACTCGTCGGCGCCCAGATGCCAGTAGCGGCCGGGGAAGAGGTCCGCGTACTCCTCCAGGAGGTCGTCGACGATCTCCGCCGCCTGCGGCTTGGAGATGTCGACGGCGCCGCGCGCGGCGACGCCACGGGTGTCGCGGAGCTGGAGCGAGGGGTGCGCGGCGATGACCGCGCCGAGGTGGCCGGGCGAGTCGATCTCGGGCACGACGGTGATGTGGCGGCTCGCCGCGAGCTTGAGGATGCGGCGCACCTGCGCCTTGCTGAGGTGGTCGCGCGAGACGATCTCGGGGTGCGAGTCCGACTCGATGCGGAAGGCCTGGTCGTCGGAGAAGTGCAGGCCGAGCTGGTTGTACTTGAGGTCGCCGATCTCCCGGATGCGGTCCTCGATCCACTCCGCGTCGAAGTGCTTGCGCGCGATGTCCATCATGAATCCGCGCTGGGGCTTGGCGGGACGGTCGCGTACGACGCCTTCGGGCGCGGTCCCATCGCCGCGCACCTCCTGCTTCAGGGTGCGGGTCCCGTAGAAGACGCCCGTGTCGGCGGGGGCGCTGATCTTCACCCGCTGGTTCTTCACGGAGAGGGTGTACGACTCGTCCCTGCCCTCGGAGGCGTCGGCCTTCTCCGGGGTGAGCGCGAGTTCCACGTCACCCTTGCGGGGGTCGGCGTCGCCTGCGTACTTGAGTTTCAGCTCACCGGCGAGCAGCTTGCCCTCGTCCGCGAGGTCGTCGTCACCGACGACGACCCGCCCGCCGTCCTTCGGCTTCCAGCCCGGCCCGCGCGCCGCGGTGTGCTCGCGTACGGCGGGGATGGTGGCGGGGGTCTTGGAGAGGGCGTACGACTTCGAGGGGGTCGGGGAGACGGCGGACTTGCTGTCGGAGGGCGGCGACGCGCTGGACGAGGGCGCTCCGTCCCCGCCGTCCCCGCCGTCGGGCCAGACGGCCACGGTCAGGGCGACGGCCCCGGCGGCCACCACTGCGGCGGAGGCGAGGGCGACGCGGCGGGGGATCATCGGCTGCCGCCCGATACGGGGCGAACGGCTGGGTGCGCGGGAGAGATCCGCCGAGAAGCGGCGGCACAGGAATGCCCCCACCGGGCAGCGGGGGCGAGACGAGCGGCACAGGCGGCAGTCATCCGCCCACGGTAAATCGGGGCCCGCGGCCACCCCGTCCACAACGCGAAGCGAAACTCTCCCATCCGGGTGAAATTCACGCATCCGTCCGACAACCGCCACCCCGCCTCGATAGCGTTACGACAAAACCCCCACCTGCCCCACTCCTTGCCTCACCGATGCCCCCTGCCCAGGAGCCCCCGCTGTCCCCGCACCGTTCGCCAAGCACCCCCGAGCAGCTGAACAGCGCCGAGCCCGGCGCGGCCGAAGCCGCGCTGCTCACCTGCTGCGGCAGCCATCTGTGGGCCCGCCGCCTGGTCGCCCACCGGCCGTACCCCGACCTGGACGCCCTGCTCGCCGCGTCCGACGAAGCGGCGTACGACCTCCCGCTCGCGGACCTCGCCGAGGCCCTGGCCTGCGAACCTCTGCGTCCGTTCGTCCCCGGCCAGGGCACGTACACCGCCGCGCACACCGCCCTGCGGGCCGCGCACGCCGCGTACGAGAGCCGCTTCGGACACGTCTTCGTGATCTGCCTGGACGAGGTCCGGCCGAGCCAGGCGTTGAACCATCTGCTCGCCGGAATCCGGGCCCGCCTGACCAATGACCCGGAGGAGGAGCGAGTGCTCGCGGCCGAGGAACTGAGGAAGCTGGTCCGCGGCCGACTCACCCGACTCGTGCACGACCTGAATAGCCCGTACGTGCCTGTTTGATTGCCTGTTTGATCACACCTGGCCACCCCGCGCGAACGAACCGACAACTCGTCGATACGATGACGAGCGGCCGGTGGACCGTACCCGGCCGGGCCCGTCCGACCACCCAAGCCGGCTGGCCCCAATCCCCGCTCCCGGAGGGTTCTGCCGTGCCGGCTGGAACGCTGTACCGCGGCCGGGAAGGAATGTGGTCCTGGGTGGCTCACCGAGTCACCGGCGTCCTCATCTTCTTCTTCCTGTTCGTGCATGTGCTGGACACCGCTCTCGTCCGCGTCTCTCCCGAGGCGTACGACGATGTCGTCAGCACCTACAAGACGCCCCTCGTCGCACTCCTTGAGTACGGCCTGGTCGCCGCCATCCTCTTCCACGCCCTGAACGGCCTGCGTGTCATCGCCGTCGACTTCTGGTCGAAGGGCCCGCGTCTCCAGAAGCAGATGCTCTGGACCGTCGTGGGCATCTGGGTCGTCCTGATGGTCGGGGCGCTCTACCCGGTCCTCGGCCACGCCGTCCGCGAAGTCTTCGGGAGCTGACGCCAGACATGTCCGACACAGACACCACGCTCGAGAAGTCCGGAGTGGGTCCCGTCGAAGGCGCCTCGCTCTACGACGCCGACAACCCGGCTCCCCTCATCGAGGCCCCGCGCAAGCGCACCTCCAAGACCCCGCGCTCGACCCGCGGCAACTTCGAGATGGCCGCATGGCTCTTCATGCGCCTGTCCGGCGTCGTCCTGGTCGTCCTGGTCCTGGGTCACCTGCTGATCCAGCTGGTGCTCGACGGCGGCGTCAGCAAGATCGGCTTCGCGTTCGTCGCCGGTCGCTGGGCCTCGCCGTTCTGGCAGGTCTGGGATCTGTTGATGCTGTGGCTCGCGATGCTGCACGGGGCCAACGGCCTGCGCACGGTCATCAACGACTACGCGGAGCGCGCCAACACGCGCCTGTGGCTCAAGGGCCTGCTGTACACCGCCACGGTGTTCACCATCCTTCTGGGCACGCTGGTGATCTTCACCTTCGACCCGAACATCCGCTAAAGCCGAGGCGAACCCAGTGAAGATTCACAAGTACGACACTGTCATCGTCGGCGCCGGTGGCGCGGGCATGCGCGCGGCCATCGAGGCGACGAAGCGCAGCCGCACCGCGGTCCTGACGAAGCTCTACCCGACCCGCTCCCACACGGGCGCGGCGCAGGGCGGCATGGCCGCCGCGCTCGCCAACGTGGAAGAGGACAACTGGGAGTGGCACACCTTCGACACGATCAAGGGCGGCGACTACCTGGTCGACCAGGACGCCGCCGAGATCCTGGCGAAGGAGGCCATCGACGCGGTCCTCGACCTGGAGAAGATGGGCCTGCCCTTCGGCCGTACGCCCAAGGGTGAGATCGACCAGCGCCGTTTCGGCGGTCACTCCCGCAACCACGGCGAGGCTCCTGTCCGCCGTGCCTGCTACTCGGGCGACCGCACCGGCCACATGATCCTCCAGACGCTCTACCAGAACTGCATCAAGGAGGGCGTGGAGTTCTTCAACGAGTTCTACGTCCTCGACCAGCTTCTCGTGGAGGTCGACGGCGTCAAGAAGAGCGCGGGCGTCGTCGCCTACGAGCTGGCCACCGGCGAGATCCACCTCTTCCAGGCGAAGGCCGTGGTCTACGCGTCGGGCGGCACCGGCAAGTTCTTCAAGGTGACGTCGAACGCGCACACGCTGACGGGTGACGGCCAGGCGGCCTGCTACCGCCGTGGCCTGCCGCTGGAGGACATGGAGTTCTTCCAGTTCCACCCGACCGGCATCTGGCGCATGGGCATCCTTCTTACGGAGGGCGCCCGTGGTGAGGGCGGCATTCTCCGCAACAAGGACGGCGAGCGCTTCATGGAGAAGTACGCGCCGGTCATGAAGGACCTGGCATCCCGCGATGTCGTGTCCCGCTCCATCTACACGGAGATCCGAGAGGGCCGCGGCTGCGGCCCCGAGGGCGACCACGTGTACCTGGACCTCACGCACCTCCCGCCGGAGCAGCTGGACGCCAAGCTCCCGGACATCACGGAGTTCGCGCGCACGTACCTCGGCATCGAGCCCTACACGGACCCGATCCCGATCCAGCCGACCGCGCACTACGCCATGGGCGGCATCCCGACGAACGTCCAGGGTGAGGTCCTCGCGGACAACACCACGGTCGTCCCGGGCCTGTACGCGGCGGGCGAGGTGGCCTGCGTCTCGGTCCACGGCGCCAACCGCCTCGGCACCAACTCGCTCCTGGACATCAACGTCTTCGGCAAGCGCGCGGGCGTCGCCGCGGCCGAGTACTCGGCGAAGAACGACTTCGTCGAGCTCCCGGAGAACGCCGAGGAGCTCGTTGTCTCCCAGGTCGAGCGCCTGCGCGACGCCACGGGCAACGAGCGGGTCGCCGAGCTCCGCAAGGAGCTGCAGGAGACCATGGACGCCAACGTCATGGTGTTCCGCACGGAGCAGACGATCAAGACGGCGGTGGAGAAGATCGCGGAACTCCGCGAGCGCTACCTCAACGTCTCGATCCAGGACAAGGGCAGGCGCTTCAACACCGACCTCCTGGAGGCCATCGAGCTGGGCAACCTGCTCGACCTGGCCGAGGTCATGGCGCAGTCGGCCCTGGCCCGCAAGGAGTCGCGCGGCGGTCACTACCGCGAGGACTTCCCGAACCGCGACGACGTCAACTTCATGCGCCACACCATGGCGTACCGCGAGGTAGGCGACGACGGCGCCGAGTCGATCCGGCTCGACTACAAGCCGGTCGTGCAGACCCGCTACCAGCCGATGGAGCGTAAGTACTGATGGCAACCCCGACCCTCGACAAGGAAGACGCCAAGCCCGAGGCCGGCTTCGCCGACTCCCCGTACATCACGGTCACCTTCCGCATCCGCCGCTTCAACCCGGAGATCTCGGCGGACGCGACCTGGGAAGACTTCCAGGTGGAGATCGACCCCAAGGAGCGTGTCCTGGACGCCCTCCACAAGATCAAGTGGGAGCTGGACGGGTCACTGACCTTCCGCCGCTCCTGCGCGCACGGCATCTGCGGCTCGGATGCCATGCGCATCAACGGCCGCAACCGCCTGGCCTGCAAGACCCTGATCAAGGACCTCAACCCGGCCAAGCCGATCTCGGTCGAGCCGATCAAGGGTCTGACGGTCCTGAAGGACCTGGTCGTCGACATGGACCCGTTCTTCCAGGCGTACCGCGACGTCATGCCGTTCCTGGTCACGTCGGGCAACGAGCCGACCCGCGAACGCCTGCAGTCGCCGGAGGACCGCGAGCGGTTCGACGACACGACGAAGTGCATCCTGTGCGCGGCGTGCACGTCGTCGTGCCCGGTCTTCTGGAACGACGGCCAGTACTTCGGCCCGGCGGCGATCGTGAACGCGCACCGCTTCATCTTCGACTCGCGTGACGAGGCGGGCGAGCAGCGCCTGGAGATCCTGAACGACAAGGACGGCGTGTGGCGCTGCCGCACGACGTTCAACTGCACGGACGCGTGCCCGCGTGGCATCGAGGTCACGAAGGCGATCCAGGAAGTGAAGCGGGCGCTGATCACGCGTCGCTTCTGAGTCTTTCTTCTTCGTCTGTACGTTGACGTGGGCCCCGTTCCTGGTTTCGCACCGGGGGGCGGGGCCTTCGCCTTTCGCCGTCGAGGCCGCTCAGGGCCGCTCAGGGCCGCTCAGGGCGGCGGTTCACGGCGGTCAGGTCGATCTCGACGTCGAAGGGCGAGGAGACCTTGAGCCGGTCGTGGAAGATGCCGGTGAGCCCGTAGGACTTCGTGGCCGGGTCGAGTTCGAAGACGTAGACGACGGGGAGGCCCTTCTCCTCGTCCTGCTTCTCCTCGTCCTGCTTCTCCTCGTCCTGCTTCTCCTCGTCCTGCTCGACACGCCAGAAGTGCGGAACTCCTGCTTGGGCGTACTTGCGGGGCTTGACCTCACGGTCGCGTTCGCGGGAATCGGGAGAGACGACTTCGACGGCGAGGAGGACGTCCTCGGGCTTGTGCCAGGTCTGATTCGAACCGGTGTCCGCCTCGACAGGAACCACCAAGATGTCGGGCTCCAGTCGATTCCTGGAATCCAGTTTGATCGTGAACTCCCGGTCGACATCCAGATGATCCGGCGCCTGCTGGAGGAGGCTGTGCTCCAGCAGGCGCATGCAGCGCATGTGGAACCGGGTCTGCGGACTCATGAAGACGAGACTCCCGTCGATCAACTCCGTGTGCGGCGGGAGGCCCGGAATCCGGTCGAGGTCGTCAGCGGTCCAGCCTTCGGCGGGCGGGATCGGCCAGCGGTACGCCGACTCGTCTTCGAGCCCGTTCCCGGATGCGGCGCTCATGATTGCTCCCATGCGACGGAGTCTCGCCTTGCGCCTCAGAGTACCGAGCAGGAATCCCAGGGCCTCACTCATTCGAGTACGGGGCGTGCCACTCCGCCCAGACCTCCTTGCCGCCGGTGGCGCGGAGCCCGTTGATGAGGACGTAATGCCCCCAGTCGTCGGCGCAACGCCGGAGGAGCCAGAGGCCGCGACCTCCCTCGGAGTCGGCGTCGCTGACTCCGAGGGGCGTCGGCGGTAGCTGCGGGCTGCTGTCCCAGACACCGAGGCGGAGCCGACTGTGCGTACGGGCAAGTCGCACGGCGACGGAATCGCACGTCCAGGCAAGGGAGTTGGTGACCAACTCCGAGGCGACGAGCTGGACGTTGTCGAGGACGGCGGGGCGTACGCGGTAGCGGCTGAGGACGGCGCGCACGTGGGCCCGGACGATGCCGGGGCCGAGGGGGGTGTGGGGGATGCGGAGGGCGTACTCCCAGTCTTCATCGGCGTGGGAGACGGGTTGCCGCTTCAGGGCGAGTTCGGGCATGGCCGTAACTCCTCTTTGAGGTACGGGGGTTGGGTGGGGTGAATCGGGCGGCTCGGGCGGTCGGTGGCTCTGTCGCCTTGTGTTGTGGCAGGGCGGTGCGCTTCCGGAAGCCTCGGCAACCATGGGTAGCCGCTTCGACACTCACCGTAGGGCAACAGGAATCTACAGTCCACCGATTCAGGTAACTACATGCCCCGCGATAGATTGCGGTGGAAGGAAGGCGGCAGACATGGCGATGCGCGTTGCCCCCACGGCACGCCAACAGAGGTTGGGCCACGAACTTCGTCGACTCCGCGAGCAGGCAGGACTGTCGGCCACTGAGGCCGGTTCGCTCTTCGGCGTAGGACAGTCCCGAGTCAGCAACATCGAGATCGGGCGCATCGGTGTCAGCCCCGAACGAGTTCGCACTTTCGCCACCAACTACGGCTGCTCGGATGCGCAACTCGTCGACGTACTCGCCTCGATGGCCGACGGCGGTCGGGCCCGCAACTGGTGGGAGGAGTACCGGGACAGGCTCCCCGGAGGTCTTCTCGACCTTGCCGAGCTGGAGCATCATGCATCCGCTTTGCGCACCGCCCAGACCACGCACCTCCCTGGCCTGCTCCAGACCGTGGACTACGCACGCCTGATCTTCCGCCAGAGCATCCCAGAACTCCCGCCGCATGAGGTCGAGTACCGGGTGTCCCATCGCATCAAACGGCAAGGGGTCCTCTACGACGGCACCCCGCTCCCGTACAGGGCCGTCATCCACGAGGCAGCTCTGCGCATGCAGTTCGGCGGGCCACGCGTCACACGCGAACAGCTCCGCCACATCGCAGAGTCAAGCGAACGGGACAACGTCACCGTGCGCGTCATCCCCTTCGACGCGGGCATCTTCCCGGGCTCCGGGCAGACCATCGTCTTCGCTGAGGGCCCGGTGCCGCAGCTGGACACGGTGCAACTCGACGCCGAGCATGGCTTCGTGCTCGTGCATACGGACGCGGCGCTGATGAAGTACCGCACGGTGCTGGACCAGATGGAAGCTATGTCCCTCACACCAACCCAGTCCCGCGACTTCATCACCAGCATCATCGCAAGCCTCTGAAAGGTTCCCGAAGTGACCGCCCTGAACTGGCAGAAGTCGTCCTACAGCAGCGAGGGAAGCAACTGCGTCGAACTCGCCACGGCCCCCGACGGCACCATCCGCCTCCGTGAATCCGACACCCCCTCAGCAGTCCTCTCCCTGAACGCCTCCAACACTGACTCCCTCCTGGACGCGATACGCCAAGGAACCCTCGAGGACCACAGGAAATAGCCGCCAGCCGAAAGCAGGCAGCCCACATGACCACCCTCCACTGGCAGAAGTCGTCCCACAGCAGCGAGGGGAACAACTGCGTCGAACTCGCCACGGCCCCCGACGGCACCATCCGCCTCCGTGAATCCGACACCCCCGCAGCAGTCCTCTCCCTGAACGCCTCCAACACTGACTCCCTCCTGGACGCGATACGCCAAGGAACCCTCGAGGACCACAGGAAATAGCCGCCAGCC
>NZ_JBHVXJ010000003.1:578885-764330 GCF_042881845.1 Streptomyces sp. NPDC058257
GAAAGCAGGCAGCCCACATGACCACCCTCCACTGGCAGAAGTCGTCCCACAGCAGCGAGGCCAGTAACTGCATCGAACTCGCCACCGCACCGGACAACACGACGCGCCTGCGCGAATCCGACGAACCGGCGATCAACCTGCCCCTGCGAACCGCCTCCCTCACTTCTCTCCTGGAGGCGATACGCCAAGGGGTCCTCGCAACCCCAGGCATGGAGCAATAGACGAGTCGACGCGCGAGCGTCCGCAGCCGACAAGGACCCCGCCCACCCGTACCGGTGAACGCGTCGAGACCGGCCTCCGCCCCCTCCCCCGTCCTACGATGATGCCCTCGACACCAGCCCTCAGGAGGCACGCGATGTCTGCAGGAGCTGCCGAGCGGCCCCATGGCGACCCGTCCGGCGAGCGGCCCCTGCTCGCCGAGGCGAACCTGCTCATGGATCGCAACCCGGGCCACCGCGTCGAGATCATCGGAGGCCAGATCACCGTGACCCCTCCCCCGGACGTGGCACATGCCCGCACCCTCTCCCGGCTGCGGCGCCCCTTCGCCACGGCCGGGCTCGACGGCGGAGAGGCGGAGGTGCTCGAAGGCGTCGGACTCTGGCTTCCCACGGGCGCCGAGGACTACGCGATCCCCGACCTCGTCGTCGTCGATGCCGACATCGACGAGCACCTCATCGAGAACAACTGCTATGACCCCCTCTGCTTCCGCCTCGTCCTGGAAGTCACCTCCAGCAACTACCAGAACGACCTCCGCGCGGAGGTCACGGCGTACGCAGACGCTGGGATCCCGGCCTACGTCATCGTCGACCGCAAGCACGGACGCCTCCACACCCTCATGGACCCGTCCGGCGGCGAGTACACGACCCACCAGGTCCACGCCCCCGGCCAGTTGGTCACCCTCCCCGAATCGATCGGCGCGAAGATCACGCTGGACGTGGCGGAGGTCTTGGATGCGGGTAAGCCTGCGCAGGGCGGCAGTTGAGCGCCAGCCCGGCAGCCCGGCAACCGGTCGGCTGATGGGGCGATCAGCGAAGCCTGCTACGGCAAATATCACTGAGCCCAGATCCATCGACCGATGGCATCAATGGGCCTGAATAGACACAAAACCCCATGCCGTTCACGGAATCCACCTGGTGTCCCGACTCGCCCCAGAGATAGCTTTGGTTCGCTTCAGTTACCCCCCACCTCACGGGAGCCCCGAGTGAACCGCCCCATCCGTCTCATGACGGCTGCGCTTGCCGCGTCCGCGGCCCTGTTGTTGACCGCCTGTGGATCGGGAGGCGGGGACGACGACTCCTCGGACAAGATCGAGGGGGCGGGGGGCGGAGGCGCCAAGGCTTCAGCTTCGGCCGACCCTTCAGGCGAGGCCGGTAAGGCAGGACGTCCGGCGATCAAGCTGCCGAGCTCGTTCAAGATGGAGTTCGTGGGCTGGACGAACAGCGACCCGAAGCTGCAGGCGATCCTGGACGACGGCAAAGAGGCGCTGCGCGCCGATCACGCCGCCATCATCGAGGGCGATCCGGACGCGTCGTACGTGAAGTTCTACAACAACCCCACCTCGGAGGCGTCCTCCAAGAAGTGGATCAAAGGGTTCGTCGACAAGGACCTGACCCTGGTCGGCGAAGCCCGCATCTCCAAGCCCCAGGTGCGGATCAACAGCACAGGCTCGGGGATCTTGTTCTACTGCATGGACGAGAGCAAGGGTTCCACGAAGAACCTCAAGACGAAGGAAGTCGTCGGCACGCCCAAGGACCAGAACCCGCGCGTGCAGTACCAGACCCGGCTCGACCGCACCAAGGACGGTGTCTGGAAGACGAGTTCGTCCACGACGAAGCGTGGGGGCTGCTGATGACCCTGCGCAAGACCGCAGGGCTCGGCGCTCTCCTGACCTCCTCCGTCGCAATACTCGTCGCGCTGGCCCCCACCGCCTATGCGTGGGGCGAGGACGACCCCGGTAAGCAGCCGGCGCCTCCGGCCAACAAGCCCTCCGGCGGGTCCTCGGGAAATACGCTCATGGCTGGAGGCACGAGTGTCACGGTCAAGCAGGTCAGCGGCGGTAAGGGAGGCGGTTCGGCCGCCAAGCCCGTTATCCCGGTCGACCCGAACTGGAAGCCCCCGCCCTGCTGGTACGAGCCGGTGGCGACGCCCGAGGAGCTGAAAGCCGGTGTCGAGAAGGTCAAGAACGGTGAAGGCCGTGATACCGGGACCGTCCCCGTGACGCCGTTCCTCGGCTGGGGCGAGGAACTCATGGTGGATCACTATGAGAAGGGGAAGACCCAGTCGGACGGTGCTGACGGGTACAAGAACTACAACATCGGCAAGAAGGGCATGTTCTGGCGTGGGGTCATGAATCCCGACGTCGAGGACACCTTCGAGACACGCGACTGTGAACAGCTCCTCTTCTGGCAGGACGCCAACACTGTCCCCGACATCCCGAACTCCCCCACGCCCAAGGTCCTTGCCGGGTACGCCTACAACAAGATCAAGGTCCCCGACACCAAGGTCGAGCTGAAGCCGGAAGGCAAGTCGACGGTGAACCTGCCCACCTGGGTCTGGCTGGACAAGGGCACCTTCGAGGACGTCAAGGTCCGCGCCGAACTGCCCGGTACGGGCCTCTGGGCAGAGACCACGGCCAAGCCGGTCAGCCTCCACCTGGAGCCCGGCACCGGGGACGCGACGACCTTCCCCGCATCCGGTGAGTGCAAGGTCAACGAGGACGGCAGCATCGGCACGCCGTACACGAAGGGCTCCTCCAAGCAGGACCCGCCGTGCGGCATCGCCTACTTGCGAGCCACCGGCGGCAAGCCGTACCAGTTGAAGGCGTCCATCACCTGGGAGATCACCTGGAAGGGCTCCGGCAACACGGGCGGCGACCTTCCGGACGGAACCTTCGACGGAACGCAGGACATCAACGTCCAAGAGATCCAGTCCATCAACCGATAGACGACGGTACGAGCACAACGGGGGTTGGGGCATGGCGGGGAATCGTCCGGCGGATTGGCATGTCCTGGACTTGGACAAGGATCCGACGCCGGGTGATCCGGACCGGGTGCGGAACCTGGCGAAGAACCTGCACGACTTCGCTGACGACGTCTCGAAAGTCCTCCGTGACATCAAGGGGATGGCGGGTGAGGACGCGATCCTGACCTGGGCGGGCAAGACGGCGGAGTCGTTCACGGCGGAGTTCGAGGACGCGCCGGGGAAGCTGAAGAAGCTCAAGAAGAGCTACGAGATGGCCGGCGACGCGCTGTCCGCGTACTGGCCGGAACTGGAACGCTCCCAGGCGCTGGCGGACAAGGCCCTGGTCAAGGGCCGCGAGGCGCAGACCAGCCTCTCCGCCGCCCAGACCCGCCTGACCTCCGCCGACTCCTGGGTGGACAAGGCGGGCAAGGAAGCCGACAAGTACAAGGACGACAAGGACTCCGGCAAGTCCGACAAGGACGTGCCTAAGCCCGACCCCGACAAGGTCAAGGCCGCCACCCGTAACGCGCATTCCGCGGAGAAGGCCCAGACCGACGCCAAGTCGGACGTCACCACCGCCCAGAACAGCCTCGATGCCGCGAAGAAGATGGCCGAGGACGCCCGCAAGATGCGCGAGGAAGCGGCGGGGACGGCGAAGAAGAAGCTGGAGGACGCCTCCGACGCGGGTATCAAGAACCGCAAGTGGTGGGAGGAGGTCGGGGACTGGGTCACCGACAACTGGGACACCATCGTCGAAGTCTGCAAGGTCGTCGTCGCCGTCCTGGGCGTCATCGCCATGATCATCGGCGGGCCGATCCTGGGCGCGATCGTCCTCATCGCCGCCCTCGTCGTCCTCGCCGACACCCTCAACAAATACGCCAACGGAGAAGCAGGCCTCCTCGACGTCGCCTTCGCCGCCCTCGACTGCATCCCCGGCATGAAGGGCCTCACCTCCCTCCGCGGCCTCGCCAAGGGCATGAAAGGCCTCAAGGGTGGGCTGAAGGGGCTGAAGGCCGGTCTCAAGGGACTCGGCAAGAATGCGCCAGATGCTCTCGCCGACGGCGCCAAGGGCGCTGACAATCGGGTTGCGGACACGGTGAGCAGCAAGGGGTCCGACCCGATTGACATGGCCACCGGGTTCATGTTCCTGCCGGAGACCGATGTCGCCCTGCCCGGCTCACTGCCGCTCGCCTTCACCCGCCGGGTGTCCTCCGGCTACCGCACCGGCTGGTGGTTCGGCCCCACCTGGGCCTCGACCATCGATCAGCGCCTTGAGACCCACACCGACGGGGTGGTGTACGTCACCGAGGACGGGCTGCTCCTTGGCTACCGTCATCCCGAAAGCACGGTGGACCCGGTCCTTCCCGAGGCCGGGCCCCGTCGTCCCCTGACCCGTCTCGACGACGGCAGCTACCGCGTTGACGACCCTCTCACCGGGCATACCCGCCACTTCGGCATACCTGTCGACGGCATCGCTCTGCTGGAGCGAATATCCGATCGCAACGGCGACACCGTCGACTTCGACTACGCCCTGGACCGGACCCCTCTCGCCATCCGGCACAGTGGCGGCTACCACCTCAAGCTGACGGTCACGGATGGGCGCGTCACCGCCCTGCACCTGGCCGGTGGGGGCGAGGACGGATCGGACGTCACGCTACGGAAGTACGAATACTCCGACGACTGCCTCACCGGCGTCGTCAACGCCAACGGCCATGCTGCGCTGTTCACCTACGACGACCGGTACCGAGTCACGTCCTGGACCGATCGCAATGGCCGGAGCTACAGCTACACGTACGACTCCGAGGACCGCTGCGTCGCGGAGGGCGGTGAGGCCGGGCACCTCACCCTGACCTTGGACTATGAAGCCGCCGACCCGGCCTGGCCCCTGGCCCGGGTCACCTCCCTCACCACCGCCGAGGGCGCCGTCACGAAGTTCGTCGTCAACGACAACTGCCAGATCGTCGCCGAGATCGACCCGCTCGGTGGTACGACCCGCACCACCTGGGACGAGCACCACCACCTGACGTCTTGGACGGATCAGCTCGGTCACACCACGAGCAAGACGTACGACGGTCTCGGCAGACTCGTGGAGGTAATGCGTCCGGACGGTGCGACGGTACGTCTCGTGTACGACGTCCAGGGCAGCCCGGTCGCCATCACCGGCCCCGACGGCCATGTCCAGCGCCGGGAGTACGACGCCCGCGGCAACTGCGTCACGATCGTCAAACCCGATGGCGCCACGCTCCGTTACACATATGACAGTCTCGGTCACCTGTCCTCGGTCACCGACCCGACGGGCTGTCTCACCCGCGTGCGGTGCAATACGGCCGGCCTGGCCGAGCACGTCACCGACCCTCTGGGCGGTGTCACGCAATACGCCCATGACCCCTTCGGCCGCGTGGCGAACGTCACCGACCCCCTCGACAACATGACCCGCATGGAATGGGGCACGGACGGCGAACTCCTGCGCCGGGTCGGGGCCGACGGACAGACGGAGGTCTGGACGTACGACCCCGAGGGGAACCGGTCGAGTCACACCGACGCCATGGGCGCGGTGACACGGTTCGAGTACACCCACTTCAACCTGCTCGCGGCGCGCACCGGACCCGACCGTGTGCGTCACACCTTCGATTACGACCCCTCGCTACGCCTCCTTGGTGTGAACCGCCCGGACGGGCGGCGCTGGAGCTACGTGTACGACATCGCGGGGCGGCTCCTCTCCGAGACGGACTTCGACGGGCGCACACAGGCCTACGGCCACGATGCCAAGGGCCAGGTCGTCCTGCGAACCAACGCCGTCGGGCAGACCGTGAGCATGATCCGGGACGTGTTCGGGCGCATGGTCGCCAAAGACGCGGACGGCGCAGTCAGCACGTACACCTACGACCTGTCCGACCGGCTCTGCGCAGCCGAGGGCCCTGACGCGAGCGTGACGCTGCACCGGGACACGCAGGGACGTCTCGTCTCCGAGACCGTCAACGGCCGAACGCTCACGTTCGCCCATGACGCCGCGGGCCGAACCTTGCACCGCACCACTCCCACCGGCGTGACCAGCGCCTGGGGGTACGACGGCCGGGGTGACCGCACTCGCGTGAACACCGCGGGCCGGACCCTGGGTTTCGACTACGACGCCGCAGGACGACTGCTCGCGCTCGACGTCGACGACGCCCTGTCACTGACCCGGGCCTACGACGGTCTCGGCAGAGTCACCGCCCAGTCGGTCACCACCGGTGGCGGCCGCACGATTCGTGACCGGGCCTACCGCTACCGTGCCGACGGACACCTCACCGGCATCGACAGCCAGGACGGCCAGAGGCGGACGTACGAGCGCGATGCGGCCGGTCGCGTCACCGCCGTCCGAGCAGAAGGCTGGAGTGAGTCGTACGCCTACGACGACGACGGCACGCAAGCGACCGCCGACTGGCCAAGCAGGCACCCCGGACAGGCAGCAGTGGGACAACGCGACTCCGAGGGCACCCGGTTGCTTCGCGCCGGTGGCACCCGCTACGGCTACGACGACCAGGGCCGAGTGGTGCGCCGCCACCGACGCCGCCTCTCCCGCAAGCCGGAGACCTGGGCATACACCTGGGACGCGGAGGACCGGCTCACCTCGGTCCGCACCCCGGACGGCACACTCTGGAGGTACCGCTACGACCCGATGGGGCGCCGCATCTCCAAGCAGAGGCTGGGCGCGGACGGCACGACCGTTGTGGAACAGACCGACTTCACCTGGGACGGCACAACCCTCTGCGAGCAGTTCACCACCGATCACTCACGACCGCACGGCGTAGCTCTGACCTGGGAGTACGACGGTCTTCGCCCCATCGCCCAGACCGAGCGGATCCTCACCGCCACCCGCGAGGAGATAGACGCACGGTTCTTCGCCATCGCCACCGATCTCGTGGGCGCCCCCACCGAACTCATCGATGAGGACGGTCATATCGCCTGGCACGGCCGGAGCACCCTGTGGGGCATCACCGCCTGGCAGGACGGAAACAGCGCCTACACACCGCTGCGCTTCCCCGGGCAGTACTTCGACCCCGAGACCGGTCTGCACTACAACGTCCACCGCTATTACGACCCGGAGACGGCCCGCTACGCCACCCCAGACCCCCTGGGCCTGGGGCCTGCCCCCAACCCCTTCCGCTATGTCCTCGATCCACTGCTCCGTTGCGACCCGCTCGGTCTCTACGAGATCGGCAAGCCGGACCCCGCCAGCCAACAGGGCAATTTGCCGGTGCTCGCTGACAAGATCGCCGCGCACGGTGACATCAACAGTCGAGGTATCAAGGACGTCGACGACCTGGACGTGGCGGAGCATCTCGAGAACATGATGACCAGCACCCCCGGCATCCGCATGCGCAGTACCACTTCAGGGAACCCCCGTTTCGCCTGGTGGGACGATGCGAGCGGGACGATGCTGATCCGCGAAGGGGAGAATGGGACCTTCATGCAGCCCGATGATGGATACGAATACTTCCTGCAGCAGTTGAAGGAGTGAGTCAGTTGGAGGGCGAGACGGAGAATGGTTCAGCTCGGCGAGCCAGAAAGCGGAAACCATATGACGTGTTCCGAGCGGCGCCGGAAAGCAGGGCTGTCTGGGCTGATCTGCCTGCACCGGTGCTTGACGAGATCGCGCGGTGCGATGCGGACCGGCTTGAGGTGGAGCGGTCCCGGCTCTCACCGAGGGGACGAGAGTCACTGACCGAGCCCGTGTACTCGGTGGCGCACCGGTTCGCCTCCTGGGAGCGTGTGGTGCGCCGCATGGAGCCGGGTTGGTCGAGCGAGGATTTCTACCCCGTCAGCGCCTACAGCAACGACCTGGACTCCCGGGACTCCCTTGAGGACGTGATGCGGAGTGCCTTGCCGGCCGAGGCTCGCGAGGGCGCGCTGGGTCAGCTCCTTGCCCGGCTGGACTCGCGCTTCCGCGCCGAGACTGTCCCGGACCCAGAGCTCTCCTTGCGCCCCTGGGTCCGTCCGACGAAGGAGAAGCCCGAGGCCGATCTCGGAGAGTGGTGGAAACGCAAGCCAGTGCGCGAGCCCTGGGATTGACGGGCCCATCAATCGCCGTTCCGGCCGAGTGACTCCAAGGCTCATATGGCCGTCAAATGAATATAAGGTGAAGGGTCGCCCTTAACGACAAGAATCCCCTGCCCTTGCTGCAAGTTTCTCACTCTGAAAGCCAGAGGGTGGTTCGAAATCTGCCCGGTTTGCGGGTGGGAGGCTGCAGGGCAGGACGATCACAACGCCAACGAGTACGTCGGCGGGCCGAATCACGTAACCCTGAGCGCAGCACGAAGGAACTTTTCCGAGTTCGGTGCACCGGAAGCGCGTCGGAGACAACGTGTGCGGGCGCCCCTGCCCAGCGGGTTCCCGAATTCCTGAAGACTGCGGGGCACATACACACGATGCCGCGCGGCCCCGTCGCCCAGAGCGGGTTGTCGATCAATCCATGAGCACCCCACCCGAGTGACTCCAACGCCCAAGTGGCGGTCAAACGGCGACAGTGCGGTTGAATTCGGGTCGGTCGACTTACTCTGACGAAATGTCAGACAACCAGTCGGTCGGCCTGTCCGTTGAGCAGCCCGTTCGTCAATCCGGTGAGCAGCCCTCGGCGAGCGACTCGTCGACCGAGCTGCTCGGCTTCGACAACGTCCTCTTCCCCGTCGGGGACCTCGAAGAAGCCGTCAGCTTCTATGAGCGTGCCGGGTTTCCCGTGGCGCACCGGATCGATGAGATCGGGCTCGCCATCCTGAAGGTGGGCAAGGAGACGCCCGGGATTTTGCTGCGCGTGGAGGACGGGGTCGAGCATCGGCCGTCCGCGTGGTTCGCGCCCCGGGTCTGGCTGGAGGTGGGGGACGCCCGGGCCGCCGGGCGGGCGCTGGAGGCCGCCGGGATCGAGGCGCTCGCGCCGCCCGCCTCCGTGGCCACCGGGTGGACCGTCGAGGTCGCCGATCCGTGGGGGAACGTCATCGGGTTCACCGACTATCGCAAGCGGCCCGAGCTGGCCAGGAGTTAGACGCCGACCACGGGATCGGGGCGCCCCGGCGACACCGGCCTCTCGAAGAACGTCTCCAGTGACACCGTCGCCTGGGTCCCGCTCACGCCCTCGATCGCATACAGCCGCCGCAGCACGTCCTGGAGCTGCCCCGTCGTCGACGTGCGCACCTTCACCAGGACGCTCGCCGCACCCGCGATGACGTGGGCCTCCTGGATCTCGGGGATCGCGGCGAAGTCCTCGGCCCGCTCCCCCATCCATGCCGTCGAGTCGACCATGACGAAGGCCAGCACGCCCTGGCCCACGGCCGCCGGGTCCACGTCGACCGTCGTACGGCGGATCACCCCCCTGAGGCAAGACCCCCGGACGCCCCGTTCAGTTCACCGCGTCCGCGTCCAGCTCGCCGAACGCCAGCTCCACGTCGTACACCAGCGGTTCGTTCGCGACCGCGATGTGCCGCGCGCGGGCCGCGTATCCGGAGGCCGAGACGGCAAGGAGGTACGCGCCTGCCGACGGGGCCGCGACGATGTACGAACCGTCGGCCAGGGAGACGACGCGGTCCAGTCGGCGGCCCCCCGTGGAGAGCAGGGTCAGGGTCGCGCCGTCCACCGGTTCGCCCTCCGCGGTGCGGATGAAACCGTGCACCACGGAGGCGACGGCTTCGCCGTCGGACTCCGCCACGCGCGCGTGGGGGAGGACGGTTTCCGCCGGTGACGCGGCCGTCCGCCCGGGCTCCCGCGGCTCCACCGCCAAGTGCGGAAGGCGCTTCTCCAGGCCCGCGGGCAGCCACCAGTTGGAGCGGCCGAGCAGGTGCATGGCGGCGGGGACGAGAGCCGTGCGCAGGATGAACGCGTCCAGGGCGACCGCCGCCGCCAGGCCGATGCCCGCCATCGCGCCCTCCATGTCGCCGCTCAGGACGAACGCGGAGAAGACGCAGATCATGATCAGGGCGGCGCAGTTGATGACCCTGCTCGTCTCGGCCAGACCCACCCTCACCGCGCGCGCGTTGTCCTTCGTGTGCACCCATTCCTCGTGCATGCGGCTCACCAGGAAGACCTGGTAGTCCATCGATAGCCCGAAGAGCAGCGACAGCATGATGACGGGCAGGAAGGCGGTGATCGGGCCCTCCTTGCCGATGCCGAGGAGCTCCGTGCCCCAGCCCCACTGGAAGACCGCCACGAGCACGCCGAAGGACGCCGCCGCCGCGATCAGGTTCATCAGGGCCGCCGTCAGCGGCACCACGAAGGAGCGGAACGCGATCAGCAGCAGGAGGAAGCCGAGCGCGATGATCGCCCCTACGAAGTAGGGCAGTCGGTCGCCCGTCACCGCGGCGAAGTCCTTGAAGACGGCCGTGACACCGCCCACGTGGGCGTCGACCCCGGCTTGCGGAATCACCTCTCCCCTCAGACGGTCGATGAGTTGATCCGTCTGCTCGGACTGGGGGGACGACGTCGGGACGACGTTGATGACCGCGATGCCGTCCGCGGGCGGGGCCGCCGCCACCCTTGCCACGCCCTCCGTCTCGCGGATGGTCGCCACCAGGCCACTGATGTCGGCGGTGTCGGTGGTGCCGGTTTCTTCGGCCACCACTTGGAGCGGGCCGTTGAAGCCCGGACCGAATCCGTCGGCCAGCATGTCGTACGCCTGCCGGGTCGTCGTCGACTCCTGGTGGTTGCCCTGGTCGGTCGCGCCGAGCCGCAGGGAGAGCAGCGGCAGCGCCAGGAAGGCCATCACCACGAAGGCGAGTGCCGCGATCGAGCGCGGGCGCTTTTGGACGTACGCGGACCAGCGCGCCGCGAGGCCGCTCGCCTCCGCGGGCTCCGGTCCCGTCGCCGCGAGGCGCCGCCGCTGCCTGCGGCTGAGCACCCGGGGGCCGAGCAGCCCGAGGAGCGAGGGCAGCAGGGTGACGGCCGCGAGGACGCTCAGGACGACCGTCAGCGACGCGGCGATGACCACGCCGTCCAGGAAGCGCATGTTCATCACCAGCATCCCGGCGAGCGCGATGCACACCGTGCCGCCCGCGAAAAGCACCGCGCGGCCCGAGGTATTCAGGGCCTGCACCGCGGACTTCTCGGGCTCCATGCCGCGCAGGATGCCGCGCCGGTGCCGGGTGACGATGAAGAGGGCGTAGTCGATGCCGACGCCCAGGCCGATCAGGGAGCCGAGCAGCGGGGCCACTTCGGGAATGTCCGTGACGTGGCTGAGCAGCATCGTCGACAGCATGCCGAGGCCCACTCCGAAGACGGCGATGACGATCGGCAGGGCCATCGCGAAGAGCGAGCCGAAGGCCAGGAAGAGGACGACGGCCGCCGCCGCGATGCCGACCATTTCGGCGATGCCGGTGGGCGGCTCCTGGATACGAGTGATCGCCTGGCCGCCCAGTTCGACCTCCAGGCCGGAGCGTTCGGCCCGCTGAGCCGTGTCCACGACGTCCTGGACGAGGCCCTTGGGCACCGAGTTGGCCTCCTTGGCGAAGGTCACCTGGGCGTAGGCGATGCGCCCGTTCTCGCTGATCTGTGCGGCGCCCGCCTCCTTGGACGCGTACGGGCCCGCGACCTCGCCGACGCCCTTCATGCCGGCGATCTCCTTCAGCGCGGGCTCGATACGGGAACGTACGTCCGCGTCACGAGCCGAAGCGCCCTCGTCGACGCGCCAGACGACCGTGTCGGTGTCTCCGGCGCTCTCCGGGAAGGCCTTCGTCATCAGGTCGTACGCACGTTTGGAGTCCGTGTCCGGCAGGGAGAACACATTCGAGTAGTCGGTGCCCGCCGAGGTCCCCGCCGCCCCCAGACCGAACAGGGCCCCCACCCACAGCACAAGGACCACAAGCCTGTGCCGGTAGCACCAACGCGCCAATGCCTCCACAATCCACTCTCCTCCGCGTCGCCAGGTCCCCCGGGTCCGTGCCTTCAGGGGCCTCAGCATCGGCGGCGCCGGGCTCCGGTGGCGCGGCGCGGCCATGATTCTCAAGTAACTCCAAGGCACTGACCGAGACTTCGTACAACGGGCGCGCCGATACTGAGGGCATGAGCCACGCCGAAGGCCAGCAGGGAACAGATGTTTCAGTGAGCCCCGGCCCAGGGCCCGGCCACGGCCCGGACACCGGAGCCACCGTCCTCGTCGTCGAGGACGAGCCGAGCATCGCCGACGTCCTCGCCATCGCCCTGCGTTACCACCACTTCGACGTCATGGTGGCGGGCACCGTGCGCGACGCCCTCGCGTTCAACGAGCGCACCCGGCCCGACGTGGCGCTCCTCGACGTGATGCTGCCGGACGGCGACGGCCGCGCCCTGGCCAGAGAGCTGCGCGCCCGGCGCCCCGGGATGGCGCTGCTCTTCCTGACCGCGCGGGACGCCCCGTCGGAGGTCGTGGGCGCGCTCGGCTTCGGCGACGACTACATCACCAAGCCGTTCAACATCGACGAGGTCATCGCCCGCGTCGGCGCGGTCCTGCGCCGCACCAGGTCGGGCGACGTGCTCCCCCAGCGCCCGCCGCTGCGCTACGGCGACCTGGAGCTCGACGAGACGACGTACGTGGTGCGCCGAGCGGGCCGCACGGCGCAGCTCACGCCCACCGAGTACGCCCTGCTGCGCTTCCTGGTCCGCAACGGCGGCCGCGTGGTGCCCAAGGAGCAGCTCCTTCGCCATGTGTGGCAGTACGAGCACCCGGCGGAGTCGACCGTCGTGGAGACCTACATCAGCTATCTGCGGCGCAAACTGGCCGCGCTCGGACCGCCGGTGATCACGACCCGGCGCGGTGTCGGATACGGCCTCGCGTGAGGCGTACGCGTCGCGGCATGAGCTCGCTGCGGGCCAAGCTCACGTGGGTGAACGTGGCGCTGCTCGCGCTCGGTGTCGTCGTGGCGACCGGCGTGAGTGTCATGGGCATGCGCCACTATCTGCTCGACAGCGTGGACTCCGAGCTGACGCAGTCGCGCAGTTCGCTGCTGAGCACCGGGCTCACCATGAGGGACATCGAGCGGCTGAGTGAGCTGGGAATCGCGCTCGACCGGCTCACGCCCGGCAGCAAGGAGAACGCGAGCGCGCTGCCGCGCGGGGACTCGGTGTTCGTGGCGGTGGACGAGCGCGGCGACGCCGTCTCCATCGGAGCGCTCGCCCCGACCCCGCGCCAGCGCACCCTGGCCGCCGCCGTCGACGACCCCGAAGCGGTCGCGCGCGAGTCCGAGCCGCAGGACGTCACCCTGGACGGCGACGCCCACCGCATGGTGGGCGCGAAGCTGGCCGACGGCACGACGGTCCTGATGGCGGCGGCCACTCAGAACGTGGAATCGGGCATCAGGAAGGCGCTCAGGCTCGACGCCGCCTTCGGAGTGGTCCTGTTGGGGCTGCTCGCCGTCCTGACGATGATCTCCGCGCACCACCGTCTTCGCCCCCTGGAGGACATGGTCGAGACCGCGTCCGCCATCGCCGAGGGCGACCTGACCCGGCGCGTTCCGTCGAGCCGCGCCCCGGCGACGGAGACCGAGCAGCTGCGCCTGGCCCTCAACTCCATGCTCCACCAGGTCGAGTCGGCCTTCGAGACCCGCGAGCGCAGCTCGGCACAGCTGCGCCGCTTCGTCGCCGACGCCTCGCACGAGCTGCGTACGCCCCTGTCGGCGATCCGCGGCTATCTCCAGCTGTACGACAAGGGGATGCTCCGCGATCCGGCGGAGCGCACGCGCGCGTGGAGCCGCGTCATCGCCGAGACCGACCGCATGGGACGCCTCGTCGACGAGCTGCTCATCCTGGCCCGCCTGGACAAGGAGCCGGAGCTGCGCTTCAGGAACGTGGATCTGAGCCGCCTGGTGCGGGAGGCCGCCGACGACCTGCGGGTGCAGGAGCCGGAGCGCCCGCTGACGGTCCGCGCCGACGGGGCGGTCCTCGTCCGCGCGGACGAGTCGGGGCTGCGTCAGGTGCTCGGCAATCTCCTTGGCAACGTACGCGTCCACACGCCCGCCGACACGCCGGTCACGCTGGGCGTCGAGCGGCGGGACGGGGTGGTGCGGCTGCGCGTCGCGGACCAGGGGCCCGGTCTCGGGGAGGAGGACGCGGCGCGTGTGTTCGACCGGTTCTTCCGCGCGGGCGGGGGTGCCGGCAGCGGGCTCGGTATGGCGATCGTGCAGGGGGTCGTCGTGGCGCACGGTGGTGAGGTGGGGGTGGAGACCGCGCCGGGGGCGGGGCTCACGGTGACGGTCACGTTGCCCGCGCAGGCGGCGGAGTGAGGGCGCTGCGGGCCTATGTGCCGACCCGCCCCGACCCTGCTACTCGGTTCGGGGCGCGCGGTTCAAGCCCGCACCAGCGCCCACACCGTCTTCCCGCTCCGCCCCCGCTGCCAGACGCCCCACGCCTCGGCGAGCGTGTCGAGCAGGCGCAGGCCTCGGCCGCCCTCCGCCAGGGGGCCCATGTCCTGCATCTCCGGGCCGGCCGGAGACTCGTCGGAGACCTCGATGAAGCAGTCGCCGTCGGAGAGCACCGTGATCGCGACCTCGAACTCCCGTTCCTGCACACGACCGTGGCAGACGGCGTTCGTCACCAGCTCCGAGACGAGGAGTACGGCGTCGTCGAGCGTCGCGCTCTCCTCCTTGTGCCCCCAGGCGGCGAGATGATCACGTACACGGCCCCGGGCGAGCGAGACGGACGCCGGATGCGGTGGCAGCCGGAAAGCCTGACGTCTCAACACCGTTCCCCCTTTGGCACACCAAAGCACCAATGACCGCACACACTTCCGACACTTAATGCTGCGCAGAGGAAGCGTTCGGTGTCACACCGTCACCGTGCGGTCCGGCCGTATCCAGCCAGGTCCGCACCGCGTCGAACCGATGCCCGATCACGCCTGACGGGAGGCCAGTTCGACGACCGTGACGTCGGACGGTGCCCCGACCCGCACCGGCGGCCCCCACGCCCCGGCACCACGCGTCACATACAGCTGGGTGTCGCCGTACCGCTCCAGCCCCGCGAGAGTCGGGTTGGCCAGGTCGGCGATGAGATTGCCTGGCCACAGCTGTCCGCCGTGGGTGTGCCCGGAGAGCTGGAGGTCGACGCCGTGCTTGACGGCGTCATGGATGACGACCGGCTGGTGGGCGAGGAGGACGGAGGCCCGCGAGCGGTCCCGGTCGCCCAGTGCCTTGGCGAAGTCCGGCCCGTGCCCCTCGCTCTCGCCCGCCACGTCGTCCACGCCCGCGAGGTCGAAGCCGGGCAGTTCGGTGCGGGCGTTCTCCAGGGGACGCAGGCCCAGTTCGCGTACGTGATCGACCCACTGCGCGGCTCCCGAGAAGTACTCGTGGTTGCCGGTCACGAAGTACGTTCCGTGCCGCGCCCGAAGCTGTGCGAGCGGCGCGGCGGCGGGCCCGAGGTCCTCGACGCTGCCGTCGACCAGGTCGCCGACGACCGCGATGAGGTCGGGCTGTGTGCCGTTGATCGTGTCGACCACCCGCTGGGTGAAGCCGCGTCCGAGGATCGGCCCCAGGTGGATGTCGCTGACCACGGCGATCCGGAACCCGTGCGCCCCGCGCGGCAGCTTGGCGAGCGGCACGGTGACGCGCTTGACCCGGGGCCCGCGCAGGACGCCGTACGTTCCGTAGCCGACCGTTCCGACGGCGACGGCCGCGGCGGTCCCGCCGACGATCCGGGAGACGAAGAGGCGGCGCGAGGGGGTGGCCGGATCTGTTCGCTCCGAAGCCCCTGCCGCCTCTACGCCCTCCGCACCCTCTGCGCCCTCTACGTAGCGGCCCTCCCCCGAACCAGGGTCCTCCGTAGGGGTGAGTTTTGGACGACGCCTCAAGAGGAGCCTCAAGAAGAGGGGCCGTACGAGCTCCCCCACAAGAAGCGCGAGCACGAGATAGATCGAAAGGGCCATCCACATGAAGCCCGGCCAGGTGAGCACCTTCTGCAGCCAGAACGGTGCCCCGGCCCGCTCGCTCGCCACCCCCGCGAACATCAGCAGCGGCCCCACCACGAAGATCACGGCGCCCGCGCGCCGGACGAATCCGGGCCGCGCCGTCGTGTCCCGCACCAGGCGACGCCACATGTACCACTGCATCCCGGCGAGGACCGCGAACGCGGCGAGACCGGCCAGCACGAACAGGATGACCACGGAGCTAGCCCCTCAACAGTGACCGGTCAGTTATGACGTGCGGCTATGACGTACGGCGCAGAGCACGCACTCCGCGGAACCCGATGGTCCCTACCACCGTCCCCAAGACAAAGGAGGCGACGGCGAGCGTCAGGTGGACCCAGAAGTACGCGGTCGGGTCGCCTGCGTCATCGAAGGCGAGCCCGCTGCCGTCCTTCCACAGGTTCTTGACGAAAGTGATCCAGATGAACCAGCTCCACACACCGAAGGCGAGCAGGAACCAGGAGACCGGGCGGCTGAGCTTCATACGTTCAGTATCGCGAGCCTCCCTTCCGCGACGCCGCCGGGGTGGGGAGCCCGACACTCAGCCCACCTCGGCGGCGACTTCCACAGCGGCGCCCTGTACGTTCTCGTCCGTGCCTGCCCTAAAAAAGACCGCCTTGTTGGTCACTTCCGCCGCATTGCTGACCATGTCGACCACAGCTCCCGCATGGGCGGACGACAAGCCGGGAAACGGGGACAAACCCAAGCCACCCGCCTCTATGTCGACCGTCGGCGGTGCCAAGCTCGGCGAGCCCGGCACCCAGGTGAGCCTGAAGGCGGGCGCCCCCGTACTCCCCAAGGAGCTCTCGGCGCGCTCCTGGCTCGTCTCCGACGCCGAGACCGGCGAGGTGCTCGCCTCGCACAACTCGCACTGGCGGCTGCCCCCGGCGAGCACACTGAAGATGCTCTTCGCGGACACGGTCCTGCCGAAGTTCCCCAAGTCGCAGAAGCACAAGGTCGAGCTCTCCGACCTGGCGGGCATCGGCGCGGGCAGCAGCATGGTCGGCGTCAAGGAGAACGAGACGTACTCGGTCCACGACCTGTGGCTCGGCGTCTTCCTGCGGTCGGGCAATGACGCGGTGCACGTCCTCTCGGCGATGAACGGCGGCGTCCCGCAGACCGTCAAGGACATGCAGTCGCACGCCGATGAGCTGCAGGCCCTCGACACGCACGTGGTCAGCCCGGACGGCTACGACGAGAAGGGGCAGGTCTCCTCCGCGTACGACCTGACGCTGTTCGCCCGCTCGGGGCTGCAGAAGAAGGACTTCCGCGAGTACTGCTCGACGGCCACCGCCCAGTTCCCCGGCGAGACCAAGAAGATCACGAAGGGCAAGGACAAGGGCAAGAAGAAGCGCGAGTCCTTCGCGATCCAGAACACCAACCGCCTCCTCACGGGAGACATCGGTCTCGACGCCTACAAGGGCATCGCGGGCGTCAAGAACGGCAGCACCACGAACGCGGGCAACACCTTCACCGGTGTCGCCGAGCGCGACGGCAAGGTGCTGCTCGTCACCGTCATGAACCCCGACTCCGGGGAGCAGCACGCGGTCTACAAGGAGACCGAGCGCCTCCTCGACTGGGGCTTCAAGGCCTCGGGCAAGGTCGAACCGGTGGGCGAACTCGTCGCTCCGAAGGGTGCCGGTACGGGCAGCGGCAAGGGAGCTCCCGGCGGCGGGAAGAGCGATTCGAGCGCGGCCAAGAACGTCGCGCACGCCTCCGACAAGGGCTCGGGCGGTATCGGCATCGCGCTCGGCGTCGCGGGCGGCGTCCTGGCGCTCGTCGCCGCCGGATGGTTCGTGATCAGCCGCCGGATGCCGCTGCCGGACCGGGTGCGGCGGAAGAGCCGCCGCTGACGTCGCCGGCCTCCTCCCGCTGCTCACGCTGCTCTTCTTCTGTACGTTCCTGCTCCGTACGTTCCTGCTCTGTACGTTCCTGCTCTGTACGTTCCTGCTCCGTACGTTCCTGCTCTGTACGTTCCTGTTTCCGCGTCGCCGTCCAGGCGGCGCAGAACAGCAGAAGCTTTGCCGTGAAGCTGATCCACAGGAGGAGCGCGATGGGCACTCCGAAAGCGCCGTACATGCTCTTCGACGCGACGCCCTTCATATAGCCGCCGAGCAGCAGCTTGAGCAGCTCGAAGCCCGCCGCGCCGATCAGTCCGGCGGTGATCAGGTGCCGGCGCGGCGGCTGGACGTCCGGCAGCAGCGTCAGGACGTAGAGCAGCAGCAGGAAGTCCGCGAAGACGGCGATGGCGAACGCGACCGCTTGCAGCAGCGCCCCGCCCCAGCCGTTCTCGGAGACCCCGAGCAGGTCGGCGCTCCAGCCGACGGCGGTCGAGGCGAGGGTCGACGCGGCGACGGACGCGAGGCCCGCGCCACCGAGCCCGAAGAGCACCCCGGCGTCCTTGATCTTGCGCATGACCGGGTTCTCTTCGATGTCCTCCAGCTCCCAGACGGCCCGCAGGCACTCCCTCATCGAGCCGACCCAGCCGATGCCGGTGAAGAGCAGCAGGGCGCCCGCGACGAGGCCGACGGTGCCCGCGTTGGCGACCAGGGCATCGAGGTTCAGCTGATCGGAGATGCCGGGGACCTGCTTCGAGATGGTGTCCTCGAGCTTGTTCTGCTGCCCCTTGGAGAGCGTCGCGGCGGCGATCGCGGCGGCGACGGTGATCAGCGGGAAGAGCGCCAGGAAGCTGATGAACGTCATCGCGGCCGCCAGGCGGGCCCAGTGAACACTGTCGAGCCGTTCGTACGCGCTCCACGCGTGCGTGCGCATCAGACGCTCCACCAGGGGCCCGATGCCGGGGAGCTTTTTCAGCCAGTCCATGTTGCCTCCCTGCCCACAGAACGGAAGACCAAGGTCCGGGTACCCCAGAAACGCAGAATGGTGGCGAGTGCCATACCGACTCCCGCGCCGGAGACAGTGTCGGCGCGCTGCGAGGTGAGGCCCAGGCCGTAGTGGGACACCGCGATGCAGAGCAGTTGCACCAGGGCGCCCGCGATGTTGACGGCGAAGAAGATCCCGTACTGGCGAAGGCGCGAGACGGCGGCCCCCTCGCGCCGCCGGTAGGTGCCGAGCGCGTTGCCCGCGTACGCGACCGAGCAACCGGCCACGAAGGAGAGCGCCTTCGCGGTCAGCGGGTCGAGGCCGACGGGTCTGCGCAGCCAGATGAAGAGCCCGAGGTCGACGGCGTACGCGCAGATCCCGGCGGCGGCGAAGCCGAGCAGCTCGGGGCCCATGGCCCGAAGGCGCTCCCTGAGGGCGCTCACCAGTCGGCGACCGCGAGGCCGTACATGGCGATCCACACGAGGCCGATGACGGCCAGCGCGCGGTCGCGCAGGACGACGTCCTCGGGTTCGCCCGCCGTGCCCCGGTCGGCGAAGACGGCGTACCGCAGGACCGCGAGAACGAAGGCGGCCATCGACAGCTGCCGCCAGGGCAGCGAGCTGCCGTTGGCGGTGCCGCCGCTCTCCATGGCCCACAGGCAGTACGCGAGGACGGCTACCCCGGCGGCGAGCTGCCAGACGAAGCGGAGGTAGCCGGTGGTGTATTCGGTGAGCAACGCGCGCGTGGCGCCCAGCTTCTCGGAGCTCCCGGACATCTGGACGGCTTCGGAGTAGCGCTTGGCGGAGACCATGAAGAGCGCGCCGAAGCCCGTGGTGATCAGGAACCAGCGCGAGAGCGGGATGCCGAGGGCCACTCCCCCGATCATCGCCCGCATGAGGAAGCCCGTGGTGACGACGGCGAGATCGACGACGAGGACGTGCTTGAGGCTGACGCAGTAGGCCAGTTGCATCACTACGTAGGCGCCGATGAGTCCCGCTGTCAGGGGCGTGCAGAGCGCGGCGGCGGCCACGGGCGCGAGTACGGCGAGCAGCCCGCCGACCACGTACGCGACCGCCACCGGCACCTGCCCCGCGGCGACCGGCCTGCGGCACTTGGTGGGGTGGGCGCGGTCGGCGTCGGCGTCGCGCGCGTCGTTGATGAGGTAGACGGCGGACGCGGCGGCCGTGAACAGCGCGAAGACCAGGGCGAGTTGGATCAGCGAGTGGCGCGAGAAGAGTTCACCGGCGGCGGCGGGGGCCGCGACGACCAGGACGTTCTTCACCCACTGGCGGGGGCGCGCGGTCTTCAGGAGGCCGAGCGGCAGGGCGAGGGACGTCGGCCCTGACGGGCCTGGCGGCTGGGGGCGTTCGAGCAGGGCGGTGCGGTCAGCCATGCGTGCGGCTCCCGTTCATCCAGGCGGAGCCCACGCGCGCGGTGAGGGCGCCGAGGGCCGCGCCGGCCGCCACGTCACTGGGGTAGTGGACGCCGACGACCATCCGCGAGACGCACATCGCGGCGGCGAGCGGCGGGACGACACGGGCTCCGACGGGGCTCAGCGCGCCGTACGCGACGGTGGCCGCGGCGGCCGAAGTGGCGTGCGAACTGGGGAAGGAGTGCCGTCCCGCGGTCCTGACGAGGGGCTGCACGCCCGTGTCGCCGGGGCGCGGGCGCCGTACGACCCGCTTGACGCCCATGCTGGCCAGGTGTGCCGCGGCGGTCAGCGCCGTGCCACGCAGCCACGCGCCGCGTCGCCCGTGGTCGACCGCGGCGCCCGCGAGTCCCGCGGCGATCCAGAGGGCGCCGTGCTCGCCGGCCCAGGACAGGGCCCGTGCGGCGGCGGCCACGCGCGTGTCGGACCCGCAGTCGCGCAGGGCCGACAGCAGCCGGTGGTCCAGGTCGTGCATGTGGCCTCCTTCTCCGGGGACTTCGAGGACCTGACCTCCCTCCCGACTCTTCTAGGCGACCTCTCAATATTTACGGCAATATACGACGACACTCCATCAATCACCCATTTCGGTGAGGGCTTGGATGAATATGGGCAAACTGCCCTTGCATGGACGATACGGTCACGCCTATGCCTGCCGACTCCGCTCCGCCCGCCGAGGCCGTTTCCGTGTCGGGGTGGGGGCGCACCGCCCCCACCACCGCCCGCCTGATCCGCCCCCGTTCGCCCGAGGAGGCCGTGGCCGCCCTCCAGGCCTGCGGGGAGCGCGGCGGCATCGCAAGAGGCCTGGGGCGGGCCTACGGGGACGCCGCGCAGAACGCGGGCGGCGCGGTCCTCGACATGACCGGCATGGACCGCATCCACGCCATCGACGCGGACGCGGGCACCGTCCTGTGCGACGCCGGGGTCTCCCTGCACCACCTGATGGAGGTCCTGCTCCCGCTCGGCTGGTTCGTGCCCGTCACGCCGGGGACCCGGTATGTGACCGTGGGCGGCGCGATCGGCGCGGACATCCACGGCAAGAACCACCACGGGTCCGGTTCGTTCTCGCGCCACGTGATGGCCGTGGAACTGCTCACCGCCGACGGCACGGTGCAGGCGGTCGAACACGGCACTTCCCTGTTCGACGCGACGGCGGGCGGCATGGGTCTGACCGGTGTGATCCTCGCCGCGACGCTGCGGCTGCAACCGGTCGAGACGTCGTTGATGACGGTGGACACGGAGCGCGCCACCGACCTGGACGACCTGATGGCCCGCCTCACCGCCACCGACCACCGCTACCGCTACTCGGTCGCGTGGATCGACCTCCTCGCGCGCGGTGTGTCGATGGGGCGCGCGGTGCTCACGCGCGGCGATCACGCTCCCCTTGACGCCCTGCCGCCACGCGCGCGCAGAGCCCCGTTGACGTTCCGCCCCGGCCAGCTGCCGTCCGCCCCGCGCTTCCTGCCCGAAGGGCTGCTCGGCCGGAAGTCGGTGGGCCTCTTCAACGAGCTCTGGTACCGCAAGGCACCGCGGCTGCGGGTGGGCGAGCTGCAGAAGATGTCGACGTTCTTCCATCCCCTGGACGGCGTCCCGCACTGGAACCGCGTGTACGGCCGCGGCGGCTTCGTGCAGTACCAATTCGTCGTCGGGTACGGCGAGGAGGAGGCCCTGCGGCGCATCGTGCGGCGCATCTCGGACCGTGGCTGCCCGTCCTTCCTCGCCGTGCTGAAGCGCTTCGGAGAGGGCGATCCGGGCTGGCTCTCCTTCCCGATGCCCGGCTGGACCCTCGCCCTGGACATCCCGGCGAACCTGCCGGGCCTCGGCGCGTTCCTCGACGAGCTCGACGAGGAGGTCGCCGCCTGTGACGGCCGCGTCTACCTGGCCAAGGACTCCCGCCTGCGGCCCGACATGCTCGCCGCGATGTATCCGCGGCTCGACGATTTCCGCGCGCTGCGGGCGGACCTCGACCCGCGCGGCGTGTTCCGCTCGGACCTCTCGCGCCGCCTCGCCCTCTAGCACCTCAAGGAGTTGGTCCCATGAAGGACGCCTTCGGCACCCCCCAGTCCCTGCTCGTACTCGGCGGCACCTCCGAGATCGGTCTCGCCACCGCCCGCCGTCTGGTCGCGCGGCGCACCCGCACGGTGTGGCTGGCCGGCCGTCCTTCGCCGGGCCTGGAGAAGGCCGCCGCGGGCCTGCGCGAGCTGGGTGCGGACGTCCGCACCGTCGCCTTCGACGCGCTCGACTCCGAGTCCCACGAGGCCACGCTCGGCAAGATCTTCGCCGAGGGCGACATCGACATGGTCCTGCTGGCCTTCGGCATCCTCGGCGACCAGGCACGCGACGAGGACGAACCTCTGTCGGCGGTACGGGTCGCGCAGACGAACTACACCGGCGCGGTCTCCGCGGGCCTGGTGTGCGCGCGGTCGCTGCAGGCCCAGGGCCACGGCTCCCTGGTGGTGCTCTCGTCGGTCGCGGGCGAGCGGGCACGGCGCACGAACTTCATCTACGGGTCGAGCAAGGCGGGCCTTGACGCCTTCGCCCAGGGCCTGGGCGACGCGCTGCACGGCACGGGGGTGCACGTGATGGTCGTGCGCCCCGGATTCGTACGTTCCAAGATGACGGCGGGCCTGGAGGAGGCGCCGATGGCGACCACTCCGGAGGCGGTCGCGCTTGCCATCGAGACGGGCCTGCGGCGGCGCTCGGAGACGGTGTGGGTGCCCGGCGCGCTGCGGGTGGTCATGTCGGCGCTGCGTCACGTGCCGCGGACGGTGTTCCGGCGGCTTCCGGTGTAAGGCCCCCTGCGCGCGTACAGGCGGGCCCGGATCAGCGAGCGGGCTGCTTGCTGTGGGTGGCCGGGGCCATGGCCTGCGGAGGCACCACCGGGCCGCCACCGCCGAAGGCGAACTCGCGCAGCTTGCGCCACACGCCGTCGGCGCCCTGTTCGTAGAGCGCGAAGCCGGTGCAGGGCCACTCGGCCGTGTACTCCGAAAGCTCCGCGTACGCCCGGTCCATGGCTTCCTCGGAGATGCCGTGGGCCACCGTGACGTGCGGGTGGTAGGGGAACTGCAGCTCGCGCGCCATGGGCCCGGAGGCGTCCCGCACCCGCTCCTGCAGCCAGCCGCAGGCCGCGCCGCCCGACATCACCTGAACGAAGACGACGGGCGACAGCGGCCGGAACGTGCCCGTCCCGGAGAGCCGCATCGGGAAGGGGCGCCCGGCGGCGGCGACGGCCCCCAGGTGCGCCTCGACGGCGGGCAGCGCCGTGGCGTCCACCTCGGTCGGCGGCAGCAGCGTGACGTGGGTGGGGATGCCGTGCGCCGCGGGGTCCCCGAAGCCCGCGCGCCGCTCCTGGAGCAGGCTGCCGTGAGGCTCCGGGACCGCGATCGACACACCGATCGTTACGGTCCCCACGTCGTACTCCTGTCGGTCGGATGGCGGGCAGAGGGCGCTGCTGTGCCTCGTGTGGTGCAGGGGGCGGTGTGGCTCAGTGCTTGGCGGGCAGGAGGCCCACCTTGTCGTACGCCTGGGCAAGTGTCTCCGCGGCGACGGCGCGCGCCTTCTCCGCGCCCTTGGCCAGGATCGAGTCGAGCGTCTCCGGGTCGTCCAGGTAGGCCTGGGTGCGGTCCCGGAAGGGAGTCACGAAGTCGACCATGACGTCGGCGAGGTCCGTCTTCAGCGCACCGTAGCCCTTGCCGGCGTACTTCTGCTCCAGTTCCGGAATACCGGTGCCGGTGAGCGTGGAGTAGATGCTGAGGAGGTTGCTGACACCCGGCTTCTCCACCGTGTCGTAGCGCACGACCGTGTCGGTGTCGGTGACCGCGCTCTTGACCTTCTTGGCGGTGGCCTTGGGCTCGTCGAGGAGGTTGATCAGGCCCTTCGGGGTGGACGCCGACTTGCTCATCTTGATCGCCGGGTCCTGGAGATCGAAGATCTTCGCCGTCTCCTTGAGGATGTACGCCGCCGGAACGGTGAACGTCTCACCGAAGCGGCCGTTGAAGCGCTCCGCGAGGTCACGGGTCAGCTCGATGTGCTGGCGCTGGTCCTCACCGACGGGAACCTGATTCGCCTGGTAGAGCAGGATGTCCGCGACCTGGAGGACCGGGTACGTGAAGAGGCCCACGGAGGCGCGGTCGGCACCCTGCTTGGCCGCCTTGTCCTTGAACTGCGTCATGCGCGACGCCTCACCGAAGCCCGTGAGGCAGTTCATGACCCAGCCGAGCTGGGCGTGCTCGGGGACGTGGCTCTGGACGAAGAGCGTGCAGCGCTCGGGGTCGAGTCCCGCGGCGAGGAGCTGGGCGGCGGCGAGCCGGGTGTTGGCGCGCAGCTCGGCCGGGTCCTGCGGGATCGTGATCGCGTGCAGGTCCACCACCATGTAGAAGGCGTCGTGAGACTCCTGCAGCGCCACCCACTGGCGGACCGCGCCAAGGTAGTTGCCGAGGTGGAACGAGCCTGCGGTGGGCTGGATTCCGGAGAGCACGCGAGGACGATCAATGGCCATGGGGCTCATTCTCTCAGGTGACTCTCATAGCTCGGAAACAGTCGTGTGACGGGTGTGCCGCGATCTTGTGATCCGGCGCTTCGGCGTTCAGTCCGTTGCTGCTGTTCCCCGTCTCCGATGAGACGAGGAACACAGTGCGTTCAGGGGCCGCGGCTCAGTGGGCGGGCAGGCCCGGAGCGGGATGGGCTGCCATCAGGTCGGCGACCTCGGACCGGATCTTCGTCAGGGCGTCCTCGTCGCCGGCGCGGGCCGCGGCGACGCCCCGGTCGATCCAGTCGGCGACGGTCGGCATGTGCTGCGTTCCCAGGCCCCGGGAGGTGAGCGAGGGGGTGCCGATGCGGACGCCGGAGGGGTCGAACGGCTTCCTCGGGTCGTAGGGCACGGTGTTGTGGTTGACGACGATCCCGGCCCGGTCCAGGGCCTTGGCGGCGACCTTGCCCGGTACGTCCTTGGGGGTGAGGTCCATCAGGATCAGGTGGTTGTCGGTACCGCCGGAGACCAGGTCGAAGCCGCGGTCGAGCAGGGCTTGGGCGAGTGCCCGCGCGTTGGCGACGACGGCGTGGGCGTAGTCGCGGAAGGAGGGCCGCGACGCCTCGTGCAGGGCGACGGCGATCGCCGCGGTGGTCTGGTTGTGCGGACCGCCCTGCAGACCGGGGAAGACTGCCTTGTCGATGGCCTTGGCGTGCTCTTCGCGGGACATCAGCATCGCGCCGCGCGGGCCGCGCAGGGTCTTGTGGGTGGTCGTGGAGATCACGTCGGCGTACGGCACCGGTGAGGGGTGGGCGCCGCCCGCGATCAGGCCCGCGATGTGCGCGATGTCGGCGACGAGGACGGCCCCCGCCTCGCGGGCGATCTCGGCGAAGGCGGCGAAGTCGATGGTGCGGGGGAGTGCGGTGCCACCGCAGAAGATCAGCTTCGGGCGCTCCTTGAGGGCGAGGTCGCGCACCTCGTCGAAATCGATCAGGCCGGTGTCATGGCGGACGCCGTACTGGACGCCGCGGAACCACCTGCCCGTGGCGGAGACGCCCCAGCCGTGGGTGAGGTGGCCGCCCATGGGCAGGGCCATGCCCATCACGGTGTCGCCGGGCTCGGCGAAGGCGAGGTAGACGGCGAGGTTGGCCGGGGAGCCGGAGTAGGGCTGCACGTTCGCGTGCTCGACGCCGAAGACGGACTTGGCGCGGGCGACGGCGAGGCGCTCGACGGGGTCGATGTTCTGCTGGCCCTCGTAGTAGCGGCGGCCAGGGTAGCCCTCGCTGTACTTGTTCTGAAGGACCGTGCCGGAGGCTTCGAGGACGGCCGTGGAGACGTAGTTCTCGCTGGGGATCAGGCGCAGGGTGTCGGCCTGGAGCTGCTCCTCGGCAGCGATGAGAGCGGCAAGTTCGGAGTCCTCGGCGGCGAGCGCGGGATGGCTGAGGGTGTTCGGGAGATCCGGGGAAAGGGGGCGGTTCATACGGCGTCCTCCGGGGCGAGCGGTCAGTGTCCGGTCGTGGTCCCGGGGTGCCCAGGCGGTCGGCACCTCGAAGGGTTCTGCCTCGCACGGCTCCCCCGGGGTCCGTTCCCCGCGCGCCAGTCGCCGTGCTGTAGCGGCCAGCCTAGCGGGCACGCCGCCGCGGCGGGTTTCTTCGTCCGCGATCCGAGCGACGATAGAAACAGGGCACCACACCCGCCCGCCGCCGCAGGACGAACGGAGACCCCGTGTCGACTACCGAAGAGTTCATCACCTCGGCCGAAGCCCACAGCGCGCACAACTACCACCCGCTGCCCA
The DNA here is from genome assembly GCF_042881845.1 of Streptomyces sp. NPDC058257. Classification (NCBI taxonomy): domain Bacteria; kingdom Bacillati; phylum Actinomycetota; class Actinomycetes; order Kitasatosporales; family Streptomycetaceae; genus Streptomyces; species Streptomyces sp. NPDC058257. The sequence continues at coordinate 605,251 of NZ_JBHVXJ010000003.1, forward strand.
TCGTGGTCGCGTCGGCCGACGGCGCCTGGATGACGGACGTCGAGGGGCGCCGCTACCTCGACATGCTCGCCGGGTACTCGGCCCTGAATTTCGGGCACGGCAACCGCCGTCTGATCGACGCGGCCAAGGAGCAGCTGGAGCGGGTGACGCTCACATCGCGGGCCTTCCACCACGACCGGTTCGCCGAGTTCTGTACACGCCTCGCCGAGCTGTGCGGCAAGGAGATGGTGCTGCCGATGAACACCGGCGCCGAGGCGGTGGAGACGGCCGTGAAGACCGCCAGGAAGTGGGGGTACCAGGTCAAGGGCGTGCCCGACGGCAGGGCGAAGATCGTTGTCGCGCGCGACAACTTCCATGGGCGGACCACGACCATCGTCAGCTTCTCGACGGACGCCGAGGCGCGGGCGGACTTCGGTCCTTACACGCCGGGATTCGAGATCGTGCCGTACGGCGACCTGACGGCGATGCGGGCCGCGGTCACGGAGAACACCGTGGCCGTGCTCCTTGAGCCGATCCAGGGCGAGGCGGGGGTCCTCGTACCCCCGGCCGGATATCTCGCGGGCGTACGGGAGTTGACGCGGGAGCGGAACGTCCTCTTCATGGCGGACGAGATCCAGTCGGGGCTCGGCAGGACGGGCAGGACGTTCGCGTGCGAGCACGAGGGCGTGGTGCCGGACGTGTACATCCTGGGCAAGGCGCTCGGCGGGGGCGTCGTGCCGGTGTCCGCGGTGGTGGCGGACGCGGATGTCCTCGGCGTGTTCAAGCCGGGTGAGCACGGCTCGACGTTCGGCGGCAATCCACTGGCGTGCGCGGTGGCCCTTGAGGTCGTCGCGATGCTGAGCTCGGGCGAGTTCCAGCAGCGGGCCACCGAGCTGGGCGAGCATCTGCACGCCGAACTGGGACTGCTCGCCGGGACGGGCGCGGTGACACAGGTGCGGGGCCGCGGGCTGTGGGCGGGCGTCGACATCGACCCGTCGCACGGCACGGGCCGCGAGATCTCGGAGAAGCTGATGGGCCGGGGTGTCCTCGTCAAGGACACCCACGGCTCGACGATCCGGATCGCTCCGCCGCTGGTGATCAGCAAGGAGGACCTGGACTGGGGGCTTGACCAGCTGCGGGGGGTGCTGGCGTAGTTCCGGGGGGGGGGGGCTGGCGTAGTTCCGGGGGTGATCCGGTCCGGGGTCAGTGCTTGACTCCGACCCCGCCGAACATGGCCACGTCCTCGACGCCGGGTGCGGTCTCCGTGCGCCAGCGGTTGCACGACACCACGCCGGGTTCCAGGAGGTCCAGGCCCTCGAAGAACGCGGCGACCTGCCCGGGGGCGCGCTGCGTGAGCCTGGGTGTGCCGTTCTCGTTCCAGAACGCCACCGCCTCGTCCACGTCGGGCATCTCCGGGCTTGTGATCGTGTGCGAGAGGACCAGGTGGCTGCCGGCCGGCAGCGCGTCGAGCAGGCGGCGCACGATGCCGTACGCCTCGGAGTCGTCCTCGATGAAGATGACGACTCCGAGCAGGATCAGCGCCACCGGCTGGTCGAAGTCCAGGGTCTTGGCCGCGTGTTCGAGGATCGCCTCCACATTGCGCAGATCCTCGTCGAGGTAGTCGGTGCTGCCCTCGGGGGTACTGGTGAGCAGGGCGCGCGCGTGGGTGAGGACCAACGGGTCGTTGTCCACGTAGACGACACGGGACTCGGGGGCGAGCCGCTGGGCGACCTCGTGGGTGTTGTCGGCGGTCGGCAGGCCGGTGCCGATGTCGAGGAACTGCCGGATGCCGCACTCGGTCACGAGGTGGCTCACGGCGCGCCCGAGGAACTGCCGGTCGGCGAGCGCGTACGCGCCGATGCCGGGGTGCAGCGTGCGGATCTGGTCCCCGGCGGCCTGGTCGACGGGGTAGTTGTCCTTGCCGCCGAGCCAGTAGTTCCAGATCCTGGCCGTGTGAGGCTGCGTGGTGTTGATCCTGCTGTCGGCCATGGTCGCTCCGCCTCCGAGTGCGTCATCTCGAACGAACGGCAGCGTACTCGGGGGACTTGGCGCGGACGTAGGCCGCTCAGAGAATCACGTGCGGCAGGAACCTCGCGTACTCGTCCGTGATCGGACCCGCCGACTCCCGGATGCCAAGACCCGCCGCCTCGCCCTCGACGACCCACGCGCCGAGCACCACACGGTTGCCGTCGAAATCGGGCAGCGGCGCCAACTCCTGGTAGCAGCAGGCCTCTTCCCGTACGACGGGTCCGACGGGTTCGACCGCCATGGGGACCTCGGCGCCCGGCGGATGGATCGTGACGCCCGCGCCCTCGCGGCCGAGGAGGGGCTTGGCGACGTAGCCCCGCCCGGAAGCCAGCTCACGCGGGCCGTCCAGGTAGGCGGGCAGGAGGTTGGGGTGACCGGGGTACAGCTCCCAGAGGATCGCGAGCAGCGCCTTGTTGGAGAGGAGCATCTTCCAGGCGGGCTCGATCCACAGGGTGGAACCGGTGCCGCCGCCGTTGTCGAGGGTCTGAAGGACGTGCGGGGCGAATCGGTCGGTGGTCAGCCACTCCCACGGATAGAGCTTGAAGCAGCTGCGGATGAAGCCGAGCTTCTTGTCGACGAAGCGCCGCGAGAGCCGGTCCCAGCCGATGTCCTCCATGGAGATCGCCTCGGTGTCGAGCCCGGCCTGCTGCGCGGTCTCGCGCAGATACGCGACCGTCATCAGATCCTCGCCGAGCTCGTCGCCCGCCGAGTGCGCGAAGTACAGCGGGCCGCCGGGCGGGAGCAGCGAGGCCTGTTTCTTCCAGGCGTCGACGAGGCGTTCGTGGAGGGAGTTCCACTGGTCGGCGCCCGGGAAGCACTCCTCCATCCAGAACCACTGGGGGCTCGCGGCCTCGACCAGGGAGGTGGGGGTGTCGGCGTTGTACTCCAGCATCTTGGCCGGGCCGCCGGTGCCGTCGTAACGCAGGTCGAAGCGCCCGTAGAGGGACGGGAGTTCGGCTCGGCGGTGCCAGGCCTCGGTGACCGCTTCGGCCACTCGCGGGTCCGTGATGCCGAGGTCGGGGAGGCGGTCGTGCTCGACGATGTGCTCGGCTGCCGCCAGGCACATCGCGTGCAGCTCCTCCACGACCTCTTCGAGGGCTTCGACCTCGGGCAGCGAGAAGACGTAGCAGGCGGACTCGTCCCAGTAGGGGCGCAGGGAGTCGTCGGGGTAGCGGGTGAGGGGGTAGATGAGCCCCTGGTCCTCGACGGTCCGTTGCCAGCCGGGGCGGGGCGTGAGGGTGCGGCGCTCCATGGACTCAGCCGCCGCCGCTGCCCGAGCAGCCGAGGCCGTCGCGGTCGACGGCCTCGCTGCGGCTGAAGGTGCCGTAGTCGGCGTAGCGGCCGTCGACGTCGCTGTCGTAGTACCAGTCGGCGTCCGTGCGCCCGGACTTGCCGGTGCCTGAGCCCGTGCCCGATCCGTAGGAACTGCCCCCCTTGCCCTTCGAGGAGGACGTACCGCTCTTGCAGTTCTTGTCGCCGACGATTTTGTAACCGGTGAGCGAGTTGTAGCTGTCGCGGTCCACGCACCGCTTGTCCGGATCCGAGCCGCATGAGGTCAGGGCAGCCGCCAGGACGCCCATTCCGCCGAGCACGACCGTGCTGGACCGCAGCCTGCGCCGCGACTTCTTCTGCTCTTGCGCTTGCTTCTGCGCTTGCTTCTGCGCTTGCTTCTGCGCTTGCGCTTGCTTCTGTTCCGCTGCCATCTGCCTTACTGCTCCCCCGTTGACGTACATGATCGGCGCTCAGCGTAGGTAGGTGTCCATGGCCATGCCAAACGGCTCAAGCGAATCCCTTTCCTCTAGAGTCACTTCGTGTCTCTTGGGATGATTTGCGCGCTCGGTTCAGCGGTCTGCTTCGGCACGGCCTCCGTCTTCCAGGCCGTCGCCGCCCGCGCCACGGCGCCGGGAACGGGGTCCGGGGTCGATCCCGCGCTGCTGCTGCGCGCGGTGAAGCAGTGGCGGTACGTCGTGGGGCTCGGGCTCGACGGGCTCGGGTTCCTGCTGCAGATCGTGGCGTTGCGCTCCATCCCGATCTACGCCGTCGGGGCGGCGCTCGCCGCCAGCCTCGCCGTCACGGCCGTGGTGGCCTCGCGGTTGCTGCGGGTGCGGTTGAGCGGGGTGGAGTGGGCCGCTGTGGGGGTGGTGTGCGCGGGGCTCGCGATGCTGGGGCTCGCTTCGGGGGACGAGGGCGCGGGCGTCGGATCGACGACTCTGCGGTACGCGATGCTGGGTGTGGCGGTGGGGGTGCTGCTGCTCGGCGCGGTGGCGGGGCGGCTGCCCGGGCGGGGGCGGGCGCTGGCTCTGGGGCTCGGCGCCGGGCTCGGGTTCGGGGTGGTGGAGGTGGCGGTGCGGCTGATCGACGATGTCTCGCCGGGGGCGTTGGTGAGGAACCCTGCCTGCTATGCGCTGCTGGTGGGTGGGGGTGCGGCGTTTCTGTTGCTCACCTCCGCGTTGCAGCGGGGGTCGGTGACGACCGCTACCGCGGGGATGGTCGTCGGGGAGACGATCGGGCCCGCGGTGGTGGGCGTGGTGTGGTTGGGGGACCGGACTCGGGGCGGGTTGGAGTGGCTCGCGGTGCTTGGGTTCGTGGTCGCTGTGGTGGGGGCGTTGGCGTTGGCGCGGTTCGGGGAGGCGCCGGTGGAAGAGGCTCCGTAGGCGCAGGCACGGCGGGGCGTTCCCCGATCCCGCCCCGGCCGCCGGTGAGCTGCCGCGCCCTACGGCAGCACCCTGCACAACGCGTCCAGCGCCCCCGCCCACGCGTGGTCCGGCGGCGTCCCGTAACCCACCACCAGCGCGTCCCGCCCCGGAACCCGCGCGGCCGGGTGGCGGAAGGCGGACAGGCCCTGCACTCCGAGGCGTTGCCAGCTCGCCGCCTGCACCACCGACTTCTCGGTTCCCGGCGGCAGTTCGAGCACCGCGTGCAGGCCCGCAGCGATCCCCGTGGCCCGTACCTCCGGCGCCCGTGCGGCCAGAGCGGCGACCAGTTGGTCCCGGCGGCGCCGGTAGCGCAGGCGGACACCCCGCACATGACGGTCGTACGCGCCCGACGTGATGAACTCCGCGAGCGTCAGCTGGTCCAGCGCCCCGCACCCCCATTCCGCGCCCCCCTTCGCCTCGATGACCTCGGCGGCGATCGGCGCGGGAAGGACCATCCAGCCGAGCCGCAGGCCGGGGGCCAGGGACTTGCTCGCCGTGCCGAGGTAGACCACGCGGTCGGGGTCGAGACCCTGGAGCGCGCCCACCGGCTGCCTGTCGTAGCGGAACTCCCCGTCGTAGTCGTCCTCCAGGATCAGTCCGCCCTCGCGCCGCGCCCAGTCGACGGCGGCAGCACGCCGGTCGGGGTGCAGCGGGTCCCCCATCGGGAACTGATGCGCGGGCGTCAGGAGCGCCACCTTCGCCGAACCGGAGCCGGAGCCGGAGCCCGCCCCAGCCCCAGCCCCAGCCCCAGCCCCTGACTTTGCCCTTGCCCTTGGCCTTGCCCTTGACCCCAACTCAGTCGTGGACGTGCCCAGTTCGTCGAAGGGCAGCGGCCTCGTCCGCAGCCCCGCCCGCTTCAGCAGGTTCCAGTGCACATCGAGGCCGTACGACTCGACCGCCATCTCCCGCAGGCCACGCGCCCACAGCACACCGCCGAGCAGCCTCAGCCCCTGCGCGAACCCGGCGCAGACGACGATGCGGTCCGGGTCCGTGTGCACGCCGCGTGCTCGGGCGAGGTAGTCGGCGAGGGCGGTGCGCAGCTCGATCCGGCCGCGCGGGTCGCCGTAGCCGAGCGCGTCGTTCGGGGCGGCGGACATGGCCCGCCGGGCGGCCTTGAGCCAGGCGGCGCGCGGGAAGGAGGCGAGGTCGGGGGTGCCCGGCTTCAGGTCGTACGTCGGACCGGCGGCGGCCCTGCGGCGCGGTGCGGGTTCGACGGGGCGCGGCACGTCCCGTTCGGCGACACGGGTGCCCGAGCCCTGGCGGGCGGTGAGCCAGCCCTCGGCGACGAGGTCCGCGTACGCGTCGGCGACGGTGTTGCGGGCGATGCCCAGGTCGACGGCGAGGGAGCGGGACGAGGGCAGGCGCGTTCCGGGAGCGAGCCTGCCGCCGCGCACCGCCTCGCGCAGGGCGTCCGTGAGGCCCTTGCGCACGCCGGAGCGCGTCGCGTCGCCGTTCGTCTCCAGGTGGAGGTCGACGCCCAAAGTGGCCCAAGAATCTTCCATGGGAATGGACCATACCGTTGGGCTACTGGAGTCGTACGGTCGATGGCATGACGAAGGACGAGAACACGACGAACGAGAACACACGGACCGGAGAACCGGACACGGAATACCTCCACGAGCACGCGCCCCGCCTCGACTGGCACCAGCACGCCCCCGAGGTCTTCAAGGCGATGATCCGGCTCGACGCGGCCGCCCGTAAGGGCGTCGACCCGGTGATCCTGGAACTCGTCAAGATCCGCGCCTCGCAGCTCAACCACTGCGCGCTCTGCCTCGACATGCACAGCAAGGACGCCCTGGCGGCGGGCGAGAGCGTCGAGCGGATCATCCAGCTCAGCGCCTGGGAGGAGTCGGCGCACTACTACACGGCGAAGGAGATCGCCGCCCTTGAGCTGACCGAGGCGATCACCGTCCTGACGGACGGCTTCGTGCCGGACGCGGTGTACGACAAGGCCGCGGCCCTCTTCAAGGAGGAAGAGCTGACGCAGCTCATCGCCGCGATCACGGTCATCAACGCGTGGAACCGCTTCGGCGTCTCGACACGCCAGGCGCCGGGTCACTACACGGCCGGAGACCACAAGTGAGCGCCGACGCCTCCCGCACCCGGACCTCCCACCTCGACAAGGGCGTCGGGACCGCCCTCGCCGGGGTGGGCGCCGCCGCGAAGCGCGGTCTTGGCGACCCCGTGCTCGCCGAGCTCGTGATGATGCGCGCCTCGCAGATCAACGCCTGCGCGTTCTGCCTCGACATGCACATGGACATCGCCGTGCGGAACGGCGAGACGCCGAAGCGGATCGCGCTGCTCAACGCCTGGTCGGAGGCGGGTGAGGTCTTCAGCGAGCGCGAGCGCGCCGCCCTCGCGCTGACCGAGGCGGTCACCGTGCTGACAGGGGGCACCTCCCAGGCTTTCGGCTCTGGGGGAGGGTTCGTCCCTGACGAGGCGTACGGGGCTGCGGCCAAGCACTTCGACGAGGCCGAACTCGCCCACCTCATCGGGGTCATCACCGTCATCAACAGCTGGAACCGGCTGATGGTCAGCCGCCGCATCGAGCCGGGCGGGTACACGCCATGAGCCTCGTGGACGAGTTCCGCTCGCTGCATCAGGGGCGTGCGCCCGGCGACCCGCTGGTCCTTCCCGGGCCGTGGGACGCCGCCAGCGCACGGGTCTTCGAGGAGGCCGGATTCCCGGCCCTCGCCACGCCGAGCGCGGGGGTCGCGGCGTCGCTGGGGTACGCGGACGGTGAGGTGCCGCCGGACGAGATGTTCGCGGCGGTGGCCCGGATCGTGCGGTCGGTCTCCGCGTCCGTGCCGGTGTCCGCGGACATCGAGGACGGCTACGGCCTGGCGCCGAAGGAGCTGGTGGAGCGGCTCCTGGAGACGGGCGCGGTCGGCTGCAATCTGGAGGACTCCTCGGGCGGGGCCCTGAAGGATCCGCGCGAGCAGGCGGACTGGCTGGCGGAGGTACGTTCCGTCGCGGGCGACCGGGTGTTCGTCAACGCCCGGGTGGACACGTTCGTCCGGGGTGTCGCGGACCCCGCGCGGGCCGTCGAACGGGCCCGTCTCTACGTGGCGGCGGGCGCGGACTGCGTCTATCCGATCTTCGCGCCGCCCGAAGCGCTGCCGCGGCTGCGGGCGGGTATCGAGGGCCCCGTCAATGTGGGCGCGAAGCCGGACGGCCCCTCCCTGTCGGATCTCGGCCGACTGGGCGCCACGCGCATCACGTTCGGGCCCGGTCTGCTGGTCCGTACGACGGCGGCGCTGCGGGAGATCGCCGGAGGCCTCAGAGGGACCGCGTGACGCAGATGTGGCGGTGCCGGGTGTCCTTCGCGAAGGACACCCGGCACCGCCACACCGCCACACCGACGCGTTCGGCCGTTCGGCCGTTCAGTCGTTCGGCCGTTCAGTCGCTGACTGAATTCGGCGACGTCACTTCTTCGGGATCCACTTCTCCCACGTCGCCTTGTTGTCCTTGATCCACTTCTGGGCCGCGGCCTCGCCGGACATCTTGTCCTTGGCGATCGACTTGGCGACCTCGTTCTGCTGGTCGGTCGTCCACTTGAAGTTCTTCAGGAACTCCGCCGCCTTGCCGCCGTCCTTGGCGAAGTCGGCGTTGAAGTACTTCTGGAGCGGGGTGTTGGCGTAGCCGCAGTCGGTCTTGGCCTCGGGCACGTTGCAGCCTTCCTTGAACGGCGGCAGCTTCACCTCGACCATGTCCATGTCGGCGTTCGCCCACAGGGGCTCCCACCAGTAGCTGATGAAGGGCTCCTTGGCGGCGTACTTGCGCTGGATCTCCTTGATCTGCGCGGCCTCGTTGCCGGTGTCCTTGATCTTGTAGTTCAGCTTGAGGTTCTTGATCAGGAACTCGTCGTACGTGGTGTACGAGGGAGCCGCGCCGATGAACTCGCCCTTGCCGCCACTGCGGTTGCTCTTGAAGTCCTTGGCGAACTTGTTGAGGTTCTTGTAGTCGAGAATCTCGGGGTGCTTGTCCGCGTAGTACTTCGGCACGTACCAGCCGATGTGCCCGGTGACGCCCAGGTCGCCGCCCTTGACGACCGTCTTCTTCTGGTCGATGTAGAGCTTCTGCTTCTTGGGCTGGCCGTTCCAGTCCTCAAGGATCGCGTCGGCCTTGCCGTTGTTCAGCGCGTCCCAGGCGATCGGCTCGTCGAGCTGCTGCAGGTCGACCTTCTTGACGCCGACCTCGTCCTCCAGGAGCGCCTTGGCGACCTCGGCGTTGGCGCGCGCGCCGACCCAGGAGGGCACCGTGAGGGTGACCTCGTCGGAGCTGCCCGAGGACTTGGTGTCGGCGGCGCTACATGCGCTGAGCGCCACCATGGACGCGGCGCCGAGAGCGGCGATGACGGCTGTACGTATCCGCTTGCTGGAGTTCACCTGATTGTTCCCTTACGTAGCAGGAGGGCGGGATGACGGAGAGGGGCAGACCGTACGTCAGCGCAGTGCGCGTTCCTTGACGTCGGCGCCGGGCTGGGAGATGCGGTCGAGGAGCACACCGAGGCAGACGATCGCGATACCGGCCGTCATGCCGAGACCGAGGTCGCCCTTGGTGAGGCCCTTGACCACGTCCACGCCGAGCGCGCCGCCGCCGATCATGCCGCCGATGACGACCATGGAGAGGACGAGCACGACACCCTGGTTGAGGGCGACGAGCAGCGCGGGACGGGCCAGCGGCAGTTGGACCTGCCAGAGCTGCTGGCCGGTGGAGGCGCCGAGCGAGCGGGACGCCTCCAGAGCCGATGGGTCGATCTGGCGGATGCCCTGGGCCGTGATGCGGATGACGGCGGGCAGCGCGTAGATGACCGAGGCCACGGCGGCGGCCGCGGGGTTGCTGCCGAAGAGCGCGATCATCGGGATCAGATAGATGAACGCCGGCAGGGTCTGCATGGTGTCGAGCACCGGCCGGATGCCCCGCTCCACCCAGGAGACGCGGGCCGCGAGCACACCGATGGCGAAGCCCAGGATCAGCGTGACCACCAGGGCCGCGAGTACCTGCGAGAGCGTGTCCATCGAGCGGTTCCACAGGCCCATCACGCCGATCGCGGCGAGCGCGAGTACGACGGTGACCGCCGCACGCCAGCGGCCCGCGAGATAGGCGAGGGCACCGGCCACCAGGAGCACCGCCCACCACGGGGTCGCGAGCAGGGCGTCGAACAGCGGGTTGATGCCCCAGGTGATGAAGCCGTTCGCCCAGGTGAGCGTGCCGCCGATGACCGGGATGCCGGAGCCGAGCTCGCGCTCGATCCAGCCGACGGCCTCGTTGATCGGCTGAGAGAAGGAGACGACCCAGTTCTCGGGCCACTCCGTGCGGCCGAGCGCCTGGCCGATGACGGTGGCGGCCACGACCACGGCGGCCATGGAGGCCCACAGGACGCGCGTCGCGAAGGCGCTGCGCGCGGGTGCCGAGTCGTCGACACGTTCGCCGAACGCCGCGGTCGTGCGGTCCAGCCAGATGGCGATCAGCACGATCGCGATACCGGCCGGTGCCGCGAGGCCCACGTCGAGAGTGGAGATCGCCTGGAAGATCGGGTCACCCAGACCGCCTGCGCCGACCACCGTGGCGAGCACGACCATCGAAAGACACATCATGATCGTCTGGTTGAGGCCGAGCAGCATCGGCTTGCGGGCCAGCGGGAGGCGGGCCGTCCACAGCCGCTGCCAGGCGTTGGCGCCAAGCGACTGGGAGGCCTCAAGGGCAGCCGCGTCGGCGCCGCGCAGGCCCAGCGAGGTGAGCCGGGCCATCGGCGGGGCGGCGTAGATGACGGTCGCCATGAAGACGGCCGGGGTGCCGACGTCGAACATCAACACGAAGGGCAGCAGGTAGGAGAAGGCCGGAAGCACCTGCATGGTGTCGAAGACAGGCCGCAGGATGCGCTCGGCGCGGTCCGAGAGCCCGGCCGCGAGGCCGAGAAGCACGCCGACAAGACCCGCGACGGCCACACAGACGACCATCAGGGCGACGGTCTCCATCGCCTTTTCCCACACGTCGAGCACGCCGATCACGGCGAAGGTGCCGAAGGCGATGCCCGCGAGGGTCAGCGAGCGGCGGCGCAGTCCTGCCCCGCCCGCGTACCAGGAGATGAGCACGGCGGCGGCGATCACACCGATGAAGCCGAGGCTCTCCAGGCCGCTGAACACACCGTCCACCGAGGACTGCGCGGTGTTGCTGATGTGCAGCAGGAAGTACAGGAAGATCGGGCTGGTGTCGCGGTTCTCCGCCATCCAGGTGTTGACGTCGTCGAGCGGCGAGCGCACGTCGAAGGTCAGGTCGGATGGCCAGACGCCGTTGGCGGTGACGGCCGCCGAGACGACCGCGACAAGGAGGGCGCACAGCAGTACGACGGCTTTGGGGTTCCGTACGAACCTGGCGAGCGGCCCGGGTTCCGCGGGAGGACCCGGCGGGGAGACGCCGTCCTTCTTTTCGAGGACGGAAGTCGGGGCGGCGCTCATACCGCTGCCACCTCCTTGTCCTGCGGGTCACTGTCGAGGCCCGCGACCACGGCGAGCAGCTGCTCGTGGTCGACGATGCCGACGGTGCGGCCACCGTCCACGACGCGGCAGTGCTCGCCGCTGCGCGCGACGGCCTCGATCGCGTCGACGACAAGGGTGTCCGGACCGATCGCGGCACCGGACTCGGCCTCGTCGCCCACGGCGGGGCGCATGGCACGGCGTACGGAGATGACCTGCTCGCGCGACACGTCCTGGACGAAGTCGCGGACGTAGTCGTCGGCCGGGTTGGCGACGATCTCCTCGGGAGTGCCGAGCTGCACGATGGCGCCGTCCCGCATCAGCATGATGCGATCGCCCAGGCGCAGCGCCTCGCTCAGGTCGTGGGTGATGAAGACCATCGTGCGGCCCTCTTCACGGTGCAGGCGGATGACCTCTTCCTGCATGTCCCGCCTGATCAGCGGGTCGAGTGCGCTGAACGGCTCGTCGAAGAGCAGCACTTCGGGGTCGACGGCGAGGGCGCGGGCCAGGCCGACGCGCTGCTGCTGGCCGCCGGAGAGCTGCGTGGGGCGGCGGTCCTCCAGGCCTTCGAGGCCGACCTTGGCGACGACCTCCATGGCCTTGGCCCGGCGCTCGGCCTTGCCCATGCCCTGGATCTCCAGGCCGTAGGCGACGTTGTCGAGGACCGAGCGGTGCGGAAGGAGGCCGAAGTTCTGGAAGACCATCGCGGCCTTGTGACGGCGCAGTTCACGCAGCTGGTTCTTGTCCATGGCGAGCACGTCCTGGCTGTCCATGGATATGGATCCGCTGGTCGGCTCGATGAGCCGGGTCAGGGTCCGCACCAGCGTGGACTTACCGGATCCTGAGAGGCCCATGACAACGAAGACCTCGCCGCGCTGGACGTCGAAACTGACGTCCCGCACGGCGGCCGTGCAGCCGGTGCGCTCGCGCAGTTCGGACGGGGAAAGGCTCGCGTACTCCTCATTGCCCGGGACGCGCTCGGCCTTGGGGCCGAAGACCTTCCACAAGTCCCGGACGACGAACACGGGCGCCGCGGGCTCGGGGGCGGGTGTCTTGTCAGTGGTGGTGGTCATCGGACATCACTCCCGGTCAGCAGTTCCGCGCACTTTTCCCCGACCATCAGCACTCCGATCATCGGGTTCACGGCAGGCATGGTCGGGAAGACCGATGCGTCCGCGATTCGAATTCCCTCAAGGCCCCGGATCCTCAGCTCCGGGTCGACTACTGCAAGTTCATCAGTGGAAGCGCCCATTCGGCAGGTTCCCGCAGGGTGATACACGGTATGGGCGGCCTTGCGCACCAGCTCGCTGATCTCGGCGTCGTCGGTGACGTCAGGACCAGGGAAGACCTCACGCTTGAGCCACTTGGCGAAGGGCTCGGCCTGTGCGACCTTGCGGGCCAGTTTGATGCCGTCGACGAGAGTCTGCCCGTCGTAGTCACTTTCGTCCTCGAAGTACTTGAAGTCGAGAGCAGGCTTTACTTCCGGGTCGTCCGATGTCAGATAGATACGTCCGCGTGCCCGAGACTTTGTGATGTTCGGCGTCATCGAGACGCCGTGCTCCGGACGTTCGTAGCCCAGGCGCTCCGGATTGTCCGTGAACGGGATCTGGTAGAAGTGGAACATCAGGTCCGGGCCCTTGTGGTCCGGGTCCCGCTTCACGAACAGGCCCGCGTCGGAGTCCATCGCGGAGTTGCCGGGGATCGGCCCGTTGGTCTCCCAGACGATGACCGACTCGGGGTGGTCGATGAGGTTCTCGCCGACGCCCGGCAGGTCGTGCACGACGGGGATGCCGAGTGCTTCGAGATCCCCCGCGGGGCCGATGCCGGAGTGCATGAGCAGCCGCGGGGTGTCGACGGCGCCCGCGCAGACGAGCACCTCGCGGCGGGCGGTGAGCAGTTGCTCCGCGCCGTCCTTCGCACGGATGCGGACGCCGCGCGCGCTCGTGCCCTCGAACTCCAGCTTCGTGGCCCAGGTCTCCAGGAAGAGGTGGAGGTTCGGCCGGTCACCGGCCTCCATGTGGGGGTGGAGGTAGGCGACGGACGCGGAGGAGCGCTTGTTGTTCTCCGGGTGGTACGAGAGGTCGAAGAAGCCGACGCCCTCGTCGAAGGGCTTGTCGTTGAAGCCGATGACCTCGGGGACGCCGAGTGCGCTCTGCGCCGCCTCGACCCAGTCCGTGGCGATCTGGTTCTGGTCCTTCTTGGCGACGCGCACGACGTTGTTGCGCAGCTTGCCGAAGAAGGGGTCCATCGCGGCGGCGCCCCAGCCGGTGGCGCCCGCCTCTTCCCACTCGTCCCAGTCGGACGGCAGCGGCTTGAACGAGATCAGGGTGTTGTGCGACGAACAGCCGCCGAGGACCTTGGCACGGCTGTGCAGGATGTGCGAGTTGCCGCGCGGCTGCTCGGTGGTCGTGTAGCCGTAGTCGAGTTCGCCGCCGAGGAGGCCGAGCCATCGGCGCAGCGTGAGGACGTCCTCGCGGTCGATGTCGCTCGGGCCGCCCTCGATGACGGCGACGGTGACGTCCGGGTTCTCGGTGAGGCGGGACGCGATCACCGAACCTGCGGTGCCGCCGCCGACGATGACGTAGTCGTACTCGGTGGTCTCAGCCATGCGTGCTGCTCCTCTTCCTGCGAGGTGTGGTGCAAGGTGCTCGCGCTTATTGAGCGGGGGGTGCTCGGACGTTCGGACATGCATACGTGCGCGGGGGCGGGACCGCCGCCCCCGCGCACGCCTCTACGCAGTGGGCCTCAGCCCGCGAACCAGCGGACGGGCTGCGGTGCGAGGTTCTGGTAGATGTGCTTGGACTCGCGGTACTCGGCGAGCCCGGCGGGTCCGAGCTCGCGCCCGACGCCGCTCTTGCCGAAGCCGCCCCACTCCGCCTGCGGCAGGTAGGGGTGGAAGTCGTTGATCCAGATCGTGCCGTGGCGCAGGCGCCTGGCCATACGGCGGCCGAGGCCCGCGTCGTTGGTCCAGACGGCGCCCGCGAGACCGTACTCGGTGTCGTTGGCGAGCGCGACGGCCTCGTCCTCGGTGCGGAAGGTCTCGACGGTCAGGACCGGGCCGAAGACCTCTTCGCGTACGACCTTCATCTCGCGGTGGCACTGGTCGAGCACGGTCGGCTCGTAGAAGTAGCCGGTCGCGGGGCGGACTTCGCTGGGCTCGGGGCGCTTGCCGCCGTTGCGCAGGACCGCGCCCTCCTCCAGTGCGGAGGCCACGTACATCTCGGTCTTCTCGCGCTGCTGCCGCGAGACGAGCGGGCCGCACTCGACGCCGTCCTCGGTGCCGCGGCCGAGCTTGATGCGGCTCGCGCGGCGGGCGAGTTCGGCGACGAAGCGCTCGCGCACCGACTCCTCGATGATGAGGCGGCCACCGGCGGAGCAGACCTGCCCGCTGTGGATGAAGGCGGCGTTCAGCGCCTGGTCGACGGCGGTGTCGAAGCCCTCTTCGGTGGCGCAGGCGTCGGCGAAGACGACGTTCGGGTTCTTGCCGCCGAGCTCCAGGGCGACCTTCTTGACGCCGAGGGCCGCGGCCTGCGCGACCTTGGTGCCGGAGACGAGGCCGCCGGTGAAGGAGACCAGGTCGACGTCGGGGTGGTCGGACAGGCGCGCGCCGACGGTGTGGCCGGGCCCGGTCACGATGTTCGCGACACCGGCCGGGAGCCCCGCCTCGACGAGCAGCTCGATCAGCGCGACCGTCGTCAGCGGAGTGACCTCACTCGGCTTGATGACGAAGGTGTTGCCCGCGGCGAGCGCGGGGGCGACCTTCCAGCTGGCCTGGAGGAGCGGGTAGTTCCAGGGCGTGATCATCGTGCAGACGCCGACCGGCTCGTGCACGACGACGCTGTGGATGTCGTCGGACCCGGCGTCGACGACGCGGCCCGCGCCCTCGCCGATCACCAGGTCGGCGAAGTACCGGAAGGCGTCGGCGACGCAGTCGACGTCGACGCGGCCCTCCTCGACGGTCTTGCCGGCGTCGCGGCTCTCCAGGAGCCCGATCTTCTCCCGGTCGCGTACGAGGAGGTCCGCCACGCGGCGCAGCAGCGCGGCCCGTTCGGCGACCGGCGTGGCCGGCCACGGTCCGTGGTCGAACGCCTCACGTGCGGCGGCGATGGCCGCGTCGGTGTCCTCGGTGCCGCCCTCGGCGATCAGTGCGAACGGCTTGGCATCCGCCGGGTCGAGGATCTCGCGCGTGGCGCCGGAGAGGGCGTTTCGCCACTCTCCGCCCACATGGATGGTCTGTTGTGCGGACACGTCCCGTTTGCCTTCCGTTCCTGTCATTCGCCCCGCCTGTCACTCGCGGTAGCCGGGTCCACCTGCCCTGAGGGGGAGGAACCATGCGCATTACATAACCGAAAGTGCTCTGTGTCACTGCGCGTGTGGGCACTTGGAGCGAAAGGTGCGTAGAGGAAGGGTTTGCGCTCCCTACCTGTCGACCTCGTCGAGATCGAGGTCGCGGTCGCGGTCGACGTCGGGATCGAGGTCCGCGGGCTCGTCCCGCACGGCGAGCCCCGCCACCCACAGCGGCATCAGCCAGTGCACGACGAACGCGGTGAAGAGCACGGGGAAGAGCAGCTCCTCCGTGTCCCATTCCTGATTGGCCGCGACCCCCGCACCGACGGCGGCGGCGAGGAGCAGCCACAGCATGATCTGGCGGGCGTGCGCCGCGACCCGGAACCGCTCCGCCTGCTGCCGCTCGTCGAGGGCGCGTTCGCGCAGTTCGAGGAGGCCGCGCGTGGAGGCGTTGATGACGCCGGTGGCCACACACCACGGCAGGACGAGCCCGAGCATCGTCCACATCGCCCAGCGCTGATGGCCGACGACCGTGAGGAGCCAGGCCGCGACGCTCGCCACGGTCAGGGCGATATGGGCGCCGACCGCTATCCGCCTGCGCGTGGCCGTGGCGTACATCGGCGCCCCCTCGCGCCGGTTCATGATCGCGAGCATCCGCCGGTCGTACCCGGTCATCTCCCGCGCCCGTGCCTCCCGCACCCGCTGGTGGTCCGTCATCCCTGACTCCTCCCGTAGACCTCGTCCGTGAGCGGGCGGAACGGCTCGAGGGAGAACAGTGCCTCCACCGGAAGACCGAAGAACTCCGCGATCTTCAACGCCAGGTCGAGGCTCGGGTTGTACTGCCCGCGCTCGATGTAGCCGATGGTCTGGTAGTGGACCCCCACCGCCTCGGCGAGGCTCTGGCGCGACACCTTTCGCTCCGCGCGCACCATCGCCAACCTGTTGTGCACCTGCTCACTCATGTATAAGAAGTACTACATCTATGAGCATGTGCGCAACGGGCAGTGGGTCGAAGCCAGTTCAGTAGGAGCCCGGCGCGGGGCAGGTCTCGTCCGGAGGGCAGAACCACGACAGGGCGGTCGACATGAACTTCTCCTCGTCGTCCCTGCCGTCCGCGTCGGAGCCGTACACCGCGAGGGCGTAGAGATTGCCGTCCACCGCCTGGAAGCGATGGTCGATGACATGCCACCCGCCGATGTCCGGCTCCCCCTTGAACCGGTCGGCCACGTAGTCGAGCCGGGCGGCGGGGCGGCCGTCGTCGTCCGTGCGCTCCAGCGGGGCGAGCTGCTCGAAGCCGCCGGGCATCGGCGTCTCGTCGAGCCAGGTCCGCAGCGATTCGTAGGGCGAGGCCTCCCCCACCCTGTACACCTGAAGCCGCCGGTCCCCCTTCGGGCTGCGGTAGTTGACGACGTCGTAGCCCTCACCCGGCGAGATCACGTCACGGACCCAGCCCCGCGGGACGGCGAGGCGGTAGCCCTCCTTGTCGTTCACCTCCTCGTACGGGGCGGGCGGTACGCCCGCGGGCGAGGGCGCCGCGGTGTCGCCGCCCTCGGCGTCCACGTCCGCTCCGCGCGCGGGCTGATCGAGCACTGTGAGGTACCCCGTCGGCCGCGGCTCGTCCTTCCAGCCGAGCGCCCAGGCGCCGAAGACCAGGCCGCACACCGCGAGGAGCGCCACGGCGCCGCGCTGCGCCTTGCTCTGGCGCACCGCGTCCCGGTCGTGCAGCTCGGCGATCCGCCGCTCCTGCTCATGGCCGACCCACTCCTGGCGGTCGTCGTCGAAGATCAGCACCGCTCGTCACTCAGCCCGCGATCTGGGCGATCGCCTGAAGTACGGCTGTCACGGACGCGGCTGTCGCCGCGGCCGCGCCGTACTGTTCGAGGCGGGTACGGAGCCTGCCGAGCAGCCGCCTTTCACCGTGGCCGGAGCGGCTGATCTCCCCCTCCACCTCGCCCAGTTCGGCGTCGAGCACCTCGTCCTCGGCCGTGCGCCCGGCCGCCCGGCCAAGCTCGCCGCGGAGCGCCCGGACCTGCGTGAGCAGGTGCTGCTGCCTCGGATCGGACACCACCACCGTGTGGTTGGTGGACTCGGCCCTGCCGTGCGCGCCGAAGGCCTGCGAGCCGCCGGTGATCGAACCGATCTGGACGTGCGCACCGCCGCCGTCGCCTCCGCCGCCGTTGTCCCCGCCGCCGTTGTCCCCGCCGCCGCTCATGCCGTGCTCCTCTCGCTGTGCGTGGCCTGGCCGTGGGATCCGGTGGCGAGTGCGCCGCCGGACATCTCCGAGATGTAGACCCCGCTGTTGTTGATCTGCGTGATGTTCTGTTCGAGGCGGTCCGTGCGGAAGCCGCCGGCCCGCAGCGCGTCACGGACGCCCTCACCGATGCGGTCCTGGAGGGTGCGGGTGTAGCGGGCGACGTCCATCTCCTGGAAGAGCGAGAGGTCGTCGGTGCTCGCCAGTTGGCGCAGCGAAACCAGCGGGGCGTCCGGCGGCGCCTGCCCGGGGCGGTCGAGCCCGAGCCGGGAGCACAGGGACCGCAGGAGCTGCGCGGCGGGCGGCGCGGGGATCCTCACGCCTTCGGACGTGGCCGCGGGCTGGACCAGCCACAGCCGGAAGGAGGGAATGAGGGAGGGCAGCGCGCGCAGGGCGGCGATGCCGATCGCCACGCCGACCGCGGGGCCGTCGACGCAGGCGCGCAGGGCGTCGCGGACCGGGCCTTCCGGCTCGCGGGCCACGATCGTGTCGACCTCGCGGAACTCGGGGACGATCGGCCCGAGCACGTGCGGCACCACTTCGAGGACCAGCATGCCGCCCTGGGTGTGCACCCTGACCAGGAGCGAGACGACGACCTGTTCGTTCCAGGCGCCGACCCGGATCCGCAGGAAGTGGCGGCGCGCCTCGCCGCCCTCGCCCGCGGCCCGTTCGAGATGCCGGGCGGCCTGCCCGGCGTCGTAGGGCCCGGCGGTCTCGTACCCCTGTCCGGTGTAGAGCCGCTCGTCGCGGCCCACGCCCGCGGGGAGGTAGACGAACTCCTCGATCTCCAGGTCACGAAGCCGGTCCACGCTGGTGGCGGCGGACCGGCGCAGGTCCTTCAGGCGTGGCTCGATCATCTTGATGACCTCGCGGGCGGCCAGCGTCTCGTACACGCGCTGGGACGGCACCACGCCGATCCCGCCGTCCTTCTCCTTCTCGGCGCGCCGCAGTTCGAGCACGACCGACCACGGCTTGCGGGGCTTTCCGGCGCCCACGAAGGGGCGGTTGGCGTCGTAGAGGGTCACCGGTGCGTTCTGCTCGCGTTGGATGCACTCGGCGATGCGCGAGAACCGTGGGGGGATCCCGGGCTGTTCGGTCTCGGCGAAGGCCTGCCGGGCGAGGTGCGTGCGCAGGATCCGCTTGCCCAGGAACTGATGGCGCCAGACCACGGCCGCGATGAGCAGCGGGAAGATCACCGGGTACGGGGTTTCCTTGATCACGGCGAGCGCCGAGAAACCGTACGCGGCGGCGCACCACCACACGAACACGGTCACCAGCCAGCCGATCCTGCGCCGCAGCCAGGCCAGCGGTGCCGGAAGCTCCATCCGCCGCAGTGTCCCGCCGTCCGTACCCCGGCCCGAGACGACCCGGCCCAGCCAGAGGAGCAGGACCACAGCCGCGTACGCGATCGCCCAGCCGCCCGGCAGAAGGGCGCCGAACATGCCGGACGGGCCCGAGTCGACGACGCCGTGCGGGTCGAGGGCGAGCAGCGCCAGGTCCGCACCCGATACTCCCGAATCGCCGCCCCTGGCGTCTTCGAGGGCGTCCCACACCATCACCGCGTCGGCGACGAGGAACCCGGTCCACACGGCTGCCAGGAGCAGCGCGGTGAACAGTTCCTCGCGCCGGGCGCGCAGGGCGTGCGCGAGCACCGGGAGCACATCGGCACCGAGCGGCGGCGCCACGGGGCGCTCCGCGTGGCCGACGAGTTCTGAGACGACCTTCCTGCGAAACACCGCGTCCAGGTGGACGCCCGCGCACAGCAGTCTGGTGGCCTCGGTGTTACCTGCCATGGCCAACTCCGTCAGGATGAAGCGGAATTGGAGAGTAACGGAGCGTGTGCACCCTGACCACGGAAAGCTGATTTTGCCCCTCGGGCGAGCGAATGAACGCACTTCGCCCCCGGCTGCCGATCGAGTGGCTGCCGGGGGCGAGAGGGCGTGCTCAAGGGGCGTACCAAGGGGCCGCGCCAGGGGTCGTACTAGATGAGGCCGAGGCCGCGAACCGCCTCGCGCTCCTCGGTGAGCTCCTGCACGGACGCGTCGATGCGCTTGCGCGAGAAGTCGTTGATCTCCAGACCCTGGACGATCTCGTACTTGCCGTCCTTGGTGGTGACGGGGAAGGAGGAGATGAGGCCCTCCGGAACGCCGTACGAACCGTCCGACGGGATACCCATGGAGGTCCAGTCACCGGCGCCCGTGCCGTTCACCCACGTGTGGACGTGGTCGATGGCGGCGTTGGCGGCGGAGGCGGCCGAGGACGCGCCACGGGCCTCGATGATCGCGGCGCCGCGCTTGGCGACGGTCGGGATGAAGTCGTCGGCGAGCCAGGACTGGTCGCCCACGACGTCCGCGGCGTTCTTGCCGGCGATCTCCGCGTGGAAGATGTCGGGGTACTGGGTGGCCGAGTGGTTGCCCCAGATGGTGAGGCGCTTGATGTCGGAGACCGGGGCGCCGGTCTTCTTCGACAGCTGCGAGAGCGCGCGGTTGTGGTCCAGGCGGGTCATCGCGGTGAAGCGCTCGGCCGGTACGTCCGGGGCGGCGGCCTGCGCGATGAGCGCGTTGGTGTTGGCCGGGTTGCCCACGACGAGGACCTTGATGTCGTCCGCGGCGTTGTCGTTGATCGCCTTGCCCTGCGGCTTGAAGATGCCGCCGTTGGCGGAGAGCAGGTCGCCGCGCTCCATGCCCTTGGTGCGGGGGCGGGCGCCGACGAGGAGGGCGACGTTGGTGCCGGAGAAGGCGACGTTCGGGTCGTCGCTGATCTCGATCGAGTTCAGCAGCGGGAAGGCACAGTCGTCGAGCTCCATGGCGGTGCCCTCGGCGGCCTTCAGGGCCGGAGTGATCTCCAGGAGGCGAAGGTTGACCGGCACGTCCGCGCCGAGCAGGTGGCCGGAGGCGATGCGGAAGAGCAGCGCGTAGCCGATCTGGCCGGCCGCGCCGGTGACGGTGACATTCACGGGAGTGCGGGTCATGGCGATCTCCGTAAGACAGCTGGCGGTGGGGGTCCCTGCCCCTTGTGCTGGATCCCCTGCCGACGCCCTCGTCGATCGCCTCTCGATGATCGATCTCTTGGCATCAAGAGAGATCCGCCGTCAGGCTATCGCGCCCCGCCGACCCCCGAACCCCGGGAGGGTGTGGCCCACCCCACAGAGGCCCTCCGGCCACCCCGCAGAGATCGTCCGAGCGCCCTGTCCCGGCCCCACAAAAATTCAACGAAAAAGACACGCATGGCTTCCGAACGCGAGGGCACACGGAGCAGTACCCCCACGGGAGTGGTCACACCCCCGGGCGGCCACCACGCTCCCCCCCCTGTGGTGGCCGCCATCTTCATCTCCCGCCGTGCGGCCACCCCCGCCTTCTGATGGGGGGCGTCTAGTTCGTACAGCCGGTGCTATTTCGTGCAGCCGGTCTGGCCGGCCTTGAGCGTCGCGCAGGCCTTCGCCGACGCACCGTCCTTCACGGCCACCATCGGCGTGTACGCGTCGAAGTCCGCGTTCACGGTCCCGTTCTCCTTGGCGGCGCCCTCGCCGGTAATGGTGACCTTGTCGCCCGGCGCCGCCTGCGTGATGCGCGCCCAGGCCGCCCCGCACGTCTTGCTGTAGCGGACCTCGACCAGCGCCTTGCCCACCGTCGCGCGTGTCGTCGTGCTCGCCAACTCGCCGCCGCAGCCCATGGTCTCGGGGTCCTTGCCGGTGCAGCTCTCGCCGGTGCACTCGACGCCCGGGGGCAGGTCCTTGTCGCTCTTGGTCGGTGTCGCCGACGGCTTGGCGCTCTCGTCGCTCTTGCCGTCCTTGCCGAAGTCCGTCAGGAAGACGGCGACGGCTATGACGACGAGCGCGCCGACGACACCCGCGAGGAACATCGTCAGCTTCCTGCGCCGCCGCTGCCGGTCGGGGGAGTCCCCGCCGTCGCCCGGCCCGTGCGGGCCGGGCTGCGCCGTGACGGCCCCCAGGTCGCCCGCGCCCGCGCCCCCGCCCGCAGGTCCGTACGACGGCATCTGCGGCGGGATCGTGGGCGAGACGCCCGCGGGGCCCGCGACTCCGGTGACGCTCCCGCCCGTACGGCCGGAGCGGCCAGACCAGTCGGAACGGTCGGAACGGTCGGAACGGTCGGGACGGTCGGGACGGTCGGCGGAATCGATACCGGTGCCGGTACCGGCGCCCGCGCCTGAACCCGCGCCCGCGCCGTTGCGTGCCGCGCCGCTGCTCCCCTTGCCGCCCGGCGGGTTCGGCCCCAGCTCTCCGAGCGCGGCCCGCGCCTGGGAGATCCGGATGGCCTGCATGGTCATGTCGTGCCGTGCCTCGGAGCGGCTCCACGCACGCTCGGCGAGTTCCCACATGGTGATGAGGTGGACGGGGTTGGTGCCCGTCACCTCTGCAAGCGCGACGATCGCACCCTTGGGGGCGAGAAGCCGTCCGTTCAGATAGCGCTCCCACGACGTTTTGCTGTACCCGGTGCGGTCCGACACCGCGGCAATGCTCAGACCACTCCGGTCGACGAGCCTGCGCAGCTGACTGGCGAACTCCCTGACCTGCGGGTCGAGCTCATCCGGTAGCGCCTTCCAACGAGGCATTACTCCCCCTATTCCCCCCGTACGTGCCTACTTGCCCCCGCGCGTGGTTCCCCCCGCTCTGCCCATGAGACAGCCCCCGCTGCTCCTGTCATGGGCTACCCAGAGGGATGCCGGAAGTCAGGATGTCAGTTCCCGGACCGGGGGCGCACGGGAGCATTCGGGCCACTGGCGTGCACCGTCGCACTCCTTGCGGTCCAACGTCCAGTGTCCCACCGCCGACCCAGCCCACGACGCGGAACCCCAGGTAGCGAACCGGGACGTCCTACAGCGTCCCGATCGCACGCGTCAGCCCTTCTGCGAAATACCCCGCGGCGGTCGCAGCGGGTCCACGAAACGCCCTCCACGGAGGCGCCTTCTGTTGCGGGCCGCGAACACCGTGGCGGAATGGTCACCTCCGTGCCACAGGGGCAAGGCAGCCCTTGTATGGAATTAGTAAGGGCACGACGCTGGATTCCGTTGGAACGGCGGCCTCCCCGCCAGACCGGCGGCGCTCGTCCTCCCACGGGGGAGAGGACGGGCGCCGTCTTCTCTTCCGCTTCTGGGGCCCGCCGTGTTCATTGCCGCTTCTGGGGGCCCGCCGTGTTGGGGACCCGCCGTCCCCTCAGCGACCGCCGCCGCCCGGCGTGACGAGGCCCGTCTCGTACGCCACCACCACCGCCTGCGCCCTGCTGCCCAGGTCGAGTTTGGTCATCGTGCGGTTGAGGTGGGTCTTGACGGTGGCCTCGCTGATGTACAGGTGATCGGCGATGTCCGCGTTGGACAGGCCCGTGGCGATCAGCTTCAGGACCTCGACCTCGCGCAGGGTCAACGCCTTCAGGTCGGGCGGCGGTTTGGCCGAGCCACCGGTCCCGGACCCGGACCCGGACCCGGGTCCAGTCCCGGTCCCGGTCCCGGTCCCGGACTGCCGGGCGAAGGCCTCGACGAGGCGGCAGGTGACACTGGGCGCGAAGAGCGCGTCGCCGCCGCCGACGGCGGCCACCGCGGCGAGCAGGCGCTCGGGCCCGGAGTCCTTGAGCAGGAAGCCCGACGCTCCGGCCCGCAGCGCCCCGTACACGTACTCGTCGAGATCGAACGTGGTGAGGACCAGGACGCGCGGCGCCGGTTCGGGCGCGCCGGCGAGGATCTTCTCGGTGGCCACGATGCCGCTCATGCCGGGCATGCGGATGTCCATCAGGATCACATCGGGCCGGGTCGTCGCGGCGAGCGCGACGGCTTCCGCCCCGTCACCCGCCTCACCGACGACCTCGATGCCGGGCGCGGCACGCAGCAGCCCCACGAGGCCTGCCCGGATGAGGAACTGGTCGTCGACCACGAGCACCCTGGTCATTTTAAGTCGCGTCGTCCCCCTGCGGTGCGGCCTGCGCGGAGGTCGGCAGGGTCAGGCGCACGGCGAACCCTCCCTCGCTCAGCGGGCCGATGCTGACCGTCCCGCCGTAGAGCTTGGCCCGCTCCCGCATCCCAATCAACCCATGGCCGCTCCCTGTGCCCACTCTGTCCGGAACCACCCCCTCTCCGTCATTGGTGACCGAGACCGTCACATGGTGCGGCTGATACCGCAGTTCGACCGCCGTGCCGGACCCTGGCGCATGCTTCAGTACGTTGGTCAGGGCCTCCTGGACCACGCGGTACGCGCAGAGCTCGACCCCGGGCGCGAGCTGCCGCGGCGTCCCCTCGACGCGCAGGCCGACGGCGACTCCCCCGGCCCGGACCCGCTCGACCATCTCGCCGAGCCGCGCGAGCCCCGGCATCGGGGCGTCGGGCGCGTCGTCGCCCTCCTCCTGTGCGCGCAGCACCCGCAGCATGCGGCGCAACTCCTCAAGGGCCTCTCCGCTGGTGCCGGAGATGGTGGAGAGCGCGGCGTGGGCGGTGGCCGGATCCGAGGTGAAGACGAACTTCGCGAGACCCGCCTGCACGGATATCACCGACATGTGGTGGGCGACGACGTCGTGCAACTCCCGTGCGATGCGCCCGCGTTCCTCGGCCACCTCGCGTCGCGCCCGCTCGTCCTGCTCGCGCTTGAGCTGCCTGGCCAGTTCGGCGGACCGGCCGGCGACGTACCCGAAACGCCAGATCACCAGGGGGAAGCCGACGGCCTGCGCGACCACGGACGCCATCGCCGCCCCATCGCTCACCACGCCCGCGTAGATCCAGACGGCACTCATCAGGGCGGCACAGGGAACGGAGACGCGGGCGGGCCGCAGGGCCGTGACGGTGTAGACGGTGAGCATGGGCGCGAAGGTGTTCACGACGGGCCAGTAGCCGACGGTGACATACGCGGCCCATGCCAGGTGCACCAGGAGCAGGACAGCGAGCGGGGCCCGGGACCGGAACACGACCGGCACGTTGGCGAGCGCCACCAACACATAGCCCCGTACGTCCAGTTGGGGCCAGCCCTGCCGTGCCGACTCCTGCCCGAGGAGCACGGCGACCGTGGTCAGGGCTACCGCGATCGACGTGTCGGCGACGAGGGGGCGGATCCGCATCGCGGCAGCGTAGCCCCGTGCGGGCACCGGAACGTCAAACTACGGCGGTACCGCGGAAGTCGCAGGGACCGCGGGCGTACGCCGCCAGAGGTACCCGAACCTCAACCCGGCACGGGACGACTTCCCCACCCCCGCCGCCGTAACGTCTCGTACCAGCACCACGACGGCGGCCCGCCCTCCCCGGGGGAGAGGACGGGCCGCCTGCCACGTCGTACGCACCGCCACCGCTAGGTGGTGATCGTCCGATGCAGGGTCTCGCTGAGGAACGGGATCTGCAGCCAAGGCCCCGGCTGCGCCATCAGCGCGAGCAGCACGATCGCGACGCCGAGGACGCCGTACGTGACCATGTCCGTGAAGCGCGAACGCACCGCGAGCATGCCGACGCTGGGCAGCCCCCACCGCATGACGGCGCCACCGATCAGCGCCACGCCGATCAGTATCGTGCCGACCCGGAACACGTCGAAGGCGGTGAGCAGCAGCCCGAGCCCCACCGTCGAGAGCACGCTGAGCAGCGGCCACTGGCGGGCGGGCGCGGGGGCGTCACCTGCCGCGGCCCGGCCGCCGCCCTCGGGACGCGCGGTGTCCCGGGTCAGGAGAGGAAAGCGCCGCGTGGTCTTCTTCGGCCCGTCGGGGCCGGGTGCGCTGACGTGGCCCTTGGCCTCGGTGTCCGCCACGGCCACGGCGTCCTCCCCGGCGTCCGTGGCGTCGACCTCGACGTCGGCGTCGACGTCGGCCCGCGATGCCTCCTGGTCAGGTTCTGCGCTCATGGGCTCACCCTTTCCCGGTTCAGCTCGCGGCAGCGGTCGCGGCGCGCTCGGCAGCCTCGACGACGTTGACGAGCAGCTGCGCGCGCGTCATCGGGCCGACGCCGCCGGGGTTCGGCGAGATCCACCCGGCGACCTCGCGGACGCCCGGGTGCACATCGCCGACGATCTTGCCGGTCTCGTCGCGCGAGACGCCGACGTCCAGGATCGCGGCGCCCGGCTTCACGTCCTCGGGCTTGATCAGGTGCGGTACGCCCGCGGCGGCCACGATGATGTCGGCCTGCTTCAAGTGCGTGGACAGGTCGCGCGTACCGGTGTGGCACTGCGTCACCGTCGCGTTCTCCGAGCGGCGGGTGAGCAGGAGCGGCATCGAGCGGCCGATCGTCACACCGCGGCCGACGACCACGACCTCGGCGCCGTTGATCTCCACGCCGTACTGACGCAGCAGCGTGATGATGCCGAACGGCGTGCAGGGCAGCGGCGCGGGCTCGTTCAGGACGAGGCGGCCGAGGTTCATCGGGTGCAGGCCGTCGGCGTCCTTGGCCGGATCCATGAGTTCGAGGACGCGGTTCTCGTCGATGCCCTTGGGCAGCGGGAGCTGCACGATGTAGCCGGTGCAGGCGGGGTCGTCGTTGAGCTCGCGGACGACGGCCTCGATCTCGTCCTGCGTCGCGGTGGCGGGCAGTTCACGCTGGATGGAGGCGATGCCGACCTGCGCGCAGTCGCGGTGCTTGCCGGCGACGTACTTCTGGCTGCCCGGGTCGTCACCGACCAGAACAGTCCCGAGGCCGGGCGTGAGGCCCCTCTCCTTCAGGGCCGCCACGCGGGCGGTCAGTTCGGACTTGATCGCGGCTGCGGTGGCCTTGCCATCGAGAATCTGGGCGGTCATGACCCCATCTTCCCGGATGAGGCCCGCCCGGTACCAATCAGGGCACCGCCGCGGCCCGGCTGTGTCTCAGCTGTGTCCCGAGACCTGACCAGCTCTGTTGCACTTGCACAACGCATACGCCATGCGGCTGGACAAATAAGCTTGGCCTAAAGAACGATATGCGACACAGTGCCGCGGGCAGTGTCGGGGGGACGGACCGCATCTGTAGAACTTTCCTCCGTGATGTGCCGCGTCGTCCCCGCATTACCCGACGGAGGAAGACCGCCATGAGTTACGGCGACCCGAACAACCCCTACGGTCCGCCGCAGGGTCAGCAGCCCCCGGCCGCTCCCGGGTACGGCTACCCCCAGGCGCCGCCGCCCGGCGTCCCGCCGCAGCAGGGCTACGGCTACCCGCAGCAGCCGGCTTACCCCGGCTACCCGGGCGGCAACATGATGCAGCAGTCGATGCCGGGGCTCCTGGTCACCGCGCGCGTCTTCCTGTTCCTGATCTCGGCGGTGCAGATCCTCGGCGCGATCGGGTTCCTCTACGGCGCCGCGGTCGCCAACGACGTCTCGGACAGCGCCGATGACCTCGGCTTCTCCAGCAGCAGTGATTTCGGTGACGCGGCCACCGGCCTGTTCGTGGTTTTCGCCCTTGTGGCCGCGGCGTTCGCCGCCCTGTCGATCACGCTGGGCGTGAAGTTCAGCCGTGGCGGCCAGGGCGTCCGGATCACTACGGTCATCTACGGCGCGCTGGGCGGTGTCGTCGGCCTGATCTACCTCTTCGTCGGCTTGGACACCGGCTTTGCCACCGCGATCATCGGCCCGCTGATCTGGGTTGTCTTCGCCGTCATCATCACGCTCGCCCCGGTCGTGCCGAGCGGCACCGCGTGGTTCAACCGCCCCCGCTACTGAGGCGGGAAGAACCCCAACGGGCCGTGCCCCCTCTTCCGAGGGGGCACGGCCCGTTGGTTGTTCGGCGGGGTCGAGCCGAGCGTCAGTGGAAGAAGTGCCGCGTACCCGTGAAGTACATCGTCACGCCCGCCTTCTTCGCGGCCTCGACGACCAGCTCGTCACGGACCGAACCGCCCGGCTGCACCACGGCCTTGACGCCCGCGGCCGTGAGGATCTCCAGGCCGTCGGGGAACGGGAAGAACGCGTCAGAGGCGGCGTACGCGCCGTGCGCCCGCTCCTCGCCCGCCCGCTCGACCGCGAGCTTCGCGGAGTCGACGCGGTTGACCTGCCCCATGCCGACGCCGACCGAGGCGCCGTCCTTGGCGAGCAGGATCGCGTTGGACTTCACCGCGCGCGACGCCTTCCAGGCGAAGGCGAGTTCGGCGAGCTCGCCCGCGTTCAGGGCCTCACCCGTGGCGAGCGTCCAGTTGGCGGGGTTGTCGCCGTCGGCCTGGAGGCGGTCGGTGACCTGGAGGAGCGCGCCGCCGTCGATCTCCTTGCGTTCCCAGTCGCCGGCGACCGTCTTGGACGGGGCCGCGTGGGCGCGCAGGACACGGATGTTCTTCTTCTTCGTGAGGACTTCGAGAGCGCCGTCCTCGTACTCGGGCGCGACGATGACCTCGGTGAAGATGTCGGCGACCTGCTCGGCCATCTCCTTGGAGACCGGGCGGTTGACGGCGATCACGCCGCCGAACGCGGAGAGCGGGTCGCAGGCGTGCGCCTTGCGGTGCGCCTCGGCGACGTTCGCGCCGATCGCGATGCCGCAGGGGTTGGCGTGCTTGATGATCGCGACGCAGGGGTCGTCGTGGTCGTACGCGGCACGGCGCGCGGCGTCCGTGTCCGTGTAGTTGTTGTACGACATCTCCTTGCCGTGCAGCTGCTCGGCCTCGGCGAGGCCTCCGCTGCCGTCGACGTAGAGGGCGGCGCCCTGGTGCGGGTTCTCGCCGTAGCGCAGGACGTTCTTGCGCGCGTACGCGCTGCCGATGAACTCGGGGAAGGCCGAGCTGTCGTCCGCCGCGCTGTGCTCATCAGCGGCTCCGCCGCGGGCGTCCGCGAACCACGAGGCGACCGCGAGGTCGTACTCGGCGGTGTGGCGGAACGCTTCGGCGGCCAGGCGCTTGCGTGCGGTCAGATCGAAACCGCCGGTACGGACGGCGGCGATCACGTCGGCGTACCGGGCGGGGCTCGTGACGACCGACACCGAGGGGTGGTTCTTGGCGGCGGCGCGGACCATCGAGGGGCCGCCGATGTCGATCTGCTCCACGCACTCGTCGGGCGTCGCGCCCGACGCGACGGTCGCCTTGAAGGGGTAGAGGTTCACGACGACCAGCTGGAACGGCTCGATGCCGAGGTCGGCGAGCTGACGCCGGTGGTCCTCCAGGCGCAGGTCGGCGAGGATCCCGGCGTGCACGCGCGGGTGCAGCGTCTTGACCCGGCCGTCCAGGCACTCGGGGAATCCGGTGAGCTCCTCGACCTTGGTGACGGGCACCCCGGCGGCGGCGATCTTCGCGGCGGTCGAACCGGTCGAGACGAGCTCGACGCCGGCCTCGTGCAGCCCGCGCGCGAGCTCCTCGAGCCCGGTCTTGTCATAGACGCTGATGAGCGCGCGCTTGATGGGGCGCTGCGAACCGTGCGTACCTTCGGCGGTCACGGGATAAGTACCTTTCGTCCCTCAATGCGGTAGCCGTTACGGGCCAGACGCCCCACGACATCGACGAGCAGCCTTCGCTCGACTTCCTTGATGCGCTCGTGCAGAGCGCTCTCGTCGTCCTCATCCCCGACCGGGACCACGCCCTGGGCGATGATCGGGCCGGTGTCGACGCCGTCGTCGACGAAGTGGACGGTGCATCCCGTGACCTTCGCGCCGTACGCGAGCGCGTCGCGCACACCGTGGGCCCCCGGGAAACTGGGCAGCAGGGCGGGGTGCGTATTGACGAACCGGCCGCCGAACCGTGCGAGGAATCGCTTCCCCACGATCTTCATGAACCCGGCCGACACGACCAGATCGGGCTCGTACGAGGCGGTGGCCTCGGCCAGAGCCGCATCCCACTCGTCACGCGTCGCGTGGTCCTTCACCCGGCAGACGAAGGTGGGAATCCCGGCGCTCTCGGCACGCTCGAGCCCGACGATGCCGTCGCGGTCGGCGCCGACCGCGACGATCTCGGCGCCGTATCCCGCCGCCCCGTCCGTCGCGATCTTGTCGAGCAGAGCCTGCAGATTCGTACCTGATCCGGAGACCAGCACGACGAGGCGCTTGGCCACAGGGCTCTTGGCCACAGCGGGGCCCTTTCTCGGGAGGTGCGTCTTTGTACGGTCGTACGAAAGCTTCATCTCCCGCGATAGGGGAACTCTACGAAGCCGCCGACCGTCAGCAACGATACCGGCACACGGTGCGGCCCCTCACGGGACGGGGGCGCGGCCGGAAGGTAGCGTCTGCACCAAGACGTCACATGACGTCCTACCGTCCAGAACACCGTTCGGGGCTCCGCTCGGGGCTCCGTTCGGGACTTCGTTCGGGACTTCGTTCGGGACTTCGTTCAGAAGCTCGCTCGACCAAAGTTCGCTCGACCAAGGGGAAGACGCACACCTGATGCCGGACCGTAGCCTCCGCCTCCCGCTGTCCTTCGCGTTCGGGTTGACGCACGGAGGGGAGCGCGGCTCGACGCTGCTGCGCGACGGCCGCCCGTCGTCCCCGCCGCAGGACTCCCAGGACTCCGGGAGCTCCGACTCTTCCGGTTCCTCCGACTCTTCTGACTCCTCTGGCTCCTCTGACTCTTCCGGCTCGGGCAGCTCGTCCGGCTCGTCCGGCTCGTCCGGCTCGGGCAGCTCCGGGAAGAAGGACGACAATCCCTTCGCGCCGCCGCCGGAGGGGGCGCCGGACAAGCCGTGGCGGCCCCGCCCCGGCAATGGCGGCGAAGGCTCCGACGACCAGGGCCACTCCCCCTGGGGCAGCCAGTGGAGCGACCGGCAGCCCGGGCGCGCCCAGGGCGGCGGCTTCGGCGAGCGACCCGGCCAGCAGGGCGCGGGCGGGGGGCAGGGGCCCGACGGTCCCGCCGGATCCGGCTCCGGATCCGGCAGCGGCATGCGCTGGGACCCGACCGACCCGGCCCAGCGCCGCGCTCGGTACGCCCTGCTCTCCGGCATGTGGGCCTTCTTCTTCGCGCTCTTCGGCTGGCGGTCCGTCGCCCTGCTCCTGGGCGCGCTCGCGCTGAACTGGGGCATCAGCGCGCTGCGGGCCAAGCCGAAGGAGGCGGACCCGACGGCGCCTGCCGCACAGCAGCCCGCGGCCGACCTCACCAGCGCCAAGCCGCAGAGGACGGCGGCGATCAGCGGCCTGGTGACGGCGTCGCTCGCCCTGGCGATGGTGGCGGCGACGTTCGCGGCGCAGCTGGTGTACAGCGACTACTACACGTGCGCCAGCGACGCGCTCACGACCCAGTCGCAGCAGGAGTGCAACGATCTTCTGCCGAAGCAGCTGCGGCCACTGCTGGGTGAGCAGGACTGACGTTGGGGGGGTGGCGGGGCCTCCTTGGGCTCCGTCCCGCCCCACCCCATCAGGCGCCGTGGCGGGCGCTCCTCGTCAGCCTCGTCCCTCAGGACCGCCCGCCCCGCTCAAGGCGTCGGCGGGCGCTCCTCTTTGCTCGCGTCCCTCAGCGCCGCCCAGCGCGCCTCGCGGGACGCGTCGTCGTACCAGTCCGCCATACCCCAGTCCGCCGTGTCCACCGCCGGTGTGCGCGGCAGGAAGTCGTACGGCTCGAACGGATCCGAGGCCGGAGTCGGCGGCTCCGGAGGCGGTGGACTCTGGCGGCGGCGGGAGAACTGGGGAAGGCGTAGGCGCGGGGCGCGCAGGTGGGGGAGGCGCAGGCGGGGGACGCGCAGGTGCGGGACATGTAGCTGCGGGACACGTAGTAGCTGCGGGATGCGTAGCTGCGGGACGCGTGGTCTCGGCAGCCTGAGCCAGGTCCGGCGCGGGGTGGTCTCGTCGGGCGCGGTTTCGTCGGGCGCGGTCCCGCGTGGTGTGGCCTCGCGCGGTGTGGTTTCGCGCGGTGCGGCCTCGCCCGGTGCGGTCCCGCGTGACGCGGCCTCGCGCGGTGTGGTTTCGCGTGACGCGGCCTCGCCCGGTGCGGTCCCGGTAGTCCCGCGTGCCGCGGTCCGGCGCGTCCGCAAGCGCCAGGCCCGTCCCAGCAGGGCGAACGGCACCCCCAGCGCCGCCGTCCAGCCCAGCGCCGCCGCCCCCGTCTGCCACCACACCGGCCCGAACTCGGCCAGGACGGCCACGCCCATCGGACCGCCCGCCAGCGCCGCGAGCCCCGCCATGGCCACCCCGCACAGCGCCGCCGCCACCACCGCGACCAGCGCCGTCCGCCCCCGTGACCACGCCCCGTCGCGCTTCCCGGAGGCGGGCGCCGCCGCCCCCGCCGTGAACCAGGCGACCGCGATACCCGCCCCCGCGGGCACCGCTCCCGCCGCCCACGTCAGAGGCGACCCCGGCCCGTCCCCCGGCACCGCGGCGAGCAACGGGAACGCCGGCAGCATCGGCCCCGCGCTCACGGCGAGCGGGCCCGCCACACTCCCCGTGCCGAGCGCGAACCCGGGGCCGAGGCTGTACGCGGCGCCCCACACCGCCGCGTTCGGCACCAGCGCCATGGCGAGCAGCAGCACCGCGAAGCGTCCCGACCACACGTCCGTGACCTGCGCGAACGACGCCTTCGCAAGACCGCCGTGCAGTACGAGGGACGCCGCGACAAGGAGCGCTCCGCCGCCGACAAGGACCAGCACCCCGGCCGCCGCGGCCCTCGTGACGGCGCGGATGTATCGGCGTACGAAGAAGGGACGTACCCGCGCGGGCAGCGCACGAAGGCCCGCCCGCACCACGCCCGGCAGCGGGCTCCCGGGCCGTTCGAGCGCCGTCCAGACCCCCACCGCCGCCGCGCCCCCCACGAGCGCCGGCATGTGCAGGGCGGCGCTCGGCCACGACGGCCGCAGCTCACCCCCGGCCGCGTACAGCGTCGCGGCGGCGCCGATCAGCAGATAGCCGCCGACCACCCCGCACCACGCGGTACGCGGCGCCATCCCCCGCTCCTGCGGATCCGCCGCGACCCGCGCCGCCCGATGCGCCAGCCAGCCCGGAAGCACCATCAGGAGCAAGGGCGTGACGCCGAGCGGCGCCGACGCCCCGGAGAGCGTGTCGGTCCTGATCAGCTCCGTGCCGTGGGCGATGAGCCAGACCGCGGCGGCGACATGCAGCGCCCCGCTGGGCCCGCTGTCCGGATAGGGCGAGCTGATCCAGAGGACCATCACCAGGACGGCGATCGAGCCGAGCCCGAGCCCGGCCGCCACGGCCCCTCCGAACAGGCACGTCGCAAGGCCGGGCCGACGGTCGCGCACCCGCTCGATCAGCGGCTTGAGGGGCGGCAACGGTGAGCTGCGGTCGGTGATATGAGTCACGTCGCCATGCTCCCAACGACACGCGCTTTCTCCTCGTAACAGGCGAATACCGGATGTGTCGCTCAATATATGTTTATGTACTTTTTCGTACGACGGATCAGTCACGCCCGGCTACCCGCCGCACGAAGGCCCACGGCCCACGGCGCGGAGAGTCCGACATGACCCAGAGCCATGCCACACCGTTGCCGTCCCCCAAGGAACGGCGACGCCTGCGCGAGGCGAAGTCCCTGAGCCAGGCCGAGATCGCGGCCCGGGTGGGCGTCACCCGGGAGACGGTCCGCTCCTGGGAGTCGGGCCGCTCGGCGCCGCGCGGCCGCAGACGTGAGGTCTACACGAGGCTGCTCGCCGAACTCGCGAACGAACAGACCGTCGCGGGCAAGCCGGGCAAGCGCTCCGCGCGGCGCACCAGCTGGGCCCAGAACCTGCCGCAGCCGCCGGTCGAGGACACCAAGGGCGGCAAGTCTCCATCGCGGATCCCGGTGGGCGCCGCGATAAACGGCCACACGCGGCCCGAGCCGGTGATGCGGGCGACGACGGCCGTCGCTCTGGCCGAGCCGAAACCGAAACCGGGACAGGGGCAGGGACAGGGCCAGAGACAGGGACAGGAGGCCGTGGAGGGGGAGGAGGCCGTGGAGGGGGCAAGGGCGCCGGAGTCCATCGCCGGGGCAACCCCCGCCGAGGCCTTCGACGCGCTCTGCTCGGCCTGCGCCCCCGGCCTCGTACGCCAGACCTACCTGCTCACCGGCCGCCGCACCCTCGCCCAGGAATCCGTGGAGCGCGCCTTCCAGCTCGCCTGGCAGCGCTGGCCCGAGGTCGCCGTCGACCGCGACCCCGCGGGCTGGGTGCGCGCGGCGGCGTACGAATACGCGATGTCCCCCTGGCACCGCCTGCGCCCCGCCCACCGGCACCCGGACGCCCCGCCCGCCGCGCTGGACGACCGCGCGTTCCTCAACGTACTGATGAGCCTGCCGCCCGCGCAGCGCCGCACCCTGCTGCTCTACGACGGCGTCGGGCTCGACCTGCCCGAGACCGCGGCCGAGACGGAGGCGAGCACTCCCGCGGCGGCCAGCCGACTGCTGCACGCCCGCGAGACGATCACCGAGCGGCTCCCCGAACTGGCGGCGACACCCGACGCCCTGCACCAGCGCCTCGGCGAACTGTGCGGGGCGGAGAAGCTGCGGTCCCCGAACGCGGGCCGGGTACGCACCGGGAGCGAACACCGCGCCCGCTTCTGGACCCGGGCGGCGATCGCCTTCACCGCGCTGATCGTCGGCGCGACGGCCCTCACCCTCAGAACGGCCCCCACGCACTACGAGCCACCCCAGTCACCCGGAAAGGCCATCAGCGGCGTACCGCCCAGGATGGGTCCGGGCCGCCTCACGTACGCGGACCAGATCCTCCACAAGAAGCTCCGCGAGGACCTGTCGAACGGCCCGGAGAGGCTGACGCCGCTGCCGAGATGACGAGCGCCCCTTCGTCCTTCAGGGGCGCGGGGAACCGCACGGGGAACCGCGCGAGCAACCGCGCGAGCAACCACGCGAGCAACCACAGTCGGCCCACAGGCAAACCCCGGACAAGCCCCGGACAAACCCTGGATAGGCCTGGATAGGCCCGGATAGGCCCGGATAGGCCCCGGAGACTTCCCGGACACTCCCCGGACAAAAAGGTGGGCCCGCATCTCACACAAGAGATGCGGGCCCACCTTCGACAGCTAGGTCAAGCTTCAGCCGGCCAGGATCGCCCGGGCGAGCTTGGCCGTCTCGGTCGGCGTCTTGCCGACCTTGACGCCCGCGGCCTCAAGGGCCTCCTTCTTGGCCTGCGCGGTACCGGAGGAGCCGGAGACGATGGCGCCGGCGTGGCCCATGGTCTTGCCCTCGGGCGCCGTGAAGCCGGCGACGTAGCCGACGACCGGCTTCGTCACGTTGGCCTTGATGTAGTCCGCCGCACGCTCCTCGGCGTCGCCGCCGATCTCGCCGATCATGACGATCAGGTCGGTCTCGGGGTCGGCCTCGAACGCCTCGAGGGCGTCGATGTGCGTCGTACCGATGACGGGGTCGCCACCGATGCCGACGGCCGAGGAGAAGCCGATGTCACGGAGCTCGTACATCATCTGGTACGTCAGCGTGCCGGACTTCGAGACCAGGCCGATGCGGCCCGGCTTCGTGATGTCGCCCGGGATGATGCCGGCGTTCGACTGGCCCGGGGTGATGAGACCGGGGCAGTTCGGGCCGATGATGCGGGTCTTGTTGCCCTTCGACTTCGCGTACGCCCAGAAGGCGGCTGAGTCGTGGACGGCGATGCCCTCGGTGATGACGACCGCGAGGGGGATCTCGGCGTCGATCGCCTCGACGACGGCGGCCTTGGAGAAGGCCGGCGGCACGAAGAGGACGGAGACGTTGGCGCCCGTCTTCTCCATCGCCTCGGCGACGGAGCCGAAGACCGGTACCTCGGTGCCGTCGAAGTCGACGGACGTGCCGGCCTTGCGCGGGTTCACGCCGCCGACGATGTTCGTGCCGTCGCCCAGCATGAGCTTGGTGTGCTTCATGCCCGTGGCACCGGTCATGCCCTGGACGATGACCTTGCTGTCCTTGGTCAGGAAGATAGCCATGGTGTTCTGACCTGGTCCCTTACTTCGCAGCCGCGAGCTCGGCGGCCTTGTCGGCCGCGCCGTCCATGGTGTCCACGCGCTGTACGAGCGGGTGGTTGGCGTCCGACAGGATCTTGCGACCCAGCTCCGCGTTGTTGCCGTCGAGACGGACGACCAGCGGCTTGGTGACTTCCTCGCCCTTGGACTTGAGGAGCTCCAGCGCCTGGACGATGCCGTTGGCGACCTCGTCGCACGCGGTGATGCCACCGAAGACGTTGACGAAGACGGACTTGACGTCCGGGTCGCCGAGGATGATCTCCAGGCCGTTCGCCATGACCTCGGCCGAAGCGCCGCCGCCGATGTCGAGGAAGTTGGCCGGCTTGACGTTGTTGTGCGCCTCACCGGCGTACGCGACGACGTCGAGGGTGCTCATGACGAGACCCGCGCCGTTGCCGATGATGCCGACCTCGCCGTCCAGCTTGACGTAGTTGAGGTTCTTGGCCTTGGCAGCAGCCTCGAGCGGGTTGGCTGCGTCCTTGTCCTCGAGGGCCTCGTGGTCGGCCTGGCGGAAGTCGGCGTTCTCGTCGAGCGAGACCTTGCCGTCAAGGGCCAGGATGCGGCCGTCCTTGGTCTTCACCAGCGGGTTGACCTCGACGAGGAGCGCGTCCTCGGCGACGAAGGTGTCCCACAGGGTCACCATGGCCTCGGCGACACCCTCGGCCACCTCGGCCGGGAACTTCGCCTGGGCCACGATCTCGCGGGCCTTCTCGATGTCCACGCCGTCCACGGCGTTGACCGGGACCTTCGCGAGGGCCTCGGGAGTCTTCTCCGCGACCTCCTCGATGTCCATGCCGCCCTGCACCGACGCCATGGCGAGGAAGGTGCGGTTGGTGCGGTCGAGGAGGTACGAGACGTAGTACTCCGCCTCGATCTCCGGGGACAGCTCGGCGATCATCACCTTGTGGACCGTGTGGCCCTTGATGTCCATCCCGAGAATGTCCGTCGCGCGAGCGACGGCCTCGTCCGGGGTGGCGGCCAGCTTCACGCCGCCGGCCTTGCCGCGGCCACCGACCTTCACCTGTGCCTTGACGACCGACTTGCCGCCCAGCTTCTCGGTGGCCTCGCGCGCCGCCTCAGGCGTGTCGATGACTTCACCGGCCAGCACCGGTACACCGTGCTTGGCGAAGAGGTCCCTCGCCTGGTACTCGAACAGGTCCACGCGCGTCCGTCCCTTTTCCGTGATCTCGCTGCGATCTCGCTGCTTTGTGGTCAGCTGTCTGCGTGGGCGTGCCGCGGAGGGCAACGTGACTGCGCTGTCACAAGGGAGGCGTAGGACGGAGTCCGGTACGCGGCATGTCCGTCTCGCAGGTTATCGCCGTGGGCCGTAGGTCCCTAAATCGCAGATCACATTTGGGCGGTGATGACTGTCACAGATCGCGGATCCGGGTGCGGGAAGGGCGGCCCCTGTGGTGACAGGGACCACTTCACTTACTCCCATTTGCTTCCGTTTGCTCCTGTGACGCCGTTACCGATGCGTACTCATATCCCGTGTGGATTCATATACCGGTGTTGATTCGTGTCCGGTGTGGATTCATATCCGGTGTTGATTCGTGTCCGGTATGGGAAGAGGGCGCTTCTCGATCGCCGCCGCCATCACCTCGGGGAAGAGGTCCGGGGTGCATGCGAAGGCCGGTGCGTCCAGCGCCGAGAGCGCCGCCGCGTGCTCTCGGTCGTACGCGGGCGTCCCCTCGTCGGAGAGCGCGAGCAACGTCACGAACTGCACCCCGGACGCCTTCATCGCCGCGACCCGCTTCAGCATCTCGTTGCGTATGCCCCCTTCGTAGAGGTCGCTGATGAGCACGACGATGGTGTCGGCGGGCCGGGTGATCTGCGACTGGCAGTACGCGAGCGCGCGGTTGATGTCGGTCCCGCCTCCCAACTGCGTGCCGAACAGGACATCCACCGGGTCGTCGAGCTGATCGGTGAGGTCGACGACATTCGTGTCGAAGACGACGAGCCGCGTGTTGAGCGACCGCATCGAGCCGAGCACGGCGCCGAACACCGAGGCGTAGACGACGGACGCCGCCATCGAACCCGACTGGTCGATGCAGAGGACGACCTCCTTCTTCACGGACTGCGACGCCCGCCCATACCCGATGAGCCGCTCGGGCACGATCGTCTTGTACTCCGGCAGGTAGTTCTTGAGGTTGACGGCGATCGTGCGGTTCCAGTCGATGTCGTGGTGGCGCGGCCTGCTGACGCGGGCGCTGCGGTCGAGCGCGCCGGTGAGAGTGGCGCGGGTCCGCGTGGCGAGCCGCTTCTCCAGGTCCTCGACGACCTTGCGCACGACGGCCCGCGCGGTCTCCTTGGTCGTCTCCGGCATGGCCTTGTTGAGGGAGAGAAGCGTCCCCACCAGATGCACGTCGGCCTCCACGGCCTCCAGCATCTCTGGCTCCAGGAGCAGCGTGGAGAGACCGAGCCGCTCGATGGCGTCGCGCTGCATGAGCTGGACGACGGACGAGGGGAAGTACGTCCGGATGTCCC
The DNA here is from genome assembly GCF_042881845.1 of Streptomyces sp. NPDC058257. Lineage (NCBI taxonomy): Bacteria > Bacillati > Actinomycetota > Actinomycetes > Kitasatosporales > Streptomycetaceae > Streptomyces > Streptomyces sp. NPDC058257. Next base: position 643,193 of record NZ_JBHVXJ010000003.1, read on the forward strand.
CGAGCCAGCGCGACACGGACGGCGCGGACGCACCGAGCCCCGCCGAACGGTCCCGCCCCCGGTCCTTCTTCCCCCCGTCCCCTCCCCCGTACAACGCACCGAGCGCCCCGTCCATCGCCGCGTCCCGCCCGACGAGCTCGCACCCTGTGCCGTCCGCCGCGCCCCCACCAAGCACCAGCCGCCACCTCCGCAGCCGCTCCTCCGCGGGATCCAGGACTGGCCCCGACGCCACATCCGGGGCCACCTCCTGCGCCGCTCCTCCGGCCCCGCCGTGCCCTGTTCCCACCTGAGCCGCGGCTGCCGCCCCTGCCCGAACACCGGCTACCGCCCCGGCTACCGCCCCGGAGCGCGTCCCGGCTACCGCCCCCGAGCGCGTCCCGACTACCGCCCCCGAGCTCCCGACTACCGCCCCGGAGCGCGTCGCGGCTTGTGTCGCGGCTTGGGTCGCGGAGCGCGTCGCGGCTTGCGTCGCAGCTCGCCTCGCGGCTTGTGTCGCGGCTTGTTTCGCAGCTCGCCTCGCGGTTTGTGTCGCGGCGCGCGTCGCGGCTTGCGTCGCAGCTCGCGTCAGGACATCAACGACAGCTGCTGGCCCGCCTGCGACTTCGGCACCCGGGTCTCCCTGAGCCGCAATCGCCGACCCGGCTTGAGCAGCGGCTACTGCCCCGTCCTGAGCTGCGGCTGCCGTCATGTTCTGAGGCACTGCTGCCATCCCCCCTTCAGTCACCCCTGCCCTCGCACCCGGCCCCCTGTCCTCCGGAACGCCCACCTGCGCGTGCACTGTCATGCCCTGCGCCGCGCCCGCTTTCCCGCCCGCAGTCACGTCCCCCGCCGCTCCCAGATCGACTCCCAGAGCCACTCCCTCAGTCATGTCCTGCGTCATCAGCCCACCCCCACAAGCTCGTCACCGTCACCGTCACCGTCACCATCACCGCCACCGCCACCGCCACCGCCACCGCCACCGCCACCGAGCCCGACCCAAGCCCCGGCCCCGGCTCCGGGCTCAGACCTGCCCCCGCCCCTGACCCCGGCCCCTGCCCCTGCCCCTGCCCCTGCCCCGAGCAACAGACTCAGCACCGGCAGAACGGCATCCGCGCGCTCAGCATCAAGCTCCGCCCCGAAGCCGGGTATCCCGTCGGCAACACCCGAGCCGCCTCCGCCCGCCGCCTGCCCACGTCTCACCAGCTCGCCCAGAGTCCGCCGCACTCCCGGTTCGTACGCCGAGAAGGTGCGCCGCAGCAGAGGCAGCACGTCGGTGAAGGCCCGGCCAGGAACCCCGCTCAACCAGTCGTCGACAAGCCCGAGCAGCCGCTCGTCGTGCACGAGCAACATGCCACCCCCGGACCCACCGCCCACGAACCCCTCGATCCAGGCGGCGGCTTCAGCGGGTTCGGTCCCCCGGGACAGGGCCAACCCCATGAATCGAGCGGCCTCCTCATCGGCCAACTCCCCGCCGTCCATCAAGATCCGCACACACCGCCCCCGCACCACCCCGGCAACACTGTCCCGCTCCCCCAACACCCTCAACACGGAGAACCACCGCCCCCGCATACGAGCCGCCCCCTCCCCCGAAGACGCGGACGTCGAGGCAGCGGCGGAGGCACGGGCAGGCGCAGACTCAGACTCAGACGCAGGCACAGGCACAGGCACAGGCACAGAGGTAGCCGCAGGCACAGGAGCAGGCGCAGAGGTAGGCGCAGAGCCAGGCGTACGTCCATCGCCCAACTCCCCCAGCAAGCCCACCGCCTGGTGAACCGCGTCCACATGCCCCCGCATCTCCAGCGCCGCATCCTGATCGAGCCCCGCACAGGCAGGAGGCAGCCCGACGAACACCCGCTCGGCAAGCCCCCCGGCCACTTCGCCGAGCGCGGCGGTGTCCGTGCCCCGCACATCCCCGTACCGAAGCGACCGCACCAACGCGGGCAACGCCTGCGCCAGATGCCCGACGTCCGCATCCAGCGCCGCCCGGTCCGCCAGGACCCGCATCACCACCGGCAACGCCTGCGGCAACTCGGCCAGCAGACACCGCTCGGCCAGCGCGGTGACGTCGGCCAGCGCGCTCGCCCCGACGGCATCGGACTCCGCCCGAGCGGTGGCCGCCGACACCACGGTCGTCCCCCACACCCCCGCCTCCGCCACCCGCACGGAGAGCTCCGGCTCCCACCGCAGTCGCCAGGTCTCCCGGAACGTACCCGTGCTCCCCCGCGACGCCACGGGCTCGCCCCAGCCGACCCCGAGCAGCCGGAGCCGATGCAGCAGCCTGCTGCGAGCCGCGTCCGTCTCCTTGCGCAGGTCGAGCTCCAACTCCCGCTCGAAAGCCTCCGGTTTGAGCCGGAGCTTCCGCTGGAGCCGCGTGAGATCGCGCTGCAACGGCACCGCCGGCGCGGAGTCCGGCACCTCCCCGAGCACGTCCCCGACGACGAGCTTGTCGTGCACCAGGGAGAGCGGCACGTCGGAGCCCTCGCACATCACCGCCCGGATCGCGTCCGTCGTCTCGGTGAGTCCCGGCAGCGGACGCCCCCGCATCACGGCGAGCGTCTCCGCGAGCCGTACCGCCTCGATGACATGCGCGGACGACACGAGCCTGTACTCGTCCCGAAGGAGCCGCGCGACCTTGGTCAGCCAGCGCTCGACGGGGCGGTCGGGCGCGCCGAACAGATGCCCGTACCAGCCGGGCGAGGCGATACCCGCCCCGTACCCACTCGCCCGTGAGAGCCGACGGTGCGTCCAGGGCACCCAGGTCATGTCGACCTTCACCTTGGGCAGCCCCTTGAGCAGCGCCCGGTCGGCCGCCACTGTCACCTTCTGCCGCAGCGCGGGCACATGCCAGGCCCCGCACACGACCGCGACGCCGTCCGCTCCGAACTCCCGCTGTGCCGCCCGCACCTGGATCCGCATGTACGCCTCGCGCACCAGGTCACGGTCGTGCCCACCGGTCCCGTACTCCTCGCGCAGCACCCCCATGGCCTCTCCGAGGGCTTCGAACGGCGCGAACGCGTCACCACCCCCGCCCCGGTGCTCGACGACGTCCTCCCACCACCGCTCGGGGTCGTCGTACCCGGCGGTCTCCGCGAGCACCGCAAGAGGATCGATCCGCACCGCGTCCGCGTCCCCCGAAGCTCCGGGGGCCCCGGGCTCCCCGTCCGGCACCTCCTCCGTCTCCTCCGCCCGCGCCAGTGAATGCGCCGCCGGAAGATCGATGAACCGGACCGGAATTCCCGCCCCGGCGGCCCATTTGATCGCCACCCACTCCGGCGAGAACTCGGCCAGCGGCCAGAACGCCGACCGGCCCGGTTCGTCCACGACGTGCGCAAGGAGCGCGACCGGCGGCCGCATCCCCTCGTCCGCCGCGAGCGCCACCAGCGCGTCGGCCTCCGGCGGCCCCTCGATCAGGACCACACGCGGCGCGCCTTCCTCAAGCGCTGCCCGCACCGCACGCGCAGACCCAGGCCCGTGATGCCGCACCCCGAGCAGCAACGGCCCCTCGCCAGCCCGAGTCGCTCCCCGCACCGAGTCGCTCATGTCCGCCCCTCCCCTTCTCCCACGAACCAGCCACCGTCACAGCCGCACCCGCACCTGCACCTGCACCCGCACCCGCACCCGTCACAGCCACACCCATCACACGCTCACCTCACGGCACGCGCGGTAGAAGTCCTTCCAGCCGTCCCGCTCACGGACCACCGCCTCCAGGTACTCCTGCCAGATCACCCGGTCCGCGGCCGGATCGCGGACGACCGCGCCGAGGATGCCCGCGGCGACGTCGCCCGGCCTCAGTACGCCGTCCCCGAAGTGGGCTGCCAGCGCGAGGCCGTTGGTCACGACGGAGATCGCCTCGGCCGTCGAGAGCGTGCCGCTCGGCGACTTCACCTTCGTACGGCCGTCGGCCGTGACCCCGTCCCGCAACTCGCGGAAGACGGTGACGACGCGGCGTATCTCGTCGATCCCCTCCGGCCCGGCGGGCAGATCGAGCGAGCGCCCGATCTGGTCGACGCGGCGCGAGACGATGTCGACCTCGGCCTCGGCGCTCTCCGGCAAAGGGAGGACCACGGTGTTGAATCGGCGGCGCAGCGCGCTCGACAGGTCGTTGACCCCGCGGTCGCGGTTGTTGGCCGTGGCGATCAGATTGAAGCCTCGGACCGCCTGCACCTCCTGCCCCAACTCCGGTATGGGGAGGGTCTTTTCCGACAGGATCGTGATCAGCGTGTCCTGTACGTCGGCGGGGATACGGGTCAGCTCCTCGATCCGCGCCGTCATTCCGTCGGACATGGCCCGCATGACGGGGCTGGGCACGAGCGCGTCGCGGCTGGGGCCGTGCGCGAGCAGCTGCGCGTAGTTCCAGCCGTACCGGATCGCCTCCTCCGGCGTCCCTGCCGTGCCCTGCACGAGCAGCGTCGAGTCTCCGCTCACGGCAGCCGCCAGATGCTCGGACACCCAGGTCTTCGCGGTGCCGGGCACGCCGAGCAGGAGCAGCGCACGGTCCGTGGCGAGGGTGGTGACGGCGACCTCGACGATGCGGCGCGGCCCCACGTACTTCGGCGAGATCACCGTCCCGTCGAGCAATGTCCCACCGAGCAGATACGTCGCGACCGCCCACGGGGAGAGCCGCCAGCGGGCGGGCCGGGGCCGGTCGTCCTGCGCGGCGAGCGCGGCCAGTTCGGCGGCGAAAACGTGCTCGGCGTGCGGACGCAGCACCTCCGCCTCACCCGTCGCCGAAGTCGCCGTCGCGGTCGTCGTCGAGGTCACCGTCGAGGTCGTCGAGCCGATGGACACGGTCATGGAGCGATCCCCCTCCAACTCGTCCGGGCACATCTGGCCCGGATGTGATTCCAACCGTGCACCACGCCACTGACAATTAGCCCCCGCACCCCACTGACCTGCACAGACATCCAGTTCGAGATCGATTGTCAGTGGGGGGACCTACCGTCGGAGACATGACTCAGCAGGGGGTGCGCTGGACGGCGGATCAGGTCCTTGCCTTGGCGCCTGATGCCCCGTCACGCAAGGCGGGAAGCAGACTCGGCGTCGCCGGCCCATGGTCGGAGGCAGGCAGTTCGGGCGAGGGGACGGTGTGGGGACTGTGCAAGGGAAGTGGCAGCAAGCCGTATCAGACGGTCGTCGACATCGCGGACGTCACGGGCGCGGCGGGCCCGGCGTACAAGTGCAGTTGTCCGAGCCGCAAGTTCCCGTGCAAGCACGCGCTCGGGCTGCTGCTGCTCTGGGCGGGTGGCGAGGAGCCTTTCGGTCCGATGCCGGGCGATTCGGCGCCGGATGATTCGGCACCGGACGATTCGGCACCGGACGCACAGCCACCGGCCTGGGCGCAGGAGTGGCTTGTGGGGCGTCGCGAAAGAACGGAGACGAAGCGGACTTCGGACGCGGCTCCGGGCTCGGCGACCGCTGACCCCGAGGCCGCGCGCCGCAGGGCGGAGCGGCGGGCCGAGCGGGTCACGGCGGGGGTGACGGAGCTGGAGCAGCGCCTCTCCGATCTGCTGCGGGGCGGCATGGCCTCCGCCGAACAGTCGGGGTACGCGCTGTGGGAGGAGACGGCGGCCCGCATGGTGGACGCGCAGGCACCCGGGCTCGCCGCGCGCGTGCGGGAGTTGGGCGCCATTCCGTCCTCCGGGCCCGGCTGGCCGATACGGATGCTGGAGGAGTGCGCGCTCCTCCACCTCCTCGGCCAGGGCTGGCTGCACCGCGAGCAACTGCCGGAGGCCCTGGCGACCACGGTCCGCTCCCGCATAGGCCTGCCCACATCGGCGGAGGGCAGGCCGGTGCGGGACCGCTGGCTGGTGCTCGCGCAGTACGACACGGCGGACAGCAAGCTCACCACCCGCCGGATATGGCTCTACGGCGCGGAGTCGGGACGTACGGCCCTGCTCCTGTCGTACGGAGCCGCGGGCCGCGCACCCGCGCTCGCCCTACCGCTCGGCCTCGCGCTCGACGCCGAGCTGACCACGTATCCGGGTGCGGGGCAGCTGCGGGCCGACCTGGGCGAACAGTTCAGCGCTCCCGTACCGACGACGGTCCGGCCGTCGGGCGTAGGGACGGACCAGGCCGCGAAACGCTACGGAGAGGTGCTGCGGGACGACCCCTGGCTGGATTCCTGGCCGGTGACGCTGAGCGAAGTGATACCGACCCCTCACCCGGACCCGGCCTTCGACAGCTGGCAACTGGCGGACGCGGGCGGCGACATGGCCCTGCCCATCACCCCATCAGCGGCGGCCCGAGCGGGCCTGTGGCGCCTGGTGGCACTCTCCGGAGGCGCTCCGGTGACGGTCTTCGGCGAGTGTGGTCACGAGGGCTTCACCCCTCTGACGGCCTGGCCGCGCGGGGTGGGAGAGGCGGTGGCCTTGTGCTGACCACCACGCCTCACCGCCGTCGCACCGCCACCGCCCCGCGAGAACTGATGCGTTCCGGGAGCCGATCCGGGTTCGCGCGGTGCACCGCGGGGTCCACCGAAACCCCGCAGCACCGCAACGCGCACTGAGCGCACCACAAACCAGAGCACCACAACCAGCGCACCACAACGCGCACCGCAGGGATCTCCGACGGATCCGGTCCAGGACGGCCGGTCCAGGACTGCCGGTCCAGGACGGCAGATCCAGCCGAAGGGCCGAGGGATCTTCCAAGGATCCAAGGGATCCGCGGAAGATCCGCCCGAGAGGGGAGTCAACATGACCGCCACCACCGCCACCACCGCTGCCACCGCCACCACCGCACTCACTGAAGCGACCGTCACCCCCTGGGAAGACCTGGTCACCGCCGCGCTCCTCGGCACCGACCGCCGCACACCACCCGTACGCACCCAGGAAAAGGACGCACCGACCGCCCTGCTGGACGCGGCGGCCGTGCAGACCGTCCGGCGCAGAGCCGGTCTGTGCCCCGCGCCCGCCGCGACGCCTCCCGGGCCTGTCGCCGACGACCCCAGGCCCCTGGTGCCGCCCACAGCACGGCAGAGGCTCGCCACGCTGCTCACCGACCACCCCGGCGCGGGCAGCGGCGGACGCCGGGGCGCGGTGCCCGACCTGATGGAACTGCTGCCCCAATGGCTGGCACTGGCCAACGACCGCGGCTTCGCGGCGCCGCCCGAGCTGCTTCCCGCCCTCCTGAACGCGGCCCGCGGGCGCACCGACCTGCGGCCGCAGGCGCTCGCCTTCGCGGGCCCGCGCGCCCTGTGGCTCGCGCGGCTCAACCCGGACTGGAAGTTCGCGCTCCGCTCCACTCCGGGCGGCGGGGTGGCCCTGCCCGCACCGGAGGAGACCGCGCAGGTGCAACAGCTCTGGGAGGAGGGCCTGTTCGCCGAACGCGTCGCACTGCTCGGCGCGGTGCGTGCCCATGACCCGGCCGCCGCGCGGGACCTGCTCGCCGCCACCTGGAGCACGGAGCGGGCCGAGGACCGCCTGATGTTCCTCGATTCCCTGCGCACCCAACTGTCCGACGCCGACGAGCCGTTCCTGGAGCAAGCCCTCACCGACCGCAGCCGCAATGTCCGCGCCACGGCGGCCGAGCTCCTCTCCGCGCTACCTTCATCCGCTCTCGCCGCCCGGATGGCGGACCGCGCGGCCTCGTGCGTGGCCATCGACCACGCGCAGGGCACGAAGAGCATGCCGACGCTCACGGTCGAGGCGCCGCACGAGTGCGACGCCGGTATGGAGCGTGACGGCGTCACCCCGAAGCCGCCCGCCGGCCGGGGCGCGCGTTCCTGGTGGCTGGGTCAGTTGGTGGAGGCCGCCCCGCTCGGCACCTGGCCGCAGCGGCTCGGCGGCCGGACCCCCGTCGAGATCGTGGCGCTGCCCGTGGCCGACGACTGGCAGAGCGAGTTGCACGCCGCGTGGTGCCGCGCGGCGGTGCGGCAGCGCGACGCGGAGTGGTCCCGGGCGCTGCTCGGGTCCCCCTCGTCCCCCGACGCGGCGGGGCCCGGCGCGGCGTCGCTCGCCGAGCGCGCGAAGCTCCTCGCCGCGCTGCCCGCCGGGGAACGGGCCGACTGGGTCGCGGGGTTCATCGCGACGCACGGCCTCTCGGAGGCGTTCCAGTTGCTCGGCGTGTGCGCGCTGCCCTGGTCGGAACCGCTGGGCCGGGCTGTGGTGGATGCGCTGAACATCGCACGGGACGCCGGGAGTTACCCCTGGAGTTTCAGCGGAGTGATGGGCCTGGCAGAGCGCTGCCTCGACCCGGCGGAGGCGGTCCGTCTCGACCTGCTGACCGCGATACCGGACGAACCGGAGGACGCGTCCCCCGGCGCGGGCGGCTACTGGTCGGAGGCGTTCCAGCGCCTGGTCAGTACGTTGCGTCTACGCGCGGCGATGCGTGCGGAGTTGGGCGCGGACCCGGGAGAATCGGGTGCGGCGCCAGAAGATCCGGGGGTGCCGTCATCTTAGGCAACCCCGCTGAGGAGCCGAGGCGCCCGGCTGCCCCCACCGGCAGTTCCACCGGCGTCCCCACCGAGGCGCCCGCCATGAGGCGAAGGCGGCCGGCAGCCCCCACCGCGGCACGAAGCCAACGAGGAGACACCGCCCTGGCGCGGGTGGTCAGGCCGGACACCATCACCTTGGAGCGGGAAAGGCCGAACGCCACCGCCCCGAAGCGAACAAGGCAGCCTGACGCCACCGCCACCGCCACCGCGACCGCCCCGGAGCCAAGGAGGCCGGACGCCTCCACCGCGACGCGGTGTCCGTCAGGTGCCTGCCGGCTGACGGACGTTCGCCCGGACCCAGTCCACGATCGATGCCGTCGTCGCCCCGGGAGTGAAGATCTCCGCGACGCCCTTCTCCTTGAGCGGCGCGATGTCCGCCTCGGGGATGATGCCGCCGCCGAAGACCTTGATGTCCTCCGCGTCGCGCTCCTTGAGGAGCTCGATCACGCGGGCGAAAAGTGTGTTGTGGGCGCCGGAGAGGATGGAGAGACCGATCGCGTCGGCGTCCTCCTGGATCGCGGTGTCCACCACCTGCTCGGGCGTCTGATGCAGGCCGGTGTAGATGACCTCCATCCCCGCGTCACGCAGTGCCCTCGCGATCACCTTCGCGCCGCGATCATGACCGTCGAGACCCGGTTTTGCCACCACCACGCGGATCGGACCGGCTGCCACACCCATCACTGCCTCCATGTACCGATATCCATCTGTCCAAGCACTGGCACCCCGTGCCGCATCGGCAGGGGAAGTGAACGAACGTTATCTCCAGCATCTCGCACCCGGCAGTTTCACGGTGGAGAGCGAGGGGGAAATCACACGATGGGACACGTTCGCTGCGCGCCACCCCCGCATTCAGCGGTCCACGGACCGTTTCCGGGGCGGCGCAAGGGGAGCCGCAACGAGGTCGCCGCGCCACCGCGCCACCAGCCGCGCGCCGTGGTGACGCGGCACATCGGCGATCGCGCCGGCATGCAGGACGCCACCGGCGCCGACCACGCACTGCCGTACGGCCTCCGCCACGCCTCCCCACTACGGGCACACGGGGGACAGAGCCGTCCCCTCCCGTGCCGACCGGGAGGTCGACCATGACCATTACGAGGGTCCTGCCCTTTCGCCCGCCCTGCCTTCTGCTGCCCGCCAGACTGGCGGGGCTCTCCATGGCTCTGCTGAAAGCGACCGCACTCGAGGTGGCGATCCTCGCCGGCCATCTCCTTCTCTACCCCTCGGGCATCGTCCAGGAACGCAGGATCGCCGCCGAACTGCCGTCGCCCGACGCCCCGCGGCTCCCCGCGGAGAGCCGGCCGCCGGTCGTCCTGCTGCACGGCTTCATCGACAACCGCTCGGTCTTCGTCCTGCTGCGCCGCTCCCTGGCCCAGCACGGCGGCCAGCACGTGGAGTCCCTCAACTACTCCCCCCTCACGTGCGACATCCGCACCGCCGCGGAGTTGCTCGGCCGCCACATAGAGGAGATCTGCGAGCGCACCGGCCACCATCAGGTGGACATCGTCGGGCACAGCCTCGGCGGCCTGATAGCCCGCTATTACGCACAGCGCCTTGGCGGCGATGCCCGCGTCCGCACGCTGGTCACCCTCGGTACCCCGCACGAGGGCACGCGGGTTGTGCCGCTGGCCGACGCGCACCCGATCGTGCGCCAGATGCGCCCCGGCTCGGACGTGATCGAGGAGCTGCGCGAGCCCGCGCCGGACTGTCGGACCCGCTTCGTGAGCTTCTGGAGCGACCTGGATCAGCTGATGGCCCCCCTCGAAACGGCCTGCGTCAACCATCCCGACCTGAACGCGCAGAACGTACGTGTCTCCGGTATCGGTCATCTCGCCCTGCCCGTGCACCCCGCGGTCGCCGCCGGAATCCGCCAAGCCCTCGACCGGCCTGATCCGGGTACCCCCGCGACGGGCGTCGAGAACGGACTGACGGTGGCCTGAGGGACAGCTCCGAGCAGCTCACGCACCCCGCGAAGCGGGAATTTTGTCGAACGGATCTCGAACGCAGGGCCAAAGCTGTGCCCGCAGTCCCCCGAAAGACGGCCGAATGCCCGTTTCCTGAGAGCGCGAAACCAGCCGAAGATTGTCGCGCCTGCATACCGCCGGGTACAGTCACCGCACTGCTCTGCCCCTGCTGCCGAGGCGAAAGAGAAGTTGGTGAACGACCGTCACCCGTCGGGGAGCTCAACACCCCCGGCCTCGGCACCAGCCGACTACACGCCCTACGCGGCGTACGACCAGCAGGGCACTCAGCACGGCGCCTATACCGGTTACGACGGCTACTCCACCGGAAGCTTCGACACCACAGGCAGCTATGCGACGGCCGGTCCTGACACCGGAAGCTTCGCGTCCGACCCGCTCTTCGGCGACATGCCCGGCAGTTCGTACGACACCGGCCAGTGGGCGACGACGGGGACGCAGCAGACGCTGAACTACGACCCGTACGCCGCGCAACACCAGGCCGCGTACGACACCAGCGGGTACGAGACCGGCGGTTACGACACCACCGGCATGTGGTCGACCGGCGGTTATCAGCACGTCTCCGCCGACATTCCGGCGCAGGCCGGTCCCGACACCACCCTGGGGGTCCCCCCGGACGGAGTCTGGGGGCGGGACGCGAGCGCCTGGAATCAGCCGCAGCAGACCGGCCAGTGGGAGACGCAGGCCTTCGACACCGGCGCGTACGACGCGACCGCGTGGAACTCCGGCGCCCAGGACATGACGTTCGGGGCCACCGGGACCCACGAGACGTACGGCATCCCGGAGGAACACGGGACGCTCGGGACGCAAGAGGCCCACGGAACGTACGAGGCCCAGGACACGCCCGGAGCGCCCGACACGTACGAGGCGCCCGAAACGTACGAGCATTCGCCTTACGACACCGGGTCCTACGCCTCCGATTCCTGCTCCTCCCCGGCACAGGCCACCGAGGCACAGACTTCCGGGGCCTACGCCCAACCGAGTCCCGCTGAACACGAGTTCACGCCCGACGAGGCTCCCGCCGATTCACTCGGTCCGGTCGAGCCGAGCCGTCACGGCGCCGCCGGTGCCGACGAGCCGCCGGTCATGGACCGCTCGCACGGCTCCCGCTCGCGGGCCCGCCGCCGCACCCCCTCCAAGCGCTCCGCCCTCTTCACCGTCGCCGTGCCGTCCGCCTGCGTGATGGGCGTGGCCGGTATCGCCGCCGCCTCCGTGGGCGGCTTCGGAGGCGACGAGGGCAAGGAGACGCAGGCGGCATCGGCCCCGGACCCCACGTCGGTGCAGCCGTCCGCCGCCAACAACAAGCTCGACACGCAGTTGGCGAACCTCTCGGCGGACGCCGGTGACTTCGCCGACCGCGCGAGCCGCACCCAGGAGCGCATCGACCTCAAGGCGGAGAAGGTCGCCGCCGAGAAGAAAGCCGTAGAGGAAGCCGCGCGCAAGGAGCGTCTGCGCCCCAAGTTCGCACTGCCGGTCAAGCAGCGCGGTCTGAGCGCGTACTACGGACAGGCGGGCGTCAACTGGATGTCCGCGCACTCCGGGATCGACTTCCCGGTGTCGTACGGCACCGAGGTGCTCGCCGCCACCGACGGCGTCGTCTCCACGAAGTGGAACAGCGCCTACGGCAACATGGCGATCGTGACCGCCAAGGACGGCACGGAGACGTGGTACTGCCACCTCTCCACGCACAAGGTCTCCAGCGGCCCCGTCAAGGCGGGCGACCCTATCGCCTTCTCCGGAAACTCCGGAAACTCCACGGGACCGCACCTGCACTTCGAGGTGCGCCCCGGCGGCGGCTCGGCGATCGACCCGCTGCCGTGGCTGCGCAGCCACAACCTCGACCCGACGTAACTCCGGCCGCCGCCCCCGCGTTACAGCTTCTCCACCGGCGCGTACCGCAGCAGGAGCCGCTTCGGCTTGGGCTCTCCGAAGTCCACCGTCGCCTCGGCGTTCGCGCCCGTGCCCTTCACCCCGACCACGGTCCCGAGGCCGAACTGGTCGTGCGTGACCCGGTCCCCGATCGCCAGCGCGACCACCGGCTTCTCCGAGGCGCGGCGCGTGGCGAAACCCTGCGCTCCCCCGGTGCGCGAGCGCGACGACGACAAGGAAGAGGCGATTCCGGCCGCGGGACCTGAGGAAGCGGGCGCGCCTACGGAACCCTTCCGCTTCCAGTCCAGGTGGACCTCCGGGATCTCCTCCAGGAAACGCGACGGAGGGTTGTACGAGGGCTGCCCCCAGGCGCTGCGCATCGAGGCCCGCGTCAGATAGAGCCGTTCACGCGCGCGCGTGATGCCCACGTACGCGAGGCGGCGCTCCTCCTCCAGCTCCTTGACCTGGCCGAGGGAGCGCATGTGCGGGAAGACGCCGTCCTCCATGCCGGTCAGGAAGACGACCGGGAATTCGAGGCCCTTGGCTGTGTGCAGCGTCATCAGCGTGATGACTCCGGAGCCGTCGTCCTCCTCGTCGGGAATCTGGTCCGAGTCGGCGACGAGCGCGACCCGCTCGAGGAACTCGGAGAGCGTGCCCGACACGCTTGTGCCCGCGCCCGCGTCTTCTTCCGCGCCGCCGGTTCCGCCCTCGGCCTCGTCCTCAGCCTCGTCCTCAGCCGCCCCTTCGGCCGCTCCTCCGGCCTCCCCTTCGCCGTCTTCGCCATCCTCGCTGCCGCCACCGCTGTCGTGTTCGAACTCAAGTGCCACGGCGGCGAGTTCCTGGAGGTTCTCGATGCGCGTCTCGTCCTGCGGGTCGGTCGAGGCCTGCAACTCGGCGAGATACCCGGTCCGTTCGAGCACGGCCTCCAGGACGACGGCAGGGCCCGCACCGGACTCGACGATGGTCCGCAGTTCCTCCATCAGCGCGTTGAAGCGCTTGACGGCGTTCGCCGAGCGGGCCGCCATTCCGTACGCCTCGTCGACACGCTGCAGCGCCTTCGGGAAGGAGATCTTCTCGCGCTGCGAGAGCGCGTCGATCATCGCCTCCGCGCGATCGCCGATGCCCCGCTTGGGTACGTTGAGAATGCGCCGCAGCGGTACGGAGTCCTCCGGGTTGGCGAGCACCCGCAGATACGCGAGGACGTCCCGGACCTCCTTGCGCTCGTAGAAGCGGACGCCTCCGACGACCTTGTAGGGCAGGCCGACGCGGATGAAGATCTCTTCGAAGACACGGGACTGTGCGTTCGTCCGGTAGAAGATCGCGACGTCGCCCGCCTTCGCGTCGCCCGCGTCGGTGAGCCGGTCGATCTCGTCGGCGACGAACTGTGCCTCGTCGTGCTCGGTGTCGGCGACATAGCCGGTGATGCCCGCGCCCGCGCCCGCGTTGGTCCACAGATTCTTGGGGCGACGGCTTTCGTTGCGTTCGATGACGGCGTTGGCCGCGGTCAGGATCGTCTGCGAGGAGCGGTAGTTCTGCTCCAGGAGGATCGTCGTCGCGTTCGGGTAGTCCTCCTCGAACTGGAGGATGTTGCGGATCGTGGCGCCGCGGAAGGCGTAGATCGACTGGTCCGCGTCACCCACGACGCACAGCTCGGCGGGGTCGTCCCCCTCGCCTCCGGAGGGGCCGACCAGCTCGCGCACGAGGGCGTACTGGGCGTGGTTGGTGTCCTGGTACTCGTCGACCATCACGTGCCGGAAGCGGCGGCGGTAGTGCTCGGCGACGTCCGGGAACGCGCGGAACATATTGACCGTCGTCATGATCAGGTCGTCGAAGTCGAGGGCGTTCGCCTCGCGCAGCCGCGACTGGTACATCGCGTATGCCTGGGCGAGCGTCTTCTCGAAGCCGTCGGCGGCCTGTCCTGCGAAGGTCTCCTCGTCGATCAGTTCGTTCTTCAGGTTCGAGATCTTGGCGCTGAAGGACTTCGGCGGGAACTTCTTCGGGTCGATGTCCAGGTCACGGCAGACCAGGGCCATCAGGCGCTTGGAGTCGGCGGCATCGTAGATCGAGAAGGAGGAGGTGAAACCGATCGTCTTCGACTCGCGGCGCAGTATGCGCACGCACGCGCTGTGGAAGGTCGACACCCACATCGCGTTGGCCCGCGGCCCGACGAGCTGCTCGACGCGCTCCTTCATCTCGCCCGCGGCCTTGTTCGTGAACGTGATCGCCAGGATCTGCCCCGGGTGCACGTGCCGCTCCGCCAGGAGATACGCGATGCGGTGCGTGAGGACCCGGGTCTTGCCGGAGCCCGCGCCCGCGACGATGAGCAGCGGGGAGTCCGCGTGCACGACGGCCGCGCGCTGGTTCTCGTTAAGACCGTCGAGCAGGGCCGCCGGGTCCAGCACGGGGCGTGGGGCGCCGTCGCGGTAGTGCGCGTCCCGGGGTGCGGGCGCGTCGAACTTCCCGTCGAACAGATCATCCGGAACGGACTCCGGAGCACTGTCCTCGGGCGGCGGCGGGGGCTCTTCCTCCGAAGCCCGCGAGGGCTTGAGGTCCGCCAGGAAGCTGTCATCAAAGAGGCTGCTCATCGCCTCCCGAGTCTAGGCGGCCCCACTGACAACCCGCTCCGGGTTCCGGCCACGTCCACTCACGAACGTCCACTCGCCTACGCCCCGCCCGCGGCCGATCACTCTCCGCCACGGCAAGACGTGTCCGCGTCAAGAGCCTCGTAAAGTCACGAAAACGTATCGGGCATATCGAACATCAACCTTCACACGAGCCACACGAGTTGGCTAGCGTGCTGCGTGGGCTGCTCGTACTCCCACCGGCGAACCCCGCCGGGAACGAGTGGCCTCCGCCGAGTTCGATCTCCTCGGAGCCGGGGACCCACGATGAACTTGGGGTGAATCGGTCCCGTACGAAGTACGGGACTGTAGGGCAACCTTCCGGAACCACCCGCCCGAACCCGACAGCTAACCCGGTAGGCGGTCTACGGAAGGAGTCGCCTCCCTTGGCGTCGCACCGCAAGCCGCGGACCCGCATTGCCGGCCTACGCGTCACCCCCGCCATCGGCATCACGACGGCCGCCCTCACCTCCGTGGCCCTGCTGTCACAGAGCGCGCAGGCGGCACCGTCCGCACCACAGAAGCCCAGCCTCGAAGAGGTCCAGAAGAAGGTCGACGACCTCTACCACCAGGCGGGTGTGGCCACACAGAAGTACAACTCGGCCAAGGAGCGCACCGACAAGCAGCGCGAGAAGGTCGACACCCTTCTCGACGATGTGGCCCAGCGCACCGACAAGCTGAACGAGGCCCGCCAGGAGCTGGGCGCGTTCGCCGCGGCGCAGTACCGCACCGGCGCCGTCTCCGAGACCGCCACGATGATGCTCGCCGACGACCCGCAGGGGTACTTCGACCAGAACCATCTGTCGGACCGGCTGACCGCGCGCCAGAAGAAGGCGGTCGACGACTACCAGACGAAACAGGCCGCGGCGACGAAGCAGCGCACGAAGGCCACCAAGAGCCTTCAGACGCTGAGCGACTCGCGGGACGACCTCAAGACGAGCAAGCGAACCGTCCAGAAGAAGCTGGGCCAGGCGCGCACGATGCTCTCGAAGCTGACGGCCGAGGAGAAGGCGCGGCTCGCGGCGATCGAGAAGAAGAAGGAAGAAGCGGCCAAGCGCAAGGCCGCCGAGCTGGCCCGCAAGCGGGAGGCGGAGGCCAAGCGCAAGGCGGCGGAAGAGGCCGCGGCGAAGGAACGCGAGAAGAACAAGGAGACCCCGGACACCGGTTCCGGCTCCGGTTCCGGTTCCGACGCGGGTTCGGGCTCCGGCTCCGGCAACACGGACAGCGGGTACGCGGCGAAGGCAGCGAAGGTCATCAACTTCGCCGAGGCACAGATCGGCAAACCGTACGTATGGGGCGCCACAGGACCCGACTCCTACGACTGCTCCGGCCTCACCCAGGACGCGTGGAAGGCCGCGGGGATCTCCCTGCCGCGCACGACCTGGGACCAGGTCAAGGTCGGCACGACCGTGAAGACCGCCGACGCCAAGCCCGGTGACCTGGTCTTCTTCTACGACGACATCAGCCACGTAGGTATCTACATCGGCAACGGCAAGATGATCCACGCCCCGAAGCCGGGTGCGAACGTCCGCACCGAGTCGATCTACTACATGCCGATCCACAGCGTGGTACGGCCCGCGTAACCACCGCCCCCCGCTCACGAGAAGACGGCCCTCCACGCGCGCGTGGAGGGCCGTTCTCCGTGAGTGGGGGGCGGGATCAGGTCCACAGCACCGCGATGAAGATGTTCGCGACGGTCAGAAGGCCGACGGCGCCGAACATCCCCTTGTCCACCTTCTCCTCGTCCCGCTTCACGTAGACCAGCGCGAGGATCACGATCAGCACGGCCATCTTGATGCCGATCTTGAGGTTGTTGACCGGGTTGTCGTCCGCCTGGTTGAGACCCACCAGGACGACGCCCGTGACCAGCATCGTCAGCGCGCCGTGCAGCATCGCCGGGTTGAAGCGGGCCGCGCCCTCGCCCATCTGCTTCATCTGAGTGAGGAAGCCGCCCAGGAGGGAGGCGATGCCGATGATGTGCAGGCCGACGAAGAGGTGGGTGAGAACGTCCATGAGCCGGAGCCTAGCCGGGGCCGTATCACCACTCCGTAGCCAGGTGGGCCCCAAGCGCCGCATCGGTCACACGCCTAAGGGAAGGGCGCCCGGTCCGGCCGATCGCACAGCCACATTCGGTCACCGGCGGCACACTTCAGCCAGTTGCGCACATTCCGTCACCATCCCGTGACGGTCAGGTTTAGCGTCCTTCGTCAGGTGTCCGGCTCCCCACCGCCGCTCCGAACAGGGGCGGCAGTCGGACACCACCGCCGAGAATCCGGCGGCGGTCCGCTCCCCCTGTGTGGGCCGCCGCCGGAACCTTAAGGAGCCCCCTACGTGGCAGCGCACCGCAAGCCCAAACAGCGCTCGCTCAGTGGCCATACGGCCCGTACCGCCGCCACCATCGCCCTCGCCGGGGCCGCCACCGCCATCGTCTTCGACGGCACAGGACACGCGGATCCACGGCTCACCCCGGCCGCGGTGAAATCCAAGGTCGACGCGCTCTACCGCGAGGCCGAGGTCGCCACAGAGAAGTACAACGGCGCCAAGGAGAAGGCCGAGAGCGCCGAGAAGTCCCTGGGCGAGCTGCGCGACGAAGCGGCCCGCAAGACGGAGAAGCTCAACTCGGCGCGCGAAGGCCTCGGTGCCATCGCCGCCGCGCAGTACCGCACCGGTGGCATCGACCCGGCCGTCCGGCTCGCGCTCTCCTCCGACCCCGACCAGTACCTCGAGCGTGCCGCGCTCGCCGACCGGGCGGACAGCCGCCAGGCAGCGGCCGTCACCGGCGTGCGGAAGCAGCTCCGGGAGATTGACCAGTTGCGCGGCGAGGCCGACGACACACTCGTGGGCCTCAGGTCCCGTCAGGCGGAGCTGAGGAAGAACAAGAAGACCGTCACCGGAAAACTCGACGCGGCCAAGCGGCTCCTGTCGCAGCTCACCGCCGAGCAGCGCGCGAAGCTCACCGGCGACGGCGACAGGGCCTCCCGCACCGCGGGCCGTGACGGCTCCCTGGGCGTCCCGGCCAAGGCCCCCGACTCCCGCGCCTCAGCGGCTGTCTCGTACGCCTACAAGGCGCTCGGCAGCCCCTACGTATGGGGCGCCACCGGTCCCAACGCCTTCGACTGCTCGGGGCTGACCCAGGCCGCCTACCGGTCCGCGGGGGTCGCCCTGCCGCGCACGACGTACGCGCAGATCAACGAGGGCCAACGGATCCCGCGCTCTCAACTCCGGCCCGGGGACCTGGTCTTCTTCTACCAGGGCATCAGCCATGTCGGGATCTACGTGGGCAACGGCCAGATGGTCCACGCCCCGAACCCGAGCGCACCGGTACGCCTGGCCCCGATCAGCCAGATGCCGTTCGCGGGGGCAGCCCGGGTGGCGTGAGCGGTCTCGGTGGGGGGGCGGGGTCACGGGTGGCCCGAAGGCCCGCGCGGCCCCGCGGGTACTGTCAGGGCCATGCCCCGCCGTACGCTGCCGCCGCCTCCGCCACCCGCCTGTCTGCGCACCTGGCCGGACCGGAACGCGCTGCTGCACGACCGCGGCATGGCGCTCGAAGAGCTGCGCAGGCGGAGCCTGGGCATGCATCGGATCCTGCTGCTCTGGCTGCTCGCGCTCGGCTGCGTCATCGGCTGGGCGCTTGTGACGGTGCCGATCGAGATGATCGAGGACGACGATCCGATGGCCTTCGTCCTGGGCCCGCTCTGCGCGGTCCTGGGCCTCGGAGCTCTCGTTCCCTCGGTGATCGGCGTCTTCGTCGGTATCCGCAGCGACCGCAAGGCCCGCGAACTCACCGAAAGCTGGCTGGCGCTGGACAGCCACCCGGCATCCGACTCCGCTCTCCGCTCCCCCGGGCTCAGCCTCTGCTGGCTCCTCTCGTCCCTCCTCGTCTGTGCGGTCGGCCTGTGGGCGTCCTTCGCGGCCGCCGCCTACGCCGAACCGGGACGGGACTCGTACGGCGACGTCGTGCTCGGCATGGGCACGGGCCTCATCCTGTGGCTGACGGGCCTCGTCGGCATCACCAAGGCGGTGGGCCACTACCGCTGGGCGATACGGAAGTTGGGCCCCGCCCCCGCCGCGAACGACGCGCACCGCTGAGTCAGGGCCGGACCGTCGCCGAAAGCACGGCCGGCCCGACCGTCAGACCAGCCGCCGCGCCGTCGCCCACCGCGTCAGCTCGTGCCGGTTGGACAGCTGGAGCTTCCGCAGCACCGCCGACACATGCGACTCCACCGTCTTCACGGAGATGAAGAGCTGCTTGGCGATCTCCTTGTACGCGTACCCGCGCGCGATGAGCCGCAGCACCTCCCGCTCGCGCTGGGTGAGGCGGTCCAGGTCCTCGTCGACCGGCGGCGCGTCGGTCGACGCGAACGCGTCGAGGACGAAACCGGCGAGGCGCGGCGAGAAGACCGCGTCGCCGTCCTGCACACGGAAGATGGAGTCGACCAGATCGGTGCCGGTGATCGTCTTGGTGACATAGCCGCGGGCACCGCCACGGATGACGCCGATCACGTCCTCGGCGGCATCCGAGACGGAGAGCGCGAGGAACCGCACAGGGCTCTCGGCATCGGACATCAACGGAGCACAGCGGCGCAGCACTTCCACCCCGCCGCCGCCCGGAAGGTGCACGTCGAGGAGCACGACCTCGGGGCGCGTCGTCGTGATGACCGTGACCGCCTGGTCGACGTCCGCGGCCTCGCCGACGACCTCGACACCGGTGATCGCGGTCCTGCCGATCTCCGCCTGGACGCCCGTGCGGAACATCCGGTGGTCGTCGACGAGGACGACGCGCGCTCGGCGCCCCTCCTGGTCACCACCGACGGCGGCACCGGCCGCATCGGCCGTCGCACCGGCGGGCTGAGCCGATCCGGTCGCCCCGGCCGACGTGGTCGACTCGGTCGCCCCGGCCGACGCGATCGGTTCGGCCGCACCTTCTGATCCGCCCCTGGGCCCCACGGGCTCGCTCGCTTCGCTCATGTCGTCGCCGTCCTCTCCATCTCCAGCTCGACTTCCGTGCCGCCCCCCGGCACCGCGCGAAGCCGCGCCGTGCCGCCGTTGCGCTGCATACGGCCGATGATCGATTCTCGTACGCCCATGCGATCGTCCGGCACGGAATCCAGATCGAAGCCGGGGCCGCGGTCCCGGACGGACACGAACACCGTCTGCCCGTCGACTTCGGCGAAGACCTGCACCGCACCGCCGTCGCCACCGTACTTGGCGGCGTTCACCATTGCTTCCCGCGCGGCCTGCGTCTGCGCCGTCAGACGGTCGTCGAGCGGGCAGTCGCCGACTATGACGACCTCGATGGGGACGCCGTGCTTGTCCTCCACCTCCGCGGCGTCACGCCGGACCGCTTCGGCGAGGGTATTGGGCTCGTCCGCCTCGTCCTTGCCCGTGCCCTCGGGTTTGTAGAGCCATTGGCGCAGGTCGCGCTCCTGGGCGCGGGCCAGACGGCGCACCTCTGAGGCGTTCTCGGCGTTGCGCTGGATCAAGGTCAGGGTGTGCAGGACCGAGTCGTGCACATGGGCGGCGACCTCTGCCCGCTCCTGGGCGCGGATACGCATCAGCCGCTCCTCGGAGAGGTCCTGCATCATGCGCACGAGATAGGGGCCGGCGAGCAGCGCGACGCCGACGAGCACGGCGAGCGCGGCCTGCAGCACGGAGCTGAGGTGCGAGGTGGAGCCCTGCAGCACGACGATGCCGGTGACACCGGCGCCCACGAGCAGCACTCCGGCCCCCGCGCGGGCGATGGTCAGGGTGCGCCTGCGGCGGCCAACGGCCATCCAGCGGGCCCGGCGGGCGTTGTCGGCCTGCCGCCAGACCAGCGCGACACCGGCGCCGACGAGCAGGGTCGGCCAGAGGTAGGCCTTGGTGGAGCTGCCCAGATCCACATTGCCGACGAAGACCATGGCGACGATGACCATCGCGAGCAGCGCGACGAGCTGACCCCTGTCCGGCTTGCGGGCCACGAGTCTGCGGCGCCCGTCGGGCGCCGTCTCGCTGGTGACGGCGGAAGGCGGGCGCTGGGCGTCGACCCCGCCGACACCCAGCGGCACGAAGAACCAGAACGCCGCGTACAGCAGAGCGCCGAGTCCGTCCGCCATGAACAGACCCGCGAAGATCAACCGCACCCAGACGACGGGCAGCCCGAGATGACCGGCGAGGCCGCGCGCGACACCGCCGAGCCAACGGCCGTCACCGCTGCGATAGAGCTTTCGCAGCGGCCGCTCGTCTTCGATGGATACTGCTGCGGCTTCCGGCATGCCTCCGATATTCACACGCGTACGCGGGCACGGGCATCAGGGTCGACCCCCGAGACGTCCCTGATCTCCGCCTCGGACGGGGGTGGCGTGGCGGTCGGGGCAGGGACGTGTCAGGGGCGATCTCAGGGTTCGTCCAGGGTTGTCCCGGCTGCCGCGGCGGCCTCCTGCCCGTCACCATGGACACATGACAGACGAGCAGCCCGCCGGGACGGGCCCGCAGACCGCGCCCGATCCCCTGACCGCCACGGCGCAGGAGCCGGGCGGGCCGATGGTCGTGCGGGCCTTCCGCCGCGACCGGCGGCACAAAAGGCTGGGCGGTGTGTGCGCGGGGCTCGGTCAGCACTGCGACATGGACCCGGTGATCTTCCGGATCGGGTTCGCACTCATCTCCGTCACCAGCGGGCTCGGCCTTGTCTTCTACGGCTTCGCGTGGCTGTTCGTCCCCTTCGAGGACGAGGAGGAGAACGAGGCGCGCAGGCTCCTCTCCGGCCGGGTGGACGGCCAGGCCCTGACGGCCGTGCTCTTCGCGCTCGTCGGCTGCGGCGTCTTCCTCTCTTTGCTGAACAACGGCGGGGCACTCGCCTTCGCCGCCGTCCTCTCACTGCTCCTCGCGGGCGCGGGGTACTGGTCGCAGCAGCGCGGTACGACCGACCCCGACCCGGTGGCGGCCCAGGCCGTGGCGGATGCCCCGCCGGAGGCGAAGGCACCTCCGGTGGCCGGTGCCCCGTCGTGGTGGCGGGACCCGATCATCAAGGACGGCACGCACGACGGGATCTCGGGCTATTTCTGGGGGCCCGAGGGAGTGACCGTCCAGTATCAGCCCGACCCCCCGCACGGGCGGATACGGCAGTGGGAGCCCGAGACGGCCCCCCCGTCCAAGCCGCGCGGCCCACGCTGGATCGGCGGCCTCGTCTTCTTGGGGGCGCTGCTCGCCGGCGGTCTCGGCACCGCCCTCACGTGGGAGGAGCAGTCGCTCAGCACCAGCCTGCAGACCGGCCTGGCCCTCGCCCTCGCCGTGTTCGGCGTCGGCATCGCGCTCAGCGCCTTCCTCGGGCGCACCGGCGTGGGCTCGATCGTGCTCGCGGTGATCACGGCCGGGCTGCTCGCGGGCGCCGCCGCACTGCCCAAGGACATCACCACCAGCTGGGGGGAGACGGAGTGGCGACCGACCGCGGCCGAACAGGTCAAGCCCCGGTACGAACTGGGGACGGGCCTCGGCACACTCGACCTGACCCGCGCCGGGCCCGGCAAGGGCCGGACGCTGAGCACGAGTGCCGAGATGGGAGCGGGGCAGCTCAAGGTGGTCCTGCCGAAGGACAGCACGGTGAAGCTGGACATCGAAGTGGGCGTCGGTGACATCCAGTTGCCGGACGGCCATAAGGGAGACGTGGACATCGCTCCGGGCAAGGGGAAGTCGGTGACGCTGGCCCCGCCCGCGGGCAGCAAGAACGGCGGGACGCTCGAGATGCACGTCGAGGTTGGCATCGGACAGGTGGAGGTGGCCCGTGCTACGTCATGAGTTCCATCCCGGCAAGCTGGTCCTTGGCCTGTTCTTGCTGATAGCGGCCATCGCCTATGCGGGCGACGCGGGCGGCATCTGGGACACACCGTGGTTCATGGCGTTCCCGCTCCTCCTTGCGGGGCTGCTCCTCGGAGGCGCGGCGGCAGCCGTGTCCTACGGCATACGCGGCCGATCCTCGGCCCGCACGGCGAACCGCATATCGGACCGCACGACGGACCGCTCGACGGACCGCTCGGCCGACGACTCCACGGACGCCTAGCCCACTGCGGCCCGCCCCAGCCCGGCCTAGCCCGCCCCAGCCCGACCGAGCCTCAGTCGAGCCCCGACGCGTACCTGCGGCGGGCCGTGATCATCGCGTCGGCCGAGAAGACGGACGCCCCGGCGAGGATCAGCGGAAGCCAGGCCATCAGGTAGGCCAGGTCGTTGCCGTAGTAGTAGGGCTCGGTGGACCAGCTCACGGTCAGCCAGAGGCTGAGCGAGATCAGCGCACCGCCGAGCGCGGCGATCCGGGCGAACAGACCGACGAGGGTACCGATGCCGACGGCCAGTTCGCCGAGGGCGATGGCGTAGCCGAAACCGACGGGGCTTTTGAGGGAGAGGTCGACGAGGGCCGGAAAGGCGGAGATGTCGCGGACGCCTTCCATCATGTCGCCGATGGACCCTGAGCCACTGGCCGACATGAAGGCGCTGTCGGTGAGCTTGTCCAGACCCGCGTAGATGAAGGTGACGCCGAGGAAGATCCGGAGCGGTAGCAGGGCATACCGGGAAGCGCTCTCCCGCCAGCCGCTGCTTCTGACGTAGCTGGTGTGGCTGTCGGTACGCATGCCGTGAGCCATCGCTCTCGCCGCCTCTCCCGTTGACCCGCTTCGCCCATGGACCCGTCATCTGACGATACGTACGAACAGGGGGGCCTGCTCAGTGGCTTGCACCGAATTCGCGAGGACCTGCTCGACGGCAAGACGGTGGCTTCAGTCCGTGACGTCGATCGTGCAGCGGTTCGTCTCCACGCCCGCGGCCGTGATCACCTGGACGTCGACGCGCCCCGGCTCCACGTCGACCGGGACGGGGACGGTCAGGGCCGCGTCGGTCGGGTTGGTGAAACCGCCCGGCACGGGGACGAGCGGCACGTGGACGTGCACGGTCCCGATGCGAACGACCATACGGGCGAGACGATCGGCGGTCTGGGCGCCCGGGGGCACGAATCCGGCGCCGCGGATCTCGATGTCGTCGCCCGTGCGGATGGGGGCGTCGAGATCACCGGCCTCGCGGGCGCGCACCACGGAGAGGATCACGGGCCGGCCGCCCTCGGCGTACTTGCCCGCGAGGTATGTCGCCGCCGACACCAGGACGAGGAGTGCCAGGCCCCACGGCAGGTCGGGCAGCTGCTCGGGGCGGCGCGCGAGGCGTACGGCGGCGAAGACCATGGCGACGGCGCCGACCAGGACGTACTGCACGTCCGCGAAGCTGCCGCGGCCCGCGTCGTCGGTGAGCAGGTCGGCGGCCCGGGGGCGGTCGGCGGGCACCTTCTGCAGCCGCTGGCCAAGGACGCGCAGGCCCACCACGCGGCGTACGAGCACGGCGACCCCGCAGACCACCGCGAGGACGGTCACGACGCCGACGGCGCGGGCGAGGTCGAGCCCGGCGATCAGTTCGTCCCGCTCGCGGTGGCCCGAAGCCCCGGCGAGCTCGCCCACGAGGACGAGCACGGAAAAGACGACGAGGAGGACCCAGCAGGCGGCCACCGCACGGGAGGTGGAGAGCCGGTTGTCCTCGCCGATCAACGGCGCGAAGATGCCGCCGCGCGCCCGGTGCGCATATCCGGCGCCGGTCAGCAGGCCGCCGACGACCACGGCCGCGAGTACCCCGGCGCTCCGGGCAAGGGTCCACCCGCTGCCGATCGCGGTGAGCGCCTGGACCAGGAGCAGGACGCCCACGGCCACCCAGACGACGCCGACGGTGCGCGGCCACAGCCGGCCGAGCCAGGCCTCGCCCTCGGCCCGGCCGCGTTCGGCGACGGCGCGTGCGGACTGGGTCAGCTCGTCCGACACCCACTGCCGGGAAGCGCCCGCCGAGTGGGCGACCGCCGCGGGCAGCCCCTGTCCCGCCGCCAGCTCGTCGCGCTTGGCGAGGAATGCGGCCACGGCACGCCGATGCCCCTCCCGCGCACCGTGCGGGCAGTCGCCACATGTGCAGCCGCCCCCATGTGCGCCCCGTCGCGCCTCCTGCACCGCCACCACCGCGTACGCCGCCTTCCCCGCCCTCGTTCGAGCACCGAAACGTGAACTTCCTTGCGATGAAAGGGGATTGTGCCGTACTGGAGGGCGATCGGGTTCCTCGGGTCAGGTCAGCGAGGGTGATTTCCGCTCACCCATGTTGACGGCAGGCGTCACCGGCTCGGCCTCAGGCCAGCAGATCCGGTTCGCTGCGGCTGATGTCCTGCCACAGGGATTGGTAGTTGATCCACGCGACGAGATCGCTGCCGAGCTGCTCGCGCGTCGCCACCGCCTGCTTGTGGCCGATGAGGATCGGGCGGCCCGCAGCCCGCGCGCTCAGCTGGACCTGGCAGGAGCGCTCCATCGTGAGGAACCACCAGGCGGCGGAGTCGACGGAGTCGCCGACGGTGAGCAGCCCGTGGTTGCGCAGGATGACGGCCTTGTGGTCGCCGAGCGCGGTGGCGATGCGGCGGCCCTCGTCCGAGTCCACGACGACGCCCGTGTAGCCGTCGTACAGCGCGTGGCTCTCGTAGAAGGCGCAGGACTCCTGGGTGATCGGGTCGAGGAGTTCGCCGAGCGTGGACAGGGCGCGGCCGTGCAGCGAGTGGCAGTGCGCGACGGCGACGACGTCGGGCCGCGCCAGGTGCGCCTGCGCGTGGACGGTGAAGGCGGCCTGATTGACGTGGTGGCGGCCCTCGACGACCTGCCCCTGCGCGTTGACGAGGACCAGGTCGCCCACGGTGACGTGCTTGAAGGGCATCCCGAAGGGGTTCACCCAGAAACAGTCCTCGAGCTCCGGGTCCCGCGCGGTGATGTGCCCGGACACCCCGTCCTCGTACCCGAGCCGCCCGAAGATCCGCAGCGCCCCGGCGAGCCGTTCCTTGCGGTGCCGCCGTTCGTCCGCCAACGATTCGTGCACCGGCGGCATCGCGAACTGCAACCGCTCGACGGGTATCGGTGTGGGCGCCTGCATGTGTCCTCCATCCCTGGCTGTACGGAGCGGAAGTTACCGTCGGTCAGCGCAGGAAGACAGGGGTGCCCTGTGAAGAGAGTGCGTATGCCGGGCGCGATGCCGGACAGAGGCCGGTGCGTCAAAGCGGACAGCAGGTGTCGGGTATCGGCGGGACACTCGCCGTATGACGACCAACTGGGCAGTCTTCAGCGCGGCGGAACCCACCTTCGCCCGGACCACCGAGGAGCGGTTCGGCCTGTTCACGCACCACGTCCTCGCCACACTCCGCAAGGACGGATCACCGCGCACGACCGGACTCGAAGTCCGTTTCCTGTACGGGGAGTTGTGGCTCGGCATGATGCCGGGCTCGATGAAGGCGCTCGACCTGCGCCGCGATCCGCGCTTCTCGATCCAGGCGAACCCCGGGTCGGGCACGGAGATGGCAGGCGGCGACATCCGGATCTCGGGGCGGGCGATCGAGGTCGAGGATCCCGAGGTCGTCGCGCGGTACGTCGGCGAGGTGGACCCGCCGGACCCGTCCGCCTTCCACCTCTTCCGCACGGAACTGACGGAAGTGGTGCGTACGTACATCGAGGACGAGAAGTATCTGGCGGTGCAGCTGTGGAAGCCGGGTGCACCGGCGCGGACGACCAGGCGGACGTGACGAACGCCCCGGGGGAGGCGAGAAAACGCCGGTGCCGCCGCCCGGCTTCGGGGGACGGCGGCACCGGCGTTCGGACCTGGGTCAGGCCCTGGGGACTACTCCCACTCGATGGTGCCCGGGGGCTTGCTCGTCACGTCGAGGACGACGCGGTTCACGTCGGCGACCTCGTTCGTGATGCGCGTGGAGATCTTCGCGAGGACGTCGTACGGAAGGCGCGACCAGTCGGCGGTCATGGCGTCCTCGGACGACACGGGCCGCAGCACGATCGGGTGGCCGTACGTCCGGCCGTCGCCCTGCACGCCCACGCTGCGCACGTCCGCGAGCAGCACCACGGGGCACTGCCAGATCTCACGGTCGAGACCGGCCGCGGTCAGTTCCTCACGGGCGATCGCGTCGGCGTCGCGGAGCAGGTCCAGACGCTCCTTGGTGACATCGCCGACGATGCGGATACCGAGGCCGGGGCCCGGGAACGGCTGGCGCTGGACGATCTCGTCCGGCAGACCGAGCTCCTGCCCGACCATCCGCACCTCGTCCTTGAAGAGCTGGCGCAGGGGCTCGATCAGCTGGAACTCGAGGTCCTCGGGGAGCCCGCCCACGTTGTGGTGGGACTTGATGTTCGCGGTGCCGGTGCCGCCGCCGGACTCGACGACGTCGGGGTAGAGCGTGCCCTGGACGAGGAACTCGACGGGCTGGTCACCCGGCGCCTCGGCGACGATCTCCGCCTGGGCCTGCTCGAAGACACGGATGAACTCGCGGCCGATGATCTTCCGCTTCTGCTCGGGGTCGGAGACCCCGGCGAGGGCGCTCAGGAAGCGCTCCTGCGCGTCGACGACCTTGAGCTTCACGCCCGTGGCCGCGACGAAGTCCTTCTCGACCTGCTCGGTCTCGCCCTTGCGCATCAGTCCGTGGTCGACATACACGCAGGTCAGCTGCGAACCGATGGCCTTCTGTACGAGGGCGGCGGCCACGGCGGAGTCGACGCCGCCGGACAGACCGCAGATCGCACGCTTGGTGCCGACCTGCTCGCGGATCGCGGCGACCTGCTCCTCGACGATGTTGCCGGTGGTCCAGTCGGGCTTCAGGCCCGCGCCCCGGTAGAGGAAGTGCTCCAGCACCTGCTGGCCGTGTGTGGAGTGCATGACCTCGGGGTGGTACTGCACGCCGTACAGCTTCTTCTCGTCGTCCTCGAAGGCCGCGACCGGCACGACGTCCGTGGACGCGGTGACGGTGAAGCCCTCGGGTGCCGCGCTGCACGCGTCGCCGTGCGACATCCACACGGGCTGCTCGTCCGGGGTCCCCTCGAAGAGGGTCGAGCCGGACTTGGAGACGTGCAGGGGCGTACGGCCGTACTCACGGGCGCCCGTGTTGTCGACGGTGCCGCCGAGGGTGATCGCCATCAGCTGGAAGCCGTAGCACATGCCGAAGACGGGGACGCCCGCCTCGAACAGTGCGCGGTCCACGGAGGGGGCTTCGTCCGCGTACACCGACGAGGGGCCGCCGGAGAGGATGATCGCGGCGGGGTTCTTCGCGAGCATCTCGGAGACCGGCATGGTGCTCGGCACGATCTCGCTGTAGACCCGGGCCTCGCGGACGCGGCGGGCGATGAGCTGGGCGTACTGCGCTCCGAAGTCGACGACCAGAACGGTGTCGGGGGCGGCGGCAGCGGGGGACGCTGATGGCACGGCGGCGGCCTTCCGGCGTTGAGCGTGAGCTTGCGCGTGAGCTGGGGCTCGTGCGTGAGCAGGGGTCTGTTTTGTCGATTCTAACGGGCCCGCGGACACCCCCTTCGTCGCATCCGACGGAGCCCCGCCCCAGGCCCCGCCCCAAGCCCGGTCCCAAGCCCCGCCCCCCTGGCGTCCGAGCATCCGAGCATCCGAGCATCCGAGCATCCGGCGGGGCTCTACCCCGCACACGGCGACACCGGACGGCGTCTCAGCATCCGAGCCGTGGCGGAACCCGTGTTGACCGAGAACACGCACGTGGGGGCATACTGGCCTCGTGACCAAGCACCTGAGCTTCCTCTTTACCTATGGCAACCGGCCCGCCGGCTGCCATGGTCGAGCTGCTTGATCCACTGACAAGCGACTTCCCAGGCGCCCCGGGCCGACAAGGCCCGGGGCGTTCTGTCATTTCCGGGCCTTGTCGCTCCGGGGCACTCCACCGAGATCCACCGAGATCACGTGACCCACGTGATCCACATCCGATGAGGAGCCCCACATGGCCATCGCCACGACCGACAAGACCGGCGCCCGCACCCCCGAGGCCGCCGATGTGATCGAGGGCGCACGCGACCGCATCGACGCACTCGACGATCGGATCATCGGCCTCGTACAGGAACGGATGGCCGTTTCGGCCGTCATCCAGGAGGCCCGGATCGGCTCGGGCGGCCGCCGCGTCAATCTCTCTCGCGAGATGGAGGTACTCGGCCACTACAGGGACGCGCTCGGCAAGCCCGGTACGTCGCTCGCGATGACGCTCCTGGAGCTGTGCCGGGGCCGGGTCTGAACACCACGGCGGCCAGCCTCTCGAAGCACCTCCCGCCCCGGGTCCGCAATCACCTCCCGACCCGGGTCCACAAGCACCTCCCGCCCCACGTCCAAAAGCGGCCTCCCGACCCACATCCGCAAGCGCCCCCGACTCACGTCCACAAGCGCCTCGGTATCCGCCCCCCGCGCCATCGGATCTGAGTTCGGGCCCCGTCTCACCCGTACGGCGCGTGACCGGGCCCTCGGGCTCTTCGTTGGTCCCGATGTCCGTGCCAGCCAGGGGCGGGCACGGAAAAACCACGCGTGGCTCCGCTGGAGCGATGAGGCGTACACCTGGTGTGCGCCGTGGGACCTCGCTCCAGAGACGTGACCGGACGGCAGGGGACAGCAGCCCGGTCACCCAGGGAACGGTCGGCTTCGGGGACGCCCGAAGCCGACCGGCCTCCGTCCCACACCGTCTCTCCAGTTCTCCCGGCCCCACACCGTCTCCAGCCCCCCGGCTCCCCACCGTCTCCAGTCCCCCGGTCCCTCAGCTCCGCAGCTCCTCCGTCCCCGCGGAAAGCCCCAGCTGTCCCCAGCTGTCCCTGTTCGTCTGGATCACGTCGAACCGGTTGCGCGGGTCACGGCGCATCCACCACGATGCCTAGCAGGACAAGCCGCACGCGCGGCACTGCACAACTCAATTGCCATTGGTCGAGACCACTTGTGCGCCCCCCGTGCGCCGGGGCGGCCACCGGCGTCCTCCCGACCCGCGGCGCACTCCCCCGGCGCCGCTCCGTGGCACCGACGCTGCCCTGACGTCGGTGCTGACAGCCAAGGGCCCCGCGGATCCGTCCCGCGGGGCCCTTCGCTCTTCCAGCACTCCAGCTGTTTCGCCTCGGCCAGTCGCCCCAGCTACTTCGCCTCAGCCAGTCGCCCCAGCTTCGCGAGCTGCGCGTCGACGATCGCGTCGGCCACCTTCGGATCGGCCGTCTCCCGGTCACGGAACTTCTCGGGCAGCCCGGCGGCCTCGCCCTCCTTGTCGGCCTTGGCCGACTCCGGGTCGAAGAGGTTCGAGGCACGGAAAGCGATCACCGTCGAGCCGCTGCGCACGACCGAGACGCGGTTCCGGTCGAGGAACTCTCCGGCACGGCTCGCGAGCTTGTACGAGACGGCCTCGTCGCCCCCGACCGGCGCGGGCTGCGGCCTGATTCCGAAGTAGCGGTGGCCGCCGTCCCCGAACGTGACGCACTTCCTCGACTTCGTCGCCGCGCGCAGCGCGTCCATGGTCTTCGCGGCGTCGGCCCGGCCGTACGCGAGCAGGACGACCTCGGTCGTCGTGGTGTTCGCGAGGTCGTTGCCGTTCAGCGTGCGGCTGACGTGGGCGTTCGACTTCGGCGGGGCGACCGCCGCGAGCATCTCGGACAGCGGGCGGCACTCGGCGGGGTTCGCACGCCCGGTGGGAGGCGTGGCCTTGTTCCCGGAACCCGCGGACTCCTTCTCGACCTTGTACTTCCTGACGTCTCCCGGGACGAGAGCCGCCTTCTCCAGTTTTCCCCGCGCGGACACGGACGGCTTCGCGCCCCCGCCGCCAGAACCAGAGTCCTTGCCGTCACTGCCGCTTCCGCTTCCGCTGCACGCCGCCGTAAGGCCCACAACCGCCACGATCGAAACAGCCACCACGCGACGCGACACCGCTGACTTCACTTCCCTGCTCCCCCTACTGCCAGATCCAGAACCGAAACGGGCTCAGGAGCACGATAGCCAGCATCATGCCGCCCACCACGATCACCACGCTCCAGACCCGGCGGCCACGCTCCGAACGCCCGCTGCGACGCGGCCCGGTCGGCCCCGCCCGCCACTCGTCAGGGCGCCACGCCCCGGCGGCGCCCTCCCCCTTCGCCGCCTTGCGCTTCCTGCGCCTGCGGCCCAGGGCCCGGGAGTCCGCCGCCTGTTGGCGCGCCGCCTCCTCATCGAGGCGCCGCAGCCGCTCGGCCACCATGCGCGCCCGCGCGGACGGCTCCTTCGGCGCCGATGAACGGATGTCGCGCAGGCTGTCGCGCTCGAACCGCTCCCACACGTCGTCCGGTATTCGATCGGGTATCTGGTCCGGTATCTCGTCCGGCTCCGCCACGCCGCCCCCTCGCTGCCGCACTTGCTCCCGGCGAATCACCGTAGAGCGGAGGAATTTCTACGGCACTCGGCAATGGACGCACAAGCTGTGTGATCCACGCCACATAAGAATTATGTGAAGTAAAGGACAACCATTCACAGGGGACGCAGGTCATGCATGCGTAACAACGGCCACACCCGCGTCCCCACCGCGGAGGCCTCCACCTCCGTATCGCCCACCAGGTGGTACGCCGGACTGACTGAGGTCTTCATGAAGCTCCGCCGTGTCATGGCTGCCGCGGCCGCGACCGCTGCCATAGCCCCGATCGCGCTCCTCTCCGCCCCTGCCGCCTTCGCGACGGACGGGGACACCACTCCGCCTCCTAGCTCGACGGCCCCCGCGTCCGAGACGCCCCCGAGCACGCCCGACGAGACGCCGCCGACCACACCGGCCGAGACGCCCCCGACCACGCCTGCCGAGACGCCCCCGACCACGCAACCCGGGACGACCCCGCCGATCGAGACGGGCAAGCCCACGACCGAGCCCCCCGAGACGGACGACCCGACCGAGGAGCCCACCGAGGAGCCCTCGCAGTGCCCGGTCGACGAGGACGGCACGGACGCCGACTCGAAGCTGGAGATCGCACTCTCGGGTCTGCCCGGCAAGATCGTCGCAGGCAGTGGCTGGCACCAGTTCAAGCTGACCGCCGCCAACCCGACCGACGAGGACCTCGGCGAGGTCCAGTGGCTCGCCGCCGTGGACAAGTTCACGGACAGCGAGAAGGAGAAGGACTGGCTCGCCAACTACGCGCAGATCCAGTACTTCAACCCCGACTCGAAGGCGTGGGAGTCCATCGCGGACGAGGTCACGGGCGGCCTCTACTTCGGCACCACCGAACTGGGCGCCAAGGACAAGGTCGACATCAAGCTGCGCCTCGACATCAGCGCCAAGGCCCCGACCGGTGACGGCTACGCGCTCGGCCTCGGCGGCTACCTCGACTCCGAGCAGAACTGCGTGCACGAGTCGTTCTCGTACTACGAGTTCACGGTCCTGAAGCCCGGCAGCGACAACGAGGCCCCGGGCAAGGCCGAGGAGAACGAGGGCGACAAGAAGCCCAGCGCCGGCAAGAAGCCCCAGGGCGGCGCCAAGGTGATCCCGACGACCGGCAACCTCGCCGAGACCGGTTCGAGCTCCGCACTGCCGACCATCGGCCTCGTCGGCGGTCTCGCCGTCATCGCCGGTGCGGGCGCGGTCTTCGTCGTCCGCCGCAAGAAGGCCGACGCCACCGCGTAAGCACGCGCGTCAGCGCGCCGGCAGGCAACGGCGCACGAAAGGACCTGCGCTCGGAGGGGGGCGCAGGTCCTTTCGCGTACGCGGATCAGGCCGCGGTCCGGGCTACTTCTTGGCCCGCGGCACCGCGGGCATTCCCAGGAAGGGAAGCTTCAGCGCGCCGAACGCGTCCGCCGGTACCGCCGGGGTCTTCGGCTCGACGGCGGCGAGACGTACGTACCGCGCGCCCTGCGCGGGACGCGTGTCCTCACCACCCTTGTTGGGCCAGAACGACATCGCGCGCTCGGCCTGCGCGGTGATCGTCAGGGAGGGATTGACGCCCAGGTTGGCGGAGACCGCCGCGCCGTCGACGACCGAGATGCCGGGGTGGCCGTAGAGGCGGTGGTAGGGGTCGATGACTCCGGTCTCCGCGGAGTCGCCGATCGGGCAGCCGCCCAGGAAGTGCGCGGTGAGCGGGGTGCCCATCAGCTCGCCGACGTTCGACCCCGCGAAGCCGTTGATCTCGTTGGCGAGCAGCGTCGCCGCCTCGGTGGCCTCGGGGATCTGCGTCGGGTTGGGCGCGCCATGGCCCTGCCGTGCGGTCAGCAGGCCCTTGCCGATTCCCTTCTCCTTGCGGTACGTGGTCAGGGAGTTGTCGAGCGTCTGCATGACGAGGCCGATGATGGTCCGCTCCGACCAGCGCCGGTTGGAGAGCGAACGGACCATCAACCAGGGGTGCTTGGCCACGTTGCCCAGCCATCCCGCGACGCGCGCCTTGCCGCCGCCCTTGATGCTGTACGGCACCTGCAGGATCGTCAGGCCGCCCATCGCGTTGGACTTCTTGCCGTAGCGGACCGGCTCGATGTGCGTGGTGGCGTTCGGGTGGATCGACGAGGTGATCGCGACGCCCTTGGTGAAGTCCGCCTTGTCGATGCCGTGCTGCTTGCGGTAGCGGCGGTCGGTGGTCTGCGAGCCGACCAACGCCTCGGAGTTGGTGCGGGTCAGCGCGCCGAGCCGTCCGGAGATCTGCGGGAGCAGGCCGGTGTCCTTCATGCGGTGCAGGAGCGTCTGCGTGCCGTAGGTCCCCGCGGCGACGACGACCCGGCGCGCCGTGAACGTACGCCCCTTGCCCTTGCGCTTGCTGTCGGTGGGCAGCGTGGCGACGGCGAATCCGCCCCGCGAGTCCTCGGTGACGGTGACGACGGAGGTCATCGGGTGGATGACGGCACCCGCCTTCTCCGCCAGGTAGAGGTAGTTCTCGTTGAGGGTGTTCTTCGCGCCGTGCCGACAGCCCGTCATGCACTCGCCGCATTCGCTGCAGGCCTTGCGCGAGGGGCCCGCGCCTCCGAAATAGGGGTCGGGAACTTCCTGTCCGGGCTTGGCCGTTGAAGTACCCGAGGCGTCCTGCTCGTCGCCGAAGAAGACGCCGACCGGCGCCATGTGGAAGCTGTCGCCCACCCCCATGGCCTGGGCGGTCGCCTTCAGGTGGACGTCTGACGGAGTCGTGGTCGGGTTGAGCCGCACCCCGAGCATGCGCTTGGCCTGCTCGTAGTAGGGACTGAGCTCGTCCTGCCAGTCCGTGATGTCCTTCCACTGCGCGTCCTCGAAGAACGGCGCGGGGGGTACGTAGAGCGTGTTCGCGTAGTTCAGCGAACCTCCGCCGACACCCGCCCCCGCGAGCACCATCACATTGCCGAGCAGGTGGATGCGCTGGATGCCGTAGAGGCCGAGGGCCGGGGCCCAGAGGTAGTTCTTGAGGTCCCAGGAGTTCTTCGGGAGCGTCTGGCGGGTGAAGCGGCGGCCCGCTTCGAGTACGCCTACGCGGTAGCCCTTCTCCGTCAGACGCAGGGCGGAGACGGAGCCGCCGAAGCCCGAACCGACGACGATGACGTCGTAGTCGTACGACGCGTCGTCGTACCCACCCGCCTCATTGTCCGGCTGTTTGTGGACAGAGCTCTCCTGTGACATTGACTCTCCTCATTGAGAACTGACCTCTGGCGCAGGTTGAGAACTGGCCTCTTGCGGATCTCTAGCCCTCTAGCGCAGGCGCAGCGACTTCATGACCTTCAGGCTCAGGCTCATGAACGCCGCGTACTTCTCGTCGTCCATGCCGAAGGACGGCGCGAGCGGCATCAGCCGCTGGTGCGCGACGGTCTGCGCCTCGGTGTACTTCAGGATGCCCTCGGACCCATGCCGTCGGCCCAGGCCCGAGTCCTTCATGCCGCCCATCGGCGACTGCACGCTGCCGTAGGCGGGCGCGAAGCCCTCGTTGACGTTGACCGTGCCGGTGCGCAGGCGGGTCGCGATCTTGCGTCCACGGCTGCCGTCCTTCGTCCAGACCGAGGAGTTCAGGCCGTACGACGTGGAGTTGGCGAGGTCGACCGCTTCGTTCTCGTCGGTGAAGCGGTAGACGGAGACGACCGGACCGAAGGTCTCCTCGCCGCACACCGCCATCGGGGACTCGACGCCGTCCAGGATCGTCGGCTCGAAGAAGAAGGGGCCGATGTCGGGCCGGGCGACACCGCCCGCGATCAGCGTGGCGCCCTTGGCGACCGCCTCGTCGACGTGCCGCTTGGTGGTCTCCAGCTGCCGCTCGCCGACCAGCGAGCCCATCTCCGCGCCGTACGCGAGGGAGCGGCCGAGCCGCATCGCCTTCGTGCGCGTCGCGAAACGCTCGACGAACTCGTCCGCGATCGACTCGTGGACGTACAGCCGCTCGATGGAGATGCACAGCTGGCCCGCCGACGAGAAGCAGGCTCGCACCGCGCCCGCCGCCGCCTTGTCGATGTCGGCGTCGTGCAGGACCAGCATGGCGTTCTTGCCGCCGAGTTCGAGCGAGACGCCGACGAGTCGGCCCGCGGCGCCCTGTGCGACCTCGCGGCCGACGCGCGTGGAGCCGGTGAAGGACACGTAGTCGGCGTGCTTGACGATCTCGGGGCCGATGACGGGACCCTCGCCGAGTACCACCTGGAAGACCTCGGCGGGCAGACCGGCCTCGATGATGAGGTCGCGGGCCCACAGGGCGGTCAGGCAGGTCTCCGTGTCGGGCTTCATCACAAGCGCGTTGCCCGCGACGAGCGCGGGGAGTGCGTCGCCGATGGAGAGTTCAAGGGGGTAGTTCCAGGGCGCGATCTGGCCGACGACACCGCGCGGCTGACGGTTCTCGGTGACCTTCGTGAGGGTCGGTACGACGCCGGTGTGCCGCTTGGGGTTCAGATACGCGGGGGCCTTGCGGCCGTAGTGCCGCGCGGCGACGGCGACTGCCTGCAGCTCCTCGTGCGCGTGCAGCCGGGCCTTGCCGGTCTCCAGCTGGATGAGGTCGAGGACCTCGGCCTGGCGCTGCAGGACCAGGTCGTGGAAGCGGAGCAGGACCGCGGCGCGGCGGCGGACCGGGGTGCGCTCCCAGGCGACCTGGGCCACGCGGGCGCGCTCGAAGGCGGTGGCCACGTCCTCGGGGGTGGACTCGGGCAGGTCGGCCAGCTTCTCGCCGGTGAACGGCGTGTGGTTGGCGGTCCGTCCCGTGCCGATGACGTCCCGGGTGAGCTGCGCGATCAGCTCGGGAGTCACCACGTCGGCGGTGGTGCGCGCGCCTTCGGGAGCGGCTGCTGTCGGGTTCGTTCCGAGGGGCGCTGCGGTCGCCTGCGTGTCCGTCATGGTGGTGAGCGTAGGCCCAGGTCAGGGTTTTGGGTACCCGTCGGTAATCAGCTTTCACCGAGCACACACACCGCGCCAGCGATCGCTGGCGGTAAAGCCCCTGATCAGGGGCTTAGCAGGTGGCCGCAGCGCCCAGAAGGAGTCGGCAGGGGGCGGCAGGAGCCGACGGGAGTCCGCGGGAGGGGTCAGAGCTTGTCGATCTCCAGATTCTCGATGGCGGTCCTGGCCACCTCGCGGCCCCGCTCCGTGAAGTCGCCCTTGCCCGGGTAGTCGATCCACAGCCGGTACATGTTCCCGGAGTCGGTCCGGTAGTAGAGGATCTTGGCCTCGTGCGGCTGCTCGGTCTCCGAGTCGGTGTACTTGACCGTGTTCTCGGCGGCCTTCCGCTCCTTGTACTTGGCGTCGGCCGTCGTTCCGTCCGGAGCCGGATCGCTGGACATGTGGCTGAACGAGGTCTCGCCGCTCGCCTTGAAGTCCTCCATGTCGGCGTACGCCTGGGAGGCGGCGGACCCGAGGATCTCCTGGGAGGTGTCCTTCTTCTCGGCGAGGTCGAGCGTGATGAAGATGGCGCCACTTGGGTCGGTGTACCTGACCCAGGTCTTGTCCGTGTCGGTGTCCTCGGGCTTGCCCTCCACGTAGTGCTCCGGCGCGGAGACCGTGGCGCCGACCGCCTTCGACTCGTGGTCCTTCCAGCCTTCCGCGTCCGAGCCCCCGAAGGGGTTCAGGGCCACAAGCACGCCCGCCGCCACGGCCACGACGGCCACAGCGGCGATGACGGCGAGCGCCTTGCGGCTGAGGAAGACGCCCTTGCCGTTGCCCTCTGCGCCGCCGCGTCCGTCACCGTTGACCGTGACGACCTGCGTGGGCGCCGCCCGCGGCGGCTGTGCCGCCTCCTCCAGGAGGGCGCGGACCTGGGCCGCGCGCGGGCGCTGGCCCGGCTCCTTGACCAGGAGGCCGTTGATCGCCTGGGCGAGCGGGCCCGAGGCCGACGCGGGCGCCGCCGGAGTCGCGTTCAGGACGGACTGAAGGGTCGCGGGAGTGTTGTTGCGACGGAACGGCGACACGCCCTCCGTCGCGGCATAGAGGACCACGCCGAGCGACCAGAGGTCCGACGCGGGTCCTGGCCGCTGGCCCAACACCCGCTCCGGGGCGATGAACTCGGGCGAACCGACGAAGCCGCCCGTGTCCGTCAGATTCGTCTCGCCCTCGATCTGGGCGATGCCGAAGTCGGTGAGGATGACCCGGTCGTGCTGCCCCAGCATCACGTTGTCCGGCTTGACGTCACGGTGCAGGATGCCCGCCTGGTGGGCGGCGTCCAGGGCGCCGAGGACCTCAAGACCGATCCGAGCGGCGTCGCGGGCGCCCAGCGTGCCCTCCTGGAGCGCGGCGCCGAGCGAGCGGCCCTGGACCAGCTCCATGACGATCCACGGCTGGCCGTCCTCCACCGCCACGTCGTGGACGTTGACCACGGCCGGGTGGTCGAGGCGGGCCGCGGCGCGCGCCTCGCGGCGCATCCGCTCGAAGACGTTGGCGCGCTCACGCTCGGGCAGATGGTCGGGGATGCGGGGTTCCTTGACGGCGACCTCGCGGTCCACCGTCTCGTCCTTCGCACGCCAGACCGTGCCCATGCCGCCGTGGCCGAGCTTGGACAGCAGGCGGTAACGGCCCGCGACCAGACGCCCCGCGCCCGGATCCGGCTCGGACGGCTGATTCGGGACCACCTGCGTGGGCTGGGCGTACGGGGAGGGGGGCGGCACCGGCGCGGCGGGGTGCTGCGGGCCCGCGGGGTGCTGCGGACCCGCGGGGTGCTGCGGACCCGCGGGGTGCTGCGGACCCGCGGGGTGCTGCGGGTCTGCGGGGCGCTGCGGACCCGCGGGGTGCTGCGGACCCGCGGGGTGCTGCGGACCCGCGGGGTGCTGCGACGTCTGCTGCTGCGACTGCGGGTACGGCTGCGCCTGCTGCTGTGGCGGCTCCTGGGCGTACGGATCGCCGTCCTGACCGTGCTGCCCACCCTGTCGCTGTTCCCCCTGTCCGGGGACGCCGGGCTGCGGCGGCTGCAGTCCGAAACTGGTGGGTTCGTACGGGCCGTAGGAGGCTCCCCCGTCATTGTTCATGCCCACATCACTACCTTGCCGACGCCTCGGGTTCCACCGAGGTCACCGAGTTGTGACAGGGGTGATGCGCCGCGCCGCAGGGCCGGACCTCAGCGGCGTACGTCCGGACCTCAGCGGCGTACGTCCGGACCTCAGCGGCGCACGAACGAGTCCACCGCCGTGTCGAAATACCGCCTGGCCTCCTTGGTCCTGCCGACCGGCGCCGAGACCCACACGTCGTACATCCGGCCGCCCTCCTCCCAGCACAGGTCGAACGTGTGCCGGTCGCCCTCCGCCGCCGTGAAGCCGTCCCAGCTGAACTGCCAGAGCGCCGCGGGCCGCCCGTTGTGCGAGGTCTCGGTGACCTCGCCGTCCCGGTAACCGGGGTTGTTCTTCGGCCCCTTCTCGTCGGAGCGGCGCTGCACGGCGAGCGGGCCGCCCGGCTCCGTGGCTGAACTCTTGATGCCTATGCGGAAGGTGCCGCCCGGCGACTTGTAGAAGACGCGGGGCCCGTCCACCTCGCGCGTGAAGCCGTCCGGCACGGCGAGCGTGAAGCCCCTGCGGTCCGGCGTGACGCGGTAGCCGTCGGGGGCCTCGGGCGTCGAGGGCTTCGGGGTGCGGGAGCCGCGCGTCACCGTCACCGTCGGGGTCGGCGAAGGCGAGGAACTCCCCGTCGGCGTCTGCCCGGTCTGCGAACTCTGCGAGGCGGGCGTCGACGGCGTACCGCCGCCCCTGCCACCGTCCCTGCTCAGCAAGAGCACGGCGGACACCCCTGCCCCTGCCACCGCGGCCACGAGCGCGGCGGCGATCAGCATCGCGCGGCGACGGCGGCGCGATGGCTCCGCCGCTTGGCCTGGCGGACGGGTGGGCAGGTCACGGTAGGTGGGCGTGTAGCCGCCGTGCCGCCCGCCCGGCAGCGCCGAAGGCTGCCCGCCGGCCCGGCCCGCGGGTGTCGACGGCATCCGTCCCGTCTCGACGTACGTCCGCAGCAGCCGCTCGGCACCGTCCACGCCGAGCCGCCGGTCCGGGTCACGTTCGAGGAGACCGAGGATGACGGGCAGCAGCGGTGCGGCGGCGGGTGGCGGGCGGATCTCGTCGAAGACGACGGCGTGCAGCACCTGGCTGATCGAGTCCCGGCGGAAAGGCGACTCGCCGGTCACGGCGGCGACGAGGAGCGCGCCGAGCGACCAGAGGTCGGACTCGGGCCCTGTCCGCTCGCCCGACATCCGCTCGGGCGCCGTGTACTCGGGAGAGCCCACGAAGGACCCGATCTCCGTGAGCGTCGTCGCCCCGCTGACCTGCGCGATCCCGAAGTCGGTGAGGACGACACGCCCGGTCGCCTCCTCCATGAGGACGTTGGCGGGCTTGATGTCGCGGTGCAGTACCCCGGCGGCGTGCGCGACGCGCAGCGCCCCGAGCAGATCGATGCCCATCCGGGCTACCGCCCGCGCGGGCATCGGACCCGAGCGCGAGATCCGCCCGGCCAGCGAACCGCCCTCGATCAACTCCATGACGATGTACGGATGGTCGCTCTGTACGACGACATCGTGGACGACGATGATGTGCGGATGCTGGAGCTGCGCCGCCGCACGCGCCTCGCGCAGGGTGCGTTCGACCTGCTGTAACGCGTCGGATTCGGAGAGCGTGTCGTCGAGCGCCAGTTCCTTGACGGCGACCCGGCGGCCGAGGAACTGATCCGTGGCCTGCCAGACCACGCCCATGCCACCCCTGCCGAGCCGCACATCCAGGCGGTAACGGCCAGCTATGATCCGGGCGTTGTCCCCCACGCTCCCCATGCGGCCATCATGCCCCACAGGTGTGCGGACGGACCCTGCGGGCCCGCGCGGCGGACTGGTTCCGGCCGCTTGTCCCAGCCGCCCCGGGTGCGGACGGTTGTGTTCAGCCCTCCCGCCAGCCCAGGAGTATCGCGTCGAACCGCTGCCGCGCCTTGTCCCAGTCGGCGGCGGGGGACGACATGTAAATCACGTACTCGACGCCGTCACGGCTGATATAGCTCTGCGAGATGGCGCGGCGCGGGCCCGCGGTCGTGTCGTTCGCGCCCGCCGTCCAGCTGAACTCCCAGAGCGCGCCCTGCCGGTCGCGGTAGGTGTTCTGGTCCAGTTGCAGCCGCTTGTAGTTGGGCAGCTTGGGCCGCAGGTTCTTCTCCAGCTCCAGCTGATGCCTGTAGGGGCTCTCGAACGTCGTGTTGCGGTCGACGCTGATGCGTACGAAGTGCCGTCCGTGGTCGGGGGTGTAGTCGATCTGGCTGCCGTTGGCCTCGCGCTCCCAGCCCTTGGGAAGCATGAGGCTGAAGCCCCCGGCGTCCGTCACCCGGTGCCAGCCGTCGGGTATGCCGCCGACGGCCTCGCCCGGCTTTGAGTCGCCGCTGGACTGCGGCGTACCGCCGTTGTCCCCGTTCTCGAAGTACAGGTAGCCGGCGGTTCCGCCGCCGAGCAGCACGACCAGCGCGGCCACGGTGAGGATCGCGGGCCACTTACGGCGCTTCGGGGCCTTGTACGGGGGCTGGTGGGCGCCGTGGACGACGGTGCCGGAGTGGTGGGGTGCGGAGTTGGGGCCAGTGCCTGTGCCGGTCGCCGTTCCGACTCCGGTGTTGTTTCCGGAGTCGTACCCGGTGTTGTTCCCGGAGCCGTACCCGGTGTTGTTCCCGGAGCCGTAGCCGGTGTTGTTCCCGGAGCCGTAGCCGTTGCTGCCGCCGGAGTCGTAGCCGGTTCCGGTTCCCTGGGCGACGGTGCCGGGCTGCGGCGTCTGCGCGTACGGCTGTTGCTGGGACTGCGGCTGCGGCTGCGGCTGCGACTGGGCCTGGGCCTGCGGCTGCCCGGACGTGGCGTGGACCTGCGTCGGCACGTACGCGGGGCCGGAGCTCGGCTGCCGCCCTTCCGCGGCCTCGGCGAGCATCAGCTCGGCCACTTCCGCGGTCGGCCGGGTGTCCGGGTCCTTGCGCAGGAACGCGCTGATGACAGTGGCGAGCGCCCCCGCGTGCTCGGGCGGCGCGGGCTCCTCCGCGACCACGGCCTGCATCGTGCCGATCGGCGACGTGCGGCGGAACGGGGAGTTCCCCTCGACCGCCGTGTACAGCGTGGCGCCGAGTGCCCACAGGTCCGACGCGGGCCCGGGGTTGGCGCCGCTGACCCGCTCGGGCGCCAGATAGTCGACGGAGCCGACGACCTCGCCGGTCCGCGTGATCGTCGAGTCCCCCTCGATCGCGGCGATCCCGAAGTCGGTGAGCAGGATGCGCCCGTCGTTCGACAGGAGGACGTTGCCGGGCTTGACGTCGCGGTGCAGTACCCCGGCGGCGTGGGCGGCGCGCAGGGCCTTCAGCGTCCACAGGCCGATACGGGCGGCCTCGACGGGCTCGATGCGGCCCCGGTCCTTGACGGCGTCCGCCAGCGAACAGCCCTCGACGAGCTCCATCACGATCCAGGGCCTGGCGTCGTACTCCAGGACGTCGTGGACGGTGACGACCGCGGGGTGGTTGATCCTGGCGGCGGCCCGCGCCTCCGCGTGCGTGCGCGCGAAAAGGACCGCGCGGTCGGCCTCCTGCACGAACTGCGCGGCCGTCAGCTCCTTGACGGCGACAGTGC
Organism: Streptomyces sp. NPDC058257; assembly: GCF_042881845.1. Lineage (NCBI taxonomy): Bacteria > Bacillati > Actinomycetota > Actinomycetes > Kitasatosporales > Streptomycetaceae > Streptomyces > Streptomyces sp. NPDC058257. Next base: position 684,870 of record NZ_JBHVXJ010000003.1, read on the forward strand.
GGTGCAGCACCTCGTCGTGCGCCCGCCACACTCGTCCCATGCCACCGCGGCCTATGGACTCACCGAGCCGGTAGCGGCCCGCGAGGAGCAGGCCTTGCATCTGATTCACGATCCCCCGCAATGGTTCTGACATGGCCCAGGTTAGGGAGCGGGAGGCGTACGGGGAACCTCCGGGGGTGCTCAGAGACCTCACTGTGACGCGTGACGCAGCTAAACGGGGCGTTCCGGGACACCAACTACCGCTGATCAGAGGGCTAATTCAGCATCCATGAATGTTTACGAACATCCATGACCATCTAAGAACACCTGTGAAAATTAATGAACGTATGTGAAATTCTAGGGCCGTTCATGACCGCGAAGGGCGCAGAAAGAACGCGGGAAAGAGGCGGGGAGGACCCACGAACGACCCGTGCTCGACCCGCGAACGAACGCGAGCGAACCGCGAGCGAACCGCCATCGAACCGCGAACGATCCGTCTCAGTCGGCCTGATACGTGGCCGAAGCCTGCTCGAAAAGACGCGACACCTCGTCACGCTCGGCTTCCGGCCCCCGGATCTGCACCACGTGGTACTTCCCGCCGACGGGCATCGCGAGATTCCGTACGAAGGTCTCGCGTCCGTCCGCATCCTGCCAGGTGAACTGCCCCTCGGCCATGGTCCGCCCGCCGACCTCCACCGTGCGCATCCCGCTGGACGTGGCCCAGGTCGAGTCGCGGAACGGCTGCAGCTCGCGCTCGTGCTCGCGCTGATACTTCATCGGGTCCTTGCCGTACTCGTCCGTGCCGTCCCGCCCCGGCACGACGATCAGCTCGAAGTCTCCGTGCGAGTAGACGACCTGCCCCCGGCCGTTCTTGGGCCGGCGGTCCCAGCCGCTCGCGACAGCGACCCGGAAGCCCGCCGCGTCCTTGCGGAGCGTGAAGCCGCGCGGCAGATCGGGCCCGCCGGTCTGCGTCTTCTCCGATTCCGGGCTCTTCTCGGGTTTGTCGCTCGGCCGGTCGGACTTGCCGTCCTCGCTGGGCCGGGCGCTGGGACTGCTGCCGGGTTCGGACGCCTGGCTGCTGCCGGGGTTCCCCGCGGTGCCCGCCCGGTCGCTGCCCTCGGTCTTCCCCGACTTGGGCATGAAGACCACGGCGTACGCGATCGCCGCGACGAGCCCGACCAGGACGATGATGAGCAGGAGCCGCCCCAGCGAGCGCGGCCGCCCCGACCCGCTCTGCTTGGGCACGCCGCTCCGCTTCGGCGCGTCGCTCCGCTTCGGCCTGGGCCCGGGCTTCGGCCTGGGTGCGTCGCCGCGCCTGGGCGGGGGTGCGGCGACGGGCGACACGGACGCCATCCTGGCTTCCCGCTCCCGCTCCCGCCCCCGCTTGGGCTGCTTGTGCTTGTGCCGCCCGTTCTGCCGGTTCGACGTCGGATTGGCGGCGGGCGCGGAGGCGCCCCGCTTGTCGGGTGTACGCCGCTTCCTGCGACGTACGAGATCACCGCGACGGCGTACGACGGGCAGCCGCCTGGCGTCGAACGGCGGCGCGGGCACGACGTTCACGCCGGCTTCCGGCTCGGGCGCCGAGCGGACCAGCGAACGCAGCCAGCCGTTCAGCTCCTCGAAGTCGAGCCGCTCGGTGGGGTCCTGCCGCAGCAACGACTCGACGACGGGCCGCAGCGGCCCGCACTCCTCCGCGTAGGCGGGCGGCTCGGCGCACACCAGCTGGACGAGCTCGAAGGTGCTCTCCTCCGGGTAGGGCGCGTGGCCCTGTACGGCCCGGAACAGCAGGGCGCCCAGCGCCCAGAGGTCGGTCGCGGGTCCGATGGGCGGGGCGAGCTGCCAGTTCTCGTGCACGGGCCCGGCCTGCTCAGGCGCCCACCGCTCGGTCACGCCTCCGACCACGGTCATCCGCGCGTGCCGGGCCCGCTCCGCGGCGAGAGCGGTGGCGGGGCCACGCCGGCCGCCGCTCCGCTCGGCGACGAGGGCGTCCCAGTAACTGTGGCCGGATGCGGAGGGGTCGGCGGCGGGCACAGGAGTGGCGGGGGCAGGAGCAGCGGGGGCGGGAATGGAGCCGGGGCCGCCTCTGCTGACCGCGGAGCCTGGGGCGTCGTTACGCGACGTGGGACCGGACCCGACCCCGCCGTGTCCAGACCCGACCCCGCCGTGTCCAGACCCGCCCCCGCCGTGCTCGAGCCCGCCCCCGCCGTGCTCGAGCCCGCCCCCGCCGTGCTCGAGCCCGCCCCCGCCGTGTCCGGGCCCGCCGCCGTTGTGTCCGGAAGCGCCGCCGCCGTTCCCCGCGCCGGAGCCCGGCGCACCGGCACTCGACGCCCCCGCGCCCGCGCTCCCGCTCCTCGGCACGGCTCCGTGCCACTGCTTCGTACCCCCGACGCCGTACGGATCCAGGATCCGCCCGGCGACCTCGGTCTCGGCCGCACCCCCGCTGCCGTCCTCCGCGCCGTACCCGCGCGGCCCTTCCTCGTCGCTCGCCCCGCCGTCCCTGGGGCCCGGCACCTCTGCGCCCCGCGTCGCGGCCCGCGCCCCCGCGCGATACGCGGCTATCGCGCTGGACCGTGCCGCCCGTGTGTCACCCTCGGGCTCCATGGCCGGGGCCGCCTCGATCGCGGCATGCCCACGCGAACCGTCAGCCTCATCAATCTCGTAGACCTCAGCAGGCTCGTCTGCCTCGGGCTCATCACCAGCACCACCGGCATGGCCGTCGGCCCCGTCCTCAAAGCCCGCGAAGTACTCCTCGGGCCGAGGGTCGTACCCGCACAACGCCTCTTCCGCCGCGCCCGCCGCCAGGCCCGTGAGGACCACCCTGCCGTCGTCGCAGACCAGGACCGTGCGAGCGGTGATGTTCCGGTGGACCCAGCCGTGCGCGTGCAGCACCCGCAGCGCCGTCACCACGTCCGACGCTATCTCCGCCGCCCGATACGGACTTAACGGCCGGTCCGCGAGCAGCGCGGCCAGCGGCCTCGCCGCCACCAACTCGCTGACTATCCACAGCGAACCGCCCTCGGCGAACACGTCGAAGACCTGGTCGAGCCGAGGGTGGTCGGGGATCTGCGCCGCGGCCTGTGCCGCCTCTATCGCGCGCCGCACCGCCGGGTCCGAGGGCCTGCGCGTCGTACGCGCCGAGGGCCGCCGCACCGCCCCCGCGCTCACGAACCCCGCCGGAAGCTCTCCCTCCGGGATGTCACGCTCATCGAGCTCAAGCACTTCCGCATCGACGACTTCCGGCAACGGGACCTGCCTGACCAGGACTTCCTGCCCGCTGTACGTATCGAAGGCCCTCGTCTCGGCGAGTTCGTACTCGTCCGCGGGAGGCAGCGGGAGGCGATAGCGGTCGGCGAGCACCCGCCCCGCGTATTCGTCCACGACGCCTCCCCGCATCCGCCCGGTGGTCAAATCCGTTCGTGTTACGCCTTGTTGCGGCTGCGTACGGTCCGCAAGCACTCACGATACGTGCCGGAGGCAAACCACATTGAGGGGATTCCAGATCTCACCGAGACCCGTTCCGCGAACTACTTCTTCGGCTTGAACGACTTCGTGAAGGTCCCCCACGCGTCCTTGCGCTCGGCGCTGTCCCACTTGTCGGCCTTGGCCGTGTACATCATTCCGTAGCCCAGACCGCCGTTGACGACGAACCCGCGGTCTATCGAGCGGAACTTCGTGCCTCCGTCGACGTACGTGAACTCCCAGTCGGCCGTGTTCCAGCCGCGGTAGTCGGCCTTCTCTATCCGGATCCGCTTGTACTGCGACCGGACCATGTACGACTCCTGCTTCTTCCAGTCGCTCACGGGGTCGGACTTGGGGGTGGAAGTCCAGCCGATCAGCAGCTTCTGCCCGTCCGGCCCGGAGAAACGCGCGCCCGCGGCAGCCGTGGACTGGTACTTCCAGCCCTTGGGCAGACCCACCGAGAACCCTTGGGAGTGCTTGTACGTCGACTCGACGCCGTCATCCGGCTTCTTGCCGGAGTCGTCCTTGCTGCCGTCGCCGCTCTCGCTCTGGCCCTTGCCCGAACCGGAGCTCTCGTCCGAGCCCGCGCCCGTGCCTGCCGCGTCCTTGCCCTTGCCCTTGTCGGCACCGCCGTCCTGCCCGGCGCCCTTGTCCGTCTCCTTGTCCTTCTCGGCGCCGCCCGCGGTCGCCCCGCTGGACGTGGTCTTGTCGCCGCCGTTCTTGCTGTCCCCCGCACCGCTCTCGTCCCCGCCGCTCAGCGAGAAGGCAAGGACGGTCCCGAGCACCGCGATCGCGAGAGCCACCGAGAAGATCACGAGCGTGCGCCGAGGCACGACGTCGGTGATCGAGGCCTTGGGAGGCGTCGCACGCGGCGGCGTCGCGGGAGCGGAAGGAGCCGAGGGAGCACCGGAGCCCTCAGCAGAAGCAACGGTCCCGGAGGCCGCCCCGGCCCCCGTGCCCGCACCCCGCGCGGTGGCCGCAGCCGCCGCCTTGCGCACCGACCGGAGCGCACCCTTCAGCCGGTCAGCGGTCTCCTCGCCCTTACCGACACCGGAGCCCGCACCGGAGTTCACGTCCGATTTCACGCCCGAGTCCGCGCCCGAGTTCGCGGAGGACCCCGCGGTCTCGGAGGCCCCGACCGTCTCGGAGGCAGCCGCGCCCGCGGACACAGCCGCCGCACCGGCGGCACCCGCGGCCACGCCACCAGCCGCCGCACCCGACTTGCCCTTGCCTTTGCCCTTGCCCTTGCCCTTGCTCTTGCCGAAGCGCTTGCCCAAGGACGGCGGCACCGGAGGCAGCGGCACGACCTTCGTCGCGTCGACCGGCTCCGGCTCGTCCTTGACCTCGGGCGCGTGGATCACGTCGAGCAGGAACGCCCGCGCCCCCGCGTCGTCGAGCCGCTGCTCGGGGTCCTTGGCGAGCAGGCCGTAGATGACCTTCTCCAACGGCCCGGCGTTCGTCGGCTGTTCGACGTCCTCGGTCATGACCGCGGTCAGGGTCGCGATCGCCGACCCCTTGTCGTACGGAGGCACGCCCTCCACAGCCGCGTACAGCAGCCCGCCCAGCGACCACAGGTCGGCCGCCGGACCCGGCTTGTGCCCACGGGCCCGCTCGGGCGAGATGTACGAGGGGGCGCCGACGAGCATGCCGGTGGACGTGATCGACGGGTCGCCCTCGACCTGCGCGATACCGAAGTCCGTGAGGACGACGCGCCCGTCCTCGGCGATCAGCACGTTGGACGGCTTCACGTCACGGTGCAAAATCCCCTCGCGGTGCGCGGAACGCAGCACATCGAGCACCGCGAGGCCGACCTCGGCCGCGCGCCTCGGCGTGAGCAGCCCGTCCTCGCGCAGGGCCTCGGCGAGCGACTTGCCCTCGACGAGCTCCATCACGATCCACGGCCGGTCGTCCTCGTCGACCACGTCGTACACGGTCACCGCGCTGGTGTTGCGGATCCGTGCGATCGCCTTGGCCTCACGCAACGTACGCGTGATGAGCCGCCGCTTCTCTTCCTCGTCGATGCTCGAGGGAAAGCGGAGTTCCTTCACCGCGACCGTACGGCCGAGCGTCTCGTCCTTGGCGCGCCAGACGGTTCCCATTCCGCCGCGGCCGAGCACCTCGCCCAGCCGGTAGCGCCCGGAGAGGAGACGTTCGCTCTTGTCCTGACGGGACTGACCCGTCTTCTCCGCGTCCGACATGCGTCCCCTCTGCTGCTACCGCTGCTACCCGCGCAACCCGCCCTGACAGAGCCTCCATTGTCCCTTACTTCGGGACTGGTCTACGCCCAGGGTCCAACGTCCCTCATGATGGGCTCCGCGCAAGGAGAGACCGCCGCGCCCATTCCACGGGCGCTGCTGGCCGTAACCCTTGCGGCGACCCCCATCGGCCCGGCTTCCGCCAGTGCGCCGCGGCCGCGAAACCGGCCGCGGACGCCACTCTTCCGTTGCTCGTCACCCGAAGCAAGGCCTCGCCGCGGCACTGTTGCCCCGCGAAGCCCTATGGTCACGGCACAAGTCTCCACCCGCAGAAGCGGCCTCGCGGCGCCACGGCCCGGGGCCGCACCGGTAAGGCAGCGGGCCCGGCCCTTGAACGCGAGCTCCTGGCGGCTGAGTTCTGCCGGTGGGGCTTCGCGTCGACCGGGCCCCGCAGGGGTGCTCTAGAGCGGGACGATGTCCGGTGCCCCCAGCCGCGCCGCGTCCGCCGTCAGGTCGTCCGGCTGCCGCTGCGACTCCCGCTCCGCCTCCACCCGCTTCTCGTAGTGCTGTACCTCCCGCTCCACCTGGTCCTTGTCCCAGCCGAGGACCGATGCCATCAGCTCCGCGCACACCCGCGCGCTGCGCGTGCCCCGGTCGAACGTCTCGATCGAGATGCGCGTGCGCCGGGTCAGCACGTCGTCCAGATGCCGTGCGCCCTCGTGCGACGCGGCGTAGACGATCTCGGCGCGCAGATAGTCGTCAGCGGCCGGCAACGGCTCGCCCAGCGTGGGATCGGCCGTGATGAGCGCCAGGACCTCCTCCGCAAGCGATCCGTACCGGTTCAACAGGTGCTCCACGCGCACCACATGAAGACCCGTGCGGGCCGCGATCCTGGCGCGCGCGTTCCACAGCGCCTTGTACCCCTCGGCGCCGACCAGCGGAATGTCCTCGGTGACACAGTCGGCGACCCGCTGGTCGAGGCCGTGCACCGCCTCGTCCACGGCGTCCTTGGCCATCACGCGGTACGTCGTGTATTTGCCGCCCGCGATGACCACGAGGCCCGGCGCCGGATGAGCCACCGTGTGCTCGCGCGACAGCTTGCTCGTGGCGTCCGACTCACCGGCGAGCAGCGGCCGGAGCCCCGCGTACACCCCTTGGACGTCGTCCCGTGAGAGGGGCACCCCGAGCACCGAGTTCACATGCTCCAGGAGATAGTCGATGTCGGCGCTGGACGCCGCCGGGTGTGCCTTGTCCAGGTCCCATTCGGTGTCGGTCGTCCCCACGATCCAGTGGCGGCCCCACGGGATGACGAAGAGGACGCTCTTCTCCGTCCGCAGGATGAGACCGGTCGTCGAGTTGATCCGGTCCTTCGGTACGACCAGATGGATGCCTTTGGACGCCCGGACGTGGAACTGGCCGCGCTCCCCGACCATCGCCTGCGTGTCGTCCGTCCACACACCGGTGGCGTTGACCACCTGCTTGGCCCGGACCTCGTACTCCCCGCCGCCCTCCACGTCCTGCACCGTGGCGCCGACGACGCGTTCGCCCTCGCGCAGGAAGCCGGTCACGCGGGCGCGGTTGGCGACCTTGGCGCCGTACGCCGCCGCTGTGCGCACCAGCGTGGCCACGTAGCGCGCGTCGTCCATCTGCGCGTCGTAGTACTGCATGGCGCCCACCAGCGCGTCCTTCTTCAGACACGGGGCGACGCGCAGGGCGTGACGCCGGGTCAGGTGGCGGTGCATGGGGAGGCCGCGGCCGTGTCCACGCGACATCGACATGGCGTCGTACAACGCGACGCCCGACCCGGCATAGATCCGCTCCCAGCCCTTGTGCTGCAAGGGATAGAGGAACGGCACCGGCTTCACGAGGTGCGGGGCGAGCCGCTCCAGGAGCAGGCCACGCTCCTTCAGCGCCTCGCGCACCAGCGCGAAGTCGAGCATCTCCAGATAGCGCAGGCCGCCGTGGATCAACTTGCTCGACCGGCTCGACGTGCCCGAAGCCCAGTCCCGTGCCTCGACGAGGCCGGTGGACAGGCCGCGGGTCACGGCGTCCAGCGCGGTGCCCGCACCGACCACTCCCGCGCCCACGACCAGGACATCCAGCTCCCGCTCGGCCATTCCCGCAAGTGACTCGGCGCGCTCCACCGGTCCCAAGGTCGCTGTCCTCATCGCTGCCTCCCGCTAGCTGTCGGGTGTGGTCGCGCACACATCATGCCCAGATTCTGGCCGTGTCCGCTGAGTTCGGCCGCCGCCTGTGGACAACACTCCGACGCCCGACACAGCACAATGCCGCATAACGGTCATATTTACTCCTAGTCTGACATTGCGCTGGTCCACCTTGTCCACAGGGCTTGCGCGCTCGTCCCGCTCCGGCTATTGGGAGGACGGCCCACCGCCATGCCCGCAGATCTCGCCGTCATCGGTCTCGGCCGCCTCGGCCTGCCCCTCGCCCAGGCCGCCGTCTCCGGCGGCATCGCCACCATCGGCTACGACCCGGCCCGCGCCGTCGACCTGGCAAGCGGCCGCCTGCCCTGCGACGGCGCCGAGGGAACCCTCACCGCCGCCGATGTCCGCCGGATGCTCTCGGGGGGTTTCCGGCCCACCACGGACCCGGTCGAGCTCGGCCGGGTCCGCACCGCGGTCATCTGCGCTCCCACTCCTCCGGCAGCCGACCGCACCCTCGACCTGAGCCAGGTGGCCGACGCCGCCCGCGCCCTGGCCGCGCGGCTGCGCCCGCACACCACGGTCATCCTCGAGTCACCCGCGTACCCCGGAACCACGGAGGAATTCCTCCGCCCCATCCTCGAAGAGGGTTCGGGACTGCGCGCGGGCCGGGACTTCCACCTGGCGCACTCGCCCGGCCGACTCGACCCCGGCAACCGCACCCACGGCTACGCGGGCACCCCCAAGGTCATCGGCGGTCTCACCCCGGCCTGCACCGAGTCGGCAGCCGCCTTCTACGGCCGCCTCACCGACAAGGTCGTACGCGCGCGTGGCCCGCGTGAGGCCGAGACCGTGCATCTCCTGGAGACCAACTACCGGCACGTGAACATGGCCCTGGTCAATGAGATGGCCGTGCTCTGCCACGACCTGAGCATCGACCTCTGGGACGTCATCCGCTGCGCCGAGACCAAGCCCTTCGGCTTCCAGGCCTTCCGCCCCGGCCCCGGCGTCGGCGGCCACGGCGTCCCCCTGGACATCCCGGGCCCCGGCCGCGGCGCACACGGCCTGCGCATGGTCGAACTGGCCCAGCAGGTCAACGACCGCATGCCCCGGTACGTGATCCAGCGCTCGGCGACCCTGCTCAACGAGCACGGCAAGTCCGCCCGCGGCGCCCGCGTCCTGCTCCTCGGCGTCACCTACAAGCCCGACCTCGCCGACCAGCAGGGCTCCCCCGCCCAGGAGGTCGCGACCCGCCTCATGGAGATGGGCGCCGCCGTCAGCTACCACGACCCCTACGTGCCCAGCTGGAGCGTGCTCGGCCACCCCGTCCCCCGCGCTGACTCCCTCTACGAAGCCGCGGCCGACGCCGACCTCACGATCCTGCTCCAGCACCACCGCACGTACGACCTGCAAGGTCTCGCCGTGAAGGCCCAGCTGCTCCTCGACACGCGGGGCGCGACCCCGGCGGGCGCGGCCCACCGTCTGTGACGCACGCGAGAAGGGCCCCGGTACGAGTACCGGGGCCCTTCTTTAAGAAGCAGTCGATCAGCGGCTGTGCTGCGAGTCCGCGACCGTCACCTCGACGCGCTGGAACTCCTTGAGCTCGCTGTAGCCCGTCGTCGCCATCGCCCGGCGCAGCGCCCCGAAGAAGTTCATCGAGCCGTCCGGGATGTGCGAGGGACCGGTGAGGATCTCCTCGGTCGTGCCGACCACGCCGAGGTCGACGCGCTTGCCGCGCGGCACGTCCTCGTGGACGGCCTCCATGCCCCAGTGGTGGCCCTTGCCGGGCGCGTCCGTGGCGCGCGCCAGCGGGGAGCCCATCATCACCGAGTCGGCGCCGCAGGCGATGGCCTTGGGCAGGTCGCCCGACCAGCCCACGCCGCCGTCCGCGATGACGTGCACGTACCGGCCGCCGGACTCGTCCATGTAGTCACGGCGGGCGGCCGCGACATCCGCGACGGCGGTGGCCATCGGCACCTGGATGCCCAGGACGTTGCGCGTGGTGTGCGCGGCGCCGCCGCCGAAGCCGACCAGGACACCGGCCGCGCCCGTGCGCATCAGGTGCAGGGCGGCGGTGTACGTGGCGCAGCCGCCGACGATGACCGGCACGTCGAGCTCGTAGATGAACTGCTTGAGGTTGAGCGGCTCCGCGGCACCGGAGACGTGCTCGGCGGAGACGGTGGTGCCGCGGATGACGAAGATGTCGACGCCGGCGTCCACGACGGCCTTGGAGAACTCCGCGGTGCGCTGCGGGGAGAGCGCGGCGGCGGTGACCACGCCCGAGTCGCGCACCTCCTTGATGCGCTGCCCGATCAGGTCGGCCTGGATCGGCGCGGCGTAGATCTCCTGGAGGCGCCGGGTCGCGTTGTCGGTGTCCAGCTCCGCGATCTCGTCGAGCAGCGGCTGCGGGTCCTCGTACCGCGTCCACAGGCCTTCGAGGTTCAGTACGCCGAGGCCACCGAGCTCACCGATGCGGATCGCGGTCTGCGGCGAGACGACCGAGTCCATCGGCGCCGCCAGGAAGGGCAGCTCGAAGCGGTAGGCGTCGATCTGCCAGGCGATCGAGACCTCCTTCGGGTCGCGGGTACGACGGCTCGGCACGACGGCGATGTCGTCGAAGGCGTACGCGCGGCGGCCGCGCTTGCCGCGCCCGATCTCGATCTCAGTCACGTGGGTGGCCCTTCAGCTTTCTTCGGTACTTCGCACTTCTTAGGCACTTCGGCACTCGGTCTGCCGTTCCAGTATCCCCGACGCGCGCGAAGGGGGCGGCCCCGGGAATCCGGACCGCCCCCACGCGCGCGTGCGCGGCGAAATCGGGTCAGCGCTTGTTCGTGTAGTTCGGCGCCTCGACCGTCATCTGGATGTCGTGCGGGTGGCTCTCCTTGAGGCCCGCGGACGTGATGCGCACGAAGCGGCCCTTGGACTCCATCTCGTCGACGGAGGCGGCGCCCACGTAACCCATCGTCTGGCGCAGGCCGCCGACGAGCTGGTGCAGCACGTTGGCCAGCGGGCCGCGGTAGGGCACCTGGCCCTCGATGCCCTCGGGCACGAGCTTGTCGTCCGAGGAGACCTCCGCCTGGAAGTAGCGGTCCTTCGAGTACGAACGTCCCTGGCCGCGGCCCTGCATGGCACCGAGCGAGCCCATGCCGCGGTAGGACTTGAACTGCTTGCCGTTGATGAACATCAGCTCACCCGGCGACTCCTCGCAGCCCGCGAGCAGCGAGCCGAGCATCACGGTGTCGGCGCCGGCGGCCAGCGCCTTGCCGATGTCACCGGAGTACTGGAGGCCGCCGTCGCCGATGACCGGGACTCCGGCCGCACGCGCCGCGACAGCCGCTTCGTAGATGGCGGTGACCTGCGGAACGCCGATTCCGGCGACCACGCGCGTGGTGCAGATGGAACCCGGCCCGACGCCGACCTTGACGCCGTCGACACCGGCGTCGATGAGCGCCTGCGCGCCGTCACGCGTCGCGACGTTGCCGCCGATGACGTCGACGGCCACACCCGACTTGATCTTCGACATCCAGCTCAGGGCGTTGCTGTTGTGCCCGTGCGAGGTGTCGACGATCAGGAAGTCGACCCCGGCGGCGGCCAGCGCCTGCGCCCGCTCCAGCGCCTCGGGGCTCGCGCCGACGGCGGCACCGACGAGGAGACGGCCCTCGGCGTCCTTGGCCGCGTTCGGGTACTGCTCGGCCTTCTTGAAGTCCTTGACGGTGATGAGGCCCTTGAGGATCCCCGCGTCGTCGACGAGCGGCAGCTTCTCGATCTTGTGGCGGCGAAGGAGCTCCATGGCGTCCACGCCGCTGATCCCGACCTTGCCGGTCACGAGCGGCATGGGCGTCATGACCTCGCGCACCTGACGGCTGCGGTCGTTCTCGAAGGCCATGTCGCGGTTGGTGACGATGCCGAGCAGCTTGCCCGCCGGGTCGGTCACCGGGACGCCGCTGATGCGGAACTTGGCACAGAGCGCGTCGGCCTCCGCCAGCGTCGCGTCCGGGTGCACGGTGATCGGGTCGGTCACCATGCCGGACTCGGAGCGCTTCACGAGGTCGACCTGGTTGACCTGGTCCTCGATCGACAGGTTGCGGTGCAGCACGCCGACGCCACCCTGCCGCGCCATGGCGATGGCCATGCGGGCCTCGGTGACCTTGTCCATCGCCGCCGAGAGCAGCGGGATGTTCACATGGACGTTGCGGGAGATGCGGGACGAGGTGTCGACCGCGTTCGGGAGGACCTCCGACGCGCCCGGCAGCAACAGCACGTCGTCGTAGGTCAGCCCGAGCGTCGCGAACTTCTCGGGCACTCCGTCGACGTTTGCAGTCATGACACCTTCCCCAAATGGCCTTGATCGGTGCGGATGTCCATGCTAACGGGAACCGAGGGTGTCTCATTCCACGATCAAGATCATCGGCTTACTTTGTACGTTCACACGTACGCGGCGCACATACGCGGCCGAGGCCGCGTGCTACTGCTCCGCAAGAGCCCGCAGGCGGCTCAGCGCCCGGTGCTGCGCGACGCGCACGGCCCCCGGGGACATCCCCAGCATCTGCCCGGTCTCCTCGGCGGTGAGCCCGACCGCGATCCTCAGGAGCAGCAGCTCACGCTGGTTCTCCGAGAGGTTGGCCATGAGCTTCTTGGCCCATTCGGCATCGCTGCTGAGCAGCGCGCGCTCCTCAGGACCGAGGGAGTCGTCGGGCCGCTCCGGCATCTCGTCCGACGGCACCGCCGTCGAGCCGGGATGGCGCATCGCCGCGCGCTGCAGGTCGGCGACCTTGTGCGCTGCGATCGCGAAGACGAACGCCTCGAAGGGGCGCCCCGTGTCCTTGTACCGCGGCAGGGCGAGGAGGACCGCGACGCAGACTTCCTGCGCCAGGTCCTCGACGAAGTGCCGTGCGTCACCGGGCAGTCGAGAGAGCCGCGTGCGGCAGTACCGCAGCGCCAAGGGGTGCACATGAGCCAGGAGATCGTGCGTCGCCTGGTCATCGCCTTCGACCGCGCGAAGGACGAGGGCACCGATCACCGTCGTCTTGTCATCGCGCATCGGTCCATGGTGCCTTGGCGCTGATTGATCCGTGGCACCACGTCCGTAGTTGTGCACCGAAGCGTTATGAGCAGGTGCGCCGGAACTCATCTCGTGCGCCCTCCCCTCCCGCTCGACCGACCTGTCCCCGAGGAACTCCACACCTCAAGGATGCGGCATCGGCGGCGAAGCAACGGCAACCGCTCCCTGGAAAGGGAGCGACGGGCGTCCGTCGCCCCGCCCACCACACGGCGGGCGGGGGTCGCCGTGCCCGCACGGCGGCACACCTATCGGACCAGGCCCCAGCGGAAACCGAGCGCCACGGCGTGCGCGCGGTCCGAGGCGCCGAGCTTCTTGAACAACCGCCTGGCGTGGGTCTTGACCGTGTCCTCGGAGAGAAAAAGCTCACGTCCGATCTCGGCGTTGGACCGGCCGTGGCTCATGCCCTCCAGCACCTGGATCTCACGCGCGGTGAGTGTGGGCGCCGCGCCCATCTCGGCCGAACGCAGTCTGCGCGGAGCCAGTCGCCACGTCGGGTCGGCGAGCGCCTGCGTGACGGTCGCGCGCAGCTCGGCGCGCGAGGCGTCCTTGTGCAGATAGCCGCGGGCACCGGCGGCGACCGCGAGCGCGACACCGTCCAGATCCTCGGCCACGGTGAGCATGATGATGCGCGCACCGGGGTCGGCGGACAGCAGCCGCCGGACCGTCTCGACGCCGCCCAGACCGGGCATGCGTACGTCCATCAAAATCAAGTCCGAGCGGTCGGCGCCCCAGCGGCGGAGGACTTCCTCGCCGTTGGCCGCTGTCGTCACGCGCTCGACGCCGGGCACGGTCGCGACCGCGCGGCGGAGCGCCTCTCGGGCAAGCGGGGAGTCGTCGCAGACGAGGACGGATGTCATGACTGTCCTCCGCGGCTCTCACAGCTGCTGCGCGTCACCTTGAGCCTCCAGGCTGGTACATATTCGTCACCTGTGCGGTTGACGCTCTCGGACATGTGCCCGAGCGCTTGTTCTTTCAACCGCCTCGCACACTCAACGACGGTCACCCGAAAGAGTTACGGGGCGGTCGGCCTCGTTCGGCACTCTACGTGAGGGCGCGGACACAGAGCAGGCGGCGCAAGAGACCCTCAATCTTTCATCACAACCCATGCCCCATTTAGCCACTTTCCTTCCCTTTTGCTGGTGTCTGTGGCTAGATTTTCCAATGAGTCATATTTTCATCTCCTTAGACAGTAGATGTACGGTCATGGGCACCGTATCCGCGCATAACGGCTACCAGGAGACAAGCAATGGCAGATTTCTCCCGCCTTCCCGGACCGAACGCAGATCTCTGGGACTGGCAGCTCCTCGCGGCCTGCCGCGGGGTCGACAGCTCGCTCTTCTTCCATCCCGAGGGCGAGCGGGGCGCGGCACGCAGCGCGCGTGAGAACTCCGCCAAGGAGGTCTGCATGAGGTGCCCGGTGCGTGCGGAGTGCGCCGCTCACGCCCTCGCGGTACGGGAGCCGTACGGCGTGTGGGGCGGGCTCACCGAGGACGAGCGCGAGGAACTCATGGGCCGCGCCCGCAACCGCCTCGTCACGACGTCCGCACCGTCGACGTCAGCCTGAAGGAACGTTTCTTCAGAGGCGCGCCCGACAGAACAGGACAGCGGCGCACTCAGCGCTCCGCGGCCCTCGCGAGGTGGTCAAGGGTGGCCGCCACCGCGGGCACCTGCGCCAGATCCGGCAGGGTGAGCGCCACGATCTCGCGCTGGACGGCAGGCTCCACCGTCACTGTGCGTGCACCTTTGGGGCGTACGGACTCGATGGCGAGCTCGGGCAGCACCGCGACACCCAGGCCCGCGCCGACCAGGCCGATCACCGCCGGATAGTCGTCGGTCGCGAAATCGATGCGGGGCACGAAACCCGCCCCTTCGCAGACCTCGACCAGCTGCCTGCGACAGCGCGGACAGCCCGCGATCCACGGCTCGTCGGCCAGTTCCCCGATGGCGACCGCATCCGCCTTGGCGAGCCGGTGCCCCTCGGGTACGAGACCGACGAGCCGGTCGGCGAGCAGGGGACGGACGACCAGGTCGTCCCACTCCTCGGCGGCGGACGCGCCGTCGTAGCGGAAGGCGAGCGCCACGTCGCAGTCGCCCTCGCGCAGCATCTCGACCGAGCGCGGCGGTTCGGCCTCCACGAGCGAGACCCGGGTGCCGGGGTGCGCGGCGCGCAGGGCGGCGAGCGCGCTCGGCACCAGCGTCGAGCTGCCGCTGGGGAAGGAGACGAGGCGGACCCGGCCCGCCCGCAGGCCCGCGATGGCGGCGACCTCCTCCTCGGCGGCGGTCAGACCGGCCAGGATCCCGGCGGCGTGCCGGACCAGGGCCTCGCCCGCCTGGGTCAGGCGCATCTCGCGGCCCGTGCGGATCAGCAGCGGCGTACCGGTGGAGGCTTCGAGTGCCTTCATCTGCTGACTGACGGCAGGCTGGGTGCAGCCGAGGTCACGCGCCGCGGCCGAGAAGGAGCCGGTGGCGGCGACCGCACGCAGGACGCGGAGATGGCGGGCCTCAATCATGGATCAAGCATAAGTGACACTTGGATCAGACGCCCAATAATGCGTCGCCGCTTTGAGCGGCCACGGCCTAGCCTTCCGTCATGAAGCTTCTCTCTGTGAATACGGGCCGGTTCAAAGCCGTGGAGTACACGGACGCTCCCTCGGGCGGCACCGGCATCGACAAGCGGCCCGTCGAAGGAGCCGTACGGGTGGTGGCTCCCGGCCCGAAGGGGGTCGCGGGGAGCGGTGTCGCCGGTGACGACGTCTGCGATCTGCGGCACCACGGCGGTGACGACCAGGCGGTGTATGCCTACGCGCGCGAGGACCTCGACGAGTGGGAGCGCCTGCTCGGCCACCCGCTCGCGGGCGGCTCCTTCGGCGAGAACCTCACGACGTCCGGGATCGACGTGAGCGGCGCGAAGATCGGCGAGCGCTGGCGCGTCGGCCCCGATCTGCTCCTCGAAGTGACATCGGGCCGCATCCCCTGCCGGACGTTCCAGGGCCATCTCGGGGAGACGGGATGGGTCAGGCGCTTCACGCGGCACGGGGCTCCCGGCGCCTATCTGCGGGTGATCGAACCGGGTGAGATCCGCGGCGGGGACACGATCGAGATCGTGCACAGGCCGGAGCACGACGTCACCGTGTCCCTCCAGTTCAGGGCGGTCACGACGGAGCGGAACCTGCTGCCGGACCTGCTCGCCGCGGGCGAAGCGCTGCACTCCGAGTCGATCGAGACGGCCCGGAAGCACGTGGCGAAGTACGGCGGCGGGCCGGGCGGCCGTCCGGGCGACACGGCGGTCAGCGGATCTCACTAGCCTTGGTCCATGACTACGGCTCTGATTACGGGATCGACCGCCGGTATCGGCGCGGCCTTCGCCCGGCGGCTCGCCGGTGACGGCCACAACCTGGTCCTGGTGGCACGGAACACCGAGCGGCTGCGGGAGCAGGCGACCGAACTGCACGACCGGCACGGCATCGAGGCGGAGGTCCTCACCGCGGACCTCGCGACGGACGACGGGATCGCCGCCGTCGAGAAGCGGCTCGCGGACCGCAGGAGTCCGGTCGACCTCCTGGTGAACAACGCCGGGTTCGGCAACAAGGGCCAGTACCTGGAAGTGCCGATCGAGGACGAGCTGACGATGCTCAAGGTGCACTGCGAGGCGGTGCTCCGGCTCACGTCGGCGGCGACGGAGTCGATGCGCGAGCGGGGCCGCGGAGGCGTCGTCAACGTCGCGTCGGTGGCGGCGTTCGTACCGCGCGGCACCTACGGCGCGTCCAAGGCCTGGGTCGTGCAGTTCACGCAGGGGGCGGCGAAGGATCTGGCCGGTTCCGGGGTGCGTCTCATGGCCCTGTGCCCCGGATTCGTCCGGACCGAGTTCCATGAGCGCGCCGGGATGGGGACGTCCAACATCCCCAAGTGGATGTGGCTCGACGCGGACAAGCTGGTCGAGGCGGCGCTCGCCGACCTGTCGCGCGGCAAGTCGCTCTCCATCCCGGACCCGCGGTACAAGGCGCTGATGGGAGTGGTGAAGGTGACGCCGAGGGCGTTGCTGGGCGGAGTGACGTCACGGACGGGGCGGAAGTACGGCCCGCAGTAAGGAGAGCGCCCCTTCGCAGTAAGGAGAGCGCCCCTTCAAGGGGCGCGGGGAACCGCTGAGGGGCGCGGGGAACCGCGCGACAGGCCACGACGGGCCCGCACCCGAAAACGCACGGAGGCCCGGCACCCCCAACGCGGGGTGCCGGGCCTCCGTCGCAGCTACGCGCAAGCGTCAGTGGGAGTGACCGTGGCCGTGGCCACCGGCGTCGCCCTCTTCCTCGGCCGGCTTCTCGACGACCAGGGTCTCGGTCGTCAGGAGCAGCGACGCGATGGACGCGGCGTTCTCCAGGGCGGAGCGGGTGACCTTGACCGGGTCGATGACACCGGCCTTGACCAGGTCGCCGTACTCACCGGTCGCGGCGTTGAAGCCGAAGCCCTTGTCGAGCTCGGCGACCTTCGAGGTGATGACGTAGCCCTCGAGGCCGGCGTTCTCGGCGATCCAGCGCAGCGGCTCGACGGCGGCGCGGCGGACGACGGCCACACCGGTGGCCTCGTCGCCCTCCTTGCCGAGGGAGTCGTTGAGCACCTTGGCGGCGTGCACCAGAGCGGAGCCACCACCGGAGACGATGCCCTCCTCGACCGCGGCGCGGGTCGCGGAGATGGCGTCCTCCAGACGGTGCTTCTTCTCCTTGAGCTCGACCTCGGTGGCTGCGCCGACCTTGATCACGCAGACGCCACCGGCGAGCTTCGCCAGGCGCTCCTGCAGCTTCTCGCGGTCCCAGTCCGAGTCCGTGGACTCGATCTCGGCCTTGATCTGGTTGACGCGGCCCGTGACCTCGGAGGCGTCGCCGCCACCGTCGACGACGGTGGTGTCGTCCTTGGTGATGGTGATGCGGCGGGCGGTGCCGAGCACGTCCAGGCCGACCTGGTCGAGCTTGAGGCCGACCTCTTCGGCGATGACGGTGGCACCGGTGAGGGTGGCGAGGTCACCGAGCATGGCCTTGCGGCGGTCGCCGAAGCCGGGGGCCTTCACCGCGACGGCGTTGAAGGTGCCACGGATCTTGTTCACGACCAGGGTCGACAGGGCCTCGCCCTCGACGTCCTCGGCGATGATCAGGAGCGGCTTCGAGGCGTTGGTCTGGATGACCTTCTCGAGCAGCGGCAGGAGGTCCTGGATGGAGGAGATCTTGCCCTGGTGGATCAGGATGTACGGGTCGTCGAGGACGGCCTCCATGCGCTCCTGGTCCGTCACGAAGTACGGCGACAGGTAGCCCTTGTCGAAGGCCATGCCCTCGGTGAAGTCCAGTTCGAGCCCGAAGGTGTTGGACTCCTCGACGGTGATGACACCGTCCTTGCCGACCTTGTCCATCGCCTCGGCGATGAGCTCGCCGACCTGCGGGTCCTGGGCGGACAGACCGGCGACGGCCGCGATGTCGGCCTTGTCGTCGATCGGGCGCGCGGTCGCGAGGAGCTCGTCGGAGACGGCCTTGACGGCGGCGTCGATGCCCTTCTTCAGGGCGGCCGGGGAGGCGCCGGCGGCTACGTTGCGCAGGCCTTCCTTGACCAGGGCCTGGGCGAGCACGGTCGCGGTGGTGGTGCCGTCACCCGCGATGTCGTTGGTCTTGGTCGCCACCTCCTTGACGAGCTGCGCGCCGAGGTTCTCGTACGGGTCGTCGATCTCGACCTCGCGGGCGATCGTGACACCGTCGTTGGTGATGGTGGGGGCGCCGAACTTCTTGTCGATGACGACGTTGCGGCCACGGGGACCGATCGTCACCTTGACCGTGTCGGCAAGCTTGTTGACGCCGCGCTCAAGGGCGCGACGGGCGTCCTCGTCGAACTTCAGGATCTTCGCCATGGGAGCGATTCAGCCCTCTCGAAAACTCGGGTTAACGAACTGCGCCCCTCGCCGCCCGGCAACAGCGGGGTGACCAGGGGCGCAGCTCAAAAGCAAATCTGCTGGTGAAGCAGGTAAAGCCGTGAAGCGGTGAACTACTTCTCGACGATCGCGAGGACGTCGCGAGCCGAGAGGACGAGGTACTCGTCGCCGTTGTACTTCACCTCGGTGCCGCCGTACTTGCTGTACAGCACGACGTCGCCGACCTTGACGTCGAGCGGCAGGCGCTCGCCGTTCTCGAAGCGGCCCGGGCCCACGGCGAGGACAGCACCCTCCTGGGGCTTCTCCTTCGCGGTGTCCGGAATAACCAGGCCGGAGGCCGTGGTCTGCTCGGCGTCGAGCGGCTGGACCACGATGCGGTCCTCAAGCGGCTTGATGGCAACCTTGGAGCTTGCGGTCGTCACGATCCGGTCTCCCCCTTCGGAGATCTACGGGGTTAACAGTCTGGGGTGGCGACCAGGTGGATCCGTCGTCGCGGGTGCCGGACCTGCCCGTCGCTGGTTGGCACTCTCCAGTGGTGAGTGCCAAGGCCGAGACTAGGACGGCGATTAGCACTCGGTCAAGCGGAGTGCCAATTCACTGACGCGGGTCTTATGGGAGTTCCGCCGGGAGAGGGGTTCCTCGCGGGGGCACGGAGGGTGTCGTGCGCCCGTCCCGGCAACGCTCTGCGTACTCCGGAGGTTCCGGCTCCGGCCCCGTCTCCCCCGCCGCGTGCCCGTGCCCCGCGTCCGCCGGTCCGGCGGGCGGGGCGCAGTCGGGCGACGACGTCGGTTTTGGCGGCGGGACCTTCTCCGCCGCTTTTCTGCCGAGGCGCTCGATCGGGTCCACCGACTGCGCGCACCCGGTGAGCAGCGCGGGCGCGAGCACGCCCGCCGCGAGCGCCGCCGCGAAGTAGCGGTGCGCCCGCGCCCGCCGGGTCACAGGTAGTCCTCCAGCCTGGCCACCGCGTACCCCTTGTCGGTGACCGTCTTCATGACCTTGCGGATCATGTCCGGCATCGTGCCCTTCCAGTCCTCGCGCCCCCGGAAGTGCGTGAGGATGATGTCGCCGGGGTGCAGGTCCCGGTCCCACTCGCGCCACTCCATGTGGTCGGCGAAGGCCTCGGACGCCCACAGCGGCACGGCCTTGATCCCGCAGGACTTGGCGGCACGCAGGGTGTCCACGTTGTAGTTGCCGTACGGCGGACGGAAGAGTTCGGGCCGCTTGCCGTAGCGCTTGTGGATGATGTTTTGCATGCCGCAGATCTCGCGCCGCTGACCCTCGTAGGAAAGCCCCGGCAGATAGCGGTGGTTGAGGGTGTGGTTGTTCAGCGTGACGCCGCGGGACTGCATCTTCTTGAAGTAGCCGTAGTCCTCCTTGACCAGATAGTCACTGAGGAACGCGGTGTACGGGATCTTCAGTTCGCCCATCATCTTGAGCAGCGCCGGGTCCTTCTCGGCGCCGTCGTCGATGGTCAGGAAGACGACCTTCTTCTTGGTCGGGATGGTCGTGAAGACGGGCGGCAGGCTCGCCTGCCCCTTGACCTCGAACCCCTTGCGCGTGGTGATCTTCGCCTTCGCGGCGGGGGCGGCCGGCGCGGTCAGCGGGGTCTTCGCCAGGCCCCAGCGTTTCGCGGCGGCGGCGCGCGCGACCTCGGCGACGCGCAGTTTCTGGGCGTAGGAGTCGAGGGCGCGGGCGGGCGGCGCGTTCAGGCGCTGCTGACCGGGTGCGGGGTTGGCTCCCCCGTCGGCGCCCGAGGCGCAGCCGGAGGCGATCGCGGCGACGGCGAGCACGGCCACCCCGGCCCGCACCTGCCCCCTCGCCCGGCTCCGCGCCGAACCCCTCGCCCGACTCACCCGGTCCCGCGTCCGACCCCACCTCCGGCTCTTCCGTCTTGTGCTGAATTTGTCGTTTTGTCGTACCAGTTGCATGGCGCCGGATCTTTGCAGCTCACGGGCCTGCCACCGGGCCGACACCGCCGCCGGGCGCGCACCATCCACCGACTGGCCCACAATGGACCGGGTGAACGACCTCGACACCGCCCTGGCCTCCTTCTCCGCGCTGCTGACCGCCGAAGGCCGGTCGCTGCTCGATCTCGACGAGGTGCGTCAGGCCGATCCGGCCCGGGAGCTCGCCGTCGCCACCCGCCTCCGCCGCGAGCATCCGGCGGACCTCGTCACCGCGGTGCTCGCGCAGGCGCGGCTGCGGCGGCGGGCGGTGGCGAAGTTCGGCGCCGATGACGCGGGGCGGATGTTCTTCACTCCGAACGGCGTCGAACAGGCGACGCGCACGAGCGTGGCCGTGCACCGCGCCGAGGGTTTCAAGTCACTCGGCGTACGCAGCGTGGCCGATCTCTGCTGCGGCATCGGCGGCGACGCGATCGCACTCGCCCGGGCCGGGATCTCCGTCCTCGCTGTCGACCGTGACCCGCTGACGTGCGCGGTGGCGCGCGCGAACGCGGACGCGCTGGGCCTCGCGGACCTCATCGAGGTGCGCGAGGCCGATGTCACCGAGGTCGACACAGCCGCGTACGACGCTGTCTTCGTGGACCCCGCACGGCGTGGCGGGCGTGGCCGCATCTTCGACCCCGAGGCCTACTCGCCGCCCCTCTCCTGGGCCGTCCAGGCCGCCCGCAAGGCCCCGCACGCGGCGCTGAAGATCGCCCCCGGCATTCCGCACGAGGCCGTTCCCGCCGAGGCCGCCGCGGAGTGGATCTCGGACGGCGGGGACGTGAAGGAGGCCGTGCTGTGGTTCGGCACGGACACCCCGTCGTCGCACCGCGCGACGCTGCTGCCATCGGGCGCGTCCCTGTGGTCCTCGCTCGACGCGATGCTGCCGGATCCGGCGGTACGGGCGGTGGGCCGCTATCTGTACGAGCCGGACGGCGCCGTCATCCGCGCGCACCTGGTGGCGGAGGTGGCCGCGCGGGTGGAGGGTGGCCTCATCGACGAGACCATCGCCTACGTCACCTCCGACTCGCTGCACGCGACGCCGTACGCGGTGGCGTACGAGATCACCGATCAACTGCCGTTCGGCGTGAAGAAGTTGAAGGCGGTGCTGCGGGAGCGTGAGGTCGGGAATCTGACGGTGAAGAAGCGGGGGTCCGCGGTGGAGCCGGAGGAGCTGCGGCGGAAGGTGAAGCCGCGGGGGGCCAACTCGGCGACCGTGTTCCTCACCCGGGTGGCGGGGGCGCCGGCGATGTTGATCGGGCGGCCGGTCGCATGAGTCATCCCGCTCCGGCGTTTGAGGAGCGGAGCCTGGGACGAAGCCCGGCTCCAGGAAGGGGCGGGACGGGGGGAGAGCCGCGCAGGCCCCCTACCCGCACCCGTCCACCCGCCCCAGCAGCATCTCCCGCTCCCGCTCATTGCGCGTAAGCCCCGCCGCCCGCTCGAACTCCTCCCGCGCCTGAGCCACCCGCCCGAGCCTCATCAGCAGGTCGCCCCGCACGCTCGGCAGCAAGTGGTAGTCCTTCAGGGCGGGTTCGTCCGCGAGCGCGTCCACCAGGCGCAGCGCCTGCGCCGGTCCCGAGGCCATCGACACCGCCACCGCGCGGTTCAGTTCGACCACCGGTGACGGAGCGCGGGCGGCAAGGAGTTCGTAGAGCGTGACGATCCGGGGCCAGTCCGTCTCCTCGTACGAAGGGGCGTTCGCG
Organism: Streptomyces sp. NPDC058257; assembly: GCF_042881845.1. Lineage (NCBI taxonomy): Bacteria > Bacillati > Actinomycetota > Actinomycetes > Kitasatosporales > Streptomycetaceae > Streptomyces > Streptomyces sp. NPDC058257. Next base: position 707,281 of record NZ_JBHVXJ010000003.1, read on the forward strand.
TGGCAGGCGGCGATCGCGGCCTGGAGCGCGTACGGTCCTGCCGCGCCCGGAGCCGCCGAGTGCGCGCGGGCGAGCGCCGCGAAGCCCCGCCGGATCAGCGGCCGGTTCCAGTGGCGGCGGTCCTGGTCGGCGAGGAGCACCGGCTCGCCCTCGGGGCCCGTCCGCGCCGCCGAGCGGGACGTCTGGAGCTCCAGCAGCGCCGTAAGGCCGTGCACTTCGGCCTCCCGCGGCATCAGCGCGGCCAGCACACGGGCGAGACGCAGGGCGTCCTCGCACAGGGAGGGGCGCAGCCAGTCGTCGCCCGCCGTGGCCGCGTACCCCTCGTTGAAGATGAGGTAGATGACTTCGAGCACCGACCCCAGCCGGGCCTCGCGTTCGGCTCCGTACGGCACTTCGAAGGGCACGCCCTTGGTGGCGAGGGTGCGCTTGGCACGCACGACGCGCTGGGCCACCGTCGCCTCGGGGACCAGCATCGCGCGGGCGATCTCCGGCGTCGTGAGGCCGCCGAGCAGCCGCAGCGTGAGTGCGATGCGGGCCTCGGCGGAGAGCACGGGGTGGCAGGCGGTGAAGACGAGGCGCAGGAGGTCGTCGTCGATGTCATCGGGGTCGACGGGTTCCACGACGAGGGGCGGGGCCGTCTCCAGGTCGCGGCCCATCTCCTGAAGCTTGCTCGCGTAGCGCTCCCCGCGGCGTACGAGGTCGATGGCGCGGCGCTTGGCCGTGGTCATCAGCCAGGCGCCCGGGTTGTCGGGGACGCCGGTGCGCGGCCACTGTTCGAGGGCGGTGACCAGCGCGTCCTGCGCGAGCTCCTCCGCGATGCCCACGTCGCGCACGATCCGCGCGACACCGGCGATGAGGCGCGGGGACTCGATCCGGAAGACGGTCTCGACCGCGTGGCCGGGCGCCTGCGGAATGCCGCCGGGAGTCTCGGGGCGGGGATGCTCTGGGGAGTGGGCCGTCACGGCCACCCATCAGAGCACCCCCGCGGCCGCGCCGCAAAGGACCGGCGCCTGCCGCGTCAGCCCTCGATGATCTCCCTGACCTCCGCCGTCACGGTCCACTGCTCGTCATGGGTCTTCAGGAACCGGCTCGCCCACTCGATCGCCTCGGCCTTGTCCTTGCACTGTGTGATCGAGTAGCCGCCGACGACCTCCTTCGCCTCGGTGAACGGGCCGTCCGTGACGGACACCTGGCCGCCCTTCCAGTGCACCTGGGTGGTCTGGGCGCTCGGGGTGAGGCCCGCGGTGTCGAGCATCACCCCGGCCTTGGTGATCTCTTCGAGGAGCTCGCCCATGCGCTCGCCCATCTCGGGGCTCGGGCCGCCCTCGGGGGACTTCTTCTCGTCGATGCGGATCATCGTCAGATAGCGCGGCATGATGGTCGTTCCCTTCGGCTGTCGGCGGGCATCCCCCGCCTCTCACCCCTGCGTCGAACGGGAGACGCCCGGATCGACATCGTCTCCGGGATTCTTTCGACTTTCTTCCGGAGCGGGCGCGCCCAAGGACGTTTCCGTCGACGCGGGCGACGCGGGCCGTGAAGGCCTACGCGCCGGATGCGGCACCGCAGTGGCCACCGCCCCCGTCCACCCGACCGGGTGCGGTCATCGGCGGACTCCTGAGGCAGGCGGGCCTCCCCTGACACCCGCTGACATGCTCCGCGTTCAGCCGAGCCCGACCGACTCGAAGCGCCACCGGTGCACCGCCCGCGTCATCAACTCCGGCGCGGGCTCCGGGAGCTCGGGAAGATCGGCGTCGTACGGCGCGTCCCACCAGGTCAGGACGAGGACCCGGTCCTGCGGGGCACGGAAGCTCTCCCGCCGGACGGGCTCACCGTCAAGGACCTGCGCCCGCGCCCAGGCGAGCAGTTCCTCGCCCCGTCCGTCCGCGGCGCGGGCCTCCCACATCAGCGCGACGGTCACGAGTACAGGTTCTCCTTGCTGACCTCATGCACGTGGTCGTGCGCATGCGTGTGCGAGTGGCCCGGGACGTGCGGTTCCGTCACCGGCAGGGAGGAGTCCGCCGACAGGTCCCAGTCGGACGCCGAGCGGTTGCGCGCCACCATCTCCGCGCCCAGCGCGGCCACCATCGCGCCGTTGTCCGTGCACAGCTTCGGCCGCGGCACCCGCAGCCGGATACCGGCCGCTTCGCACCGCTCCTGGGCGAGCGCGCGCAGCCGCGTGTTGGCCGCCACGCCGCCGCCGATCATCAGGTGGTCCACGCCCTCGTCCTTGCAGGCCCGTACGGCCTTGCGGGTCAGCACGTCGACGACCGCCTCCTGGAAGGACGCCGACACATCGCGGACGGGAACCTCCTCGCCCGCGGCCCGCCTGGCCTCGATCCAGCGCGCGACGGACGTCTTCAGTCCTGAGAAGGAGAAGTCGTACGCCGGGTCGCGCGGCCCTGTCAGGCCGCGCGGGAAGGTGATCGCGTTCGGGTCGCCCTCCTTCGCGTACCGGTCGATGACGGGACCGCCGGGGAAGCCCAGGTTGAGCACCCGCGCGATCTTGTCGAAGGCCTCGCCCGCCGCGTCGTCGATGGTCGCGCCCAGGGGACGCACGTCCGACGTGATGTCGGTGGAGAGCAGCAGCGAGGAGTGGCCGCCGGAGACGAGCAGCGCCATCGTCGGCTCGGGCAGCGCGCCGTGCTCCAGCTGGTCGACGCAGATGTGCGACGCCAGGTGGTTGACGCCGTAGAGCGGCTTGCCGAGCGCGTACGCGTACGCCTTGGCCGCCGATACGCCCACGAGCAGCGCGCCCGCGAGACCGGGCCCCGCGGTCACCGCGATGCCGTCCAGGTCCTTCGCCGACACCCCCGCCTCCTTCAGGGCGCGGTCGATGGTCGGCACCATCGCCTCCAGGTGCGCGCGCGAGGCGACCTCGGGCACGACCCCGCCGTAGCGCGCGTGCTCGTCGACGCTGGAGGCGATGGCGTCGGCGAGCAGGGTGGTGCCGCGGACGATGCCGACGCCGGTCTCGTCACAGGAGGTCTCGATGCCGAGAACGAGAGGTTGGTCGCGCGAGTCAGCCATGGGTGTCGGTTCCTTGTACGGATGTCGATGGGTCGGTCAGGCGCATCACCAGGGCGTCCACGTTGCCCGGCTGGTAGTAGCCGCGCCTGAAGCCGATGGGCTCGAAGCCGAAGCGCTCGTACAGCTTCTGCGCCCGCGTGTTGTCGACCCGCACCTCAAGGAGGACCTCGGCGCACTCGAAGGCGGTCGCCGCGCGCAGCAGATCGGTCAGGAGCCGGGAGCCGAGCCCCGTGCGCCGATGGCTCGGGGCCACCGCGATGGTCTGTACGTCGGCCTGGTCGCCCAAGGAGGCGAGTCCCGCGTACCCGACGATCCGCCCCTCGTCCGTCGCCACCACATAGCGGCGGCTGGCGAGCGGCCCGCGCGCGTGGGAGAGCTCGGACCAGAACATGCCGCGCGACCAGGTGTCGTCCGGGAAGAGCTCCTTCTCAAGGACGTAGACGGGCTCGATGTCCCACCAGCGCATCTCGCGCAGGACAGCTGTCGTCACGGATGTCACTTGGGGGTGACCACCTTGTAGTTTTTGGGGACCTGCGCGTCGGGACGGCGCAGGTACAGCGGCCGGGGGGCCAGCAGCTCCTCGCCCGCGGCGAGCTGCCGGGCGGCGATCGAGGCCAGCGAGGCCGCCGATACGTTCTCGGGGGCGCGGGCGTCGGGGAACGTCTCGGGGTAGAGCACCGCGCCGGCGCCGACGGCGGGCAGGCCCGCCACCTCGTCCGCGATGTCGGCGGGGCGGTCCACGGCTGCCTCGGTGAGGCGGGTGCGCGGGTCCGCGTACCGCGCCCAGTAGACCTCCTTGCGCCGCGCGTCCGTGGCGACGACGAAGGGCCCGCTCTCGATGCCGGACTCGTGCGCGAGGCCGTCGAGCGTGCACACGCCGTGCACCGGCACGCCGAGCGCGAGGCCGAAGGTCTCGGCGGTCATCAGGCCGACACGAAGACCGGTGTAGGGGCCGGGGCCCACGCCGACGACGATGTCGGTCACGGCGTCGAGTTTCAGCCCCGCGTCGGCGAGCACCCGGTCGACGGCGGGAAGCAGCAGCTCACCGTGGCGGCGGGCGTCCACCTGACTGGAGGCTGCGACGACGGACGAGCCGTCGTGCAGCGCGACGGTGACGGCGGGGGTGGCGGTATCCAGAGCGAGCAAGAGCACGCGAATAGCCTACGGCTCCGGCGCCCGCAGCACGGCCGACCGAACAAGCCGCACACCTGCTGCTAACGTCACCCCATAGCCGTACGGAGTACGAAGAGGGTGGCGCAGGTGTCCAGGAGCAGCTCGGGAATCGTGGCCGGGCTCACCGCCGCCGCGGTCGCCGCGGTCGGCTTCCTCGCTTACCAGGCCTCGGCCAGCGCGCCGGACAGTCTGGGCAAGAAGCCGCAGACGTCCCCTTCCGCCTCGGCCTCGCGCTCCCCCAAGGACAAGGCCGACCCGACGGCGGTCCCGGCGCAGTCCGGTGCGGGCGAGCGGGTCGTCTACTCGGTGGGCGAGGACCGCGTATGGCTGGTCGGCACCGCCGGCAAGGCGCAGCGCACGTTCAAGGTCACGCCGAGCACGGTGGACCCCGTACCCGGTACGTACGCCGTCACCTCGCGCTCGGGCACCGTCACCGGAACGGACGGCGTGGCGATCGAGCACGTCGTGCGTTTCGCGAGCGTGGACGGGATCGCGATCGGCTTCAGCGCGGCGACGGACGGCTCGACGCCGAAGCCGGACCCCGGGAAGAAGACCGGCGGCATCCGCGAGTCGCGCAAGGACGGCAACGCGATGTGGGAGTTCGCGACGATCAGCAAGAAGGTCGTCGTCGTTCCGTAGGGACGTCGCCCGCGGACGTGGGCGCCTGAGCGCGCGGCGGGGTCGAGACCGCGCTCGCGGCCACGCAGGACGCCAGCAGATCGCGCATGGAAATCCCCGATGACCCCGATGACCCCGACAGTCCGTGCGGCCGGGGCTTTACGTCACGTTCTGAAGCCGACATGGATGCCTCCTGGGCTCCGGGGGCAGACGTGGTTAGGTAGACCTAACCAGTACCGGTATCCATGTGACCATGCCCGATGCGCGCCGCGCAACATCTTGCCGACGCTCTGTCGGAATGTTCGGGCGAAAAGACGAAGATCAGGCCGAAAGACGAGGGGCGGGGGCTGGGAGTCAGGGGTCAGGCGTCCGGGGTCCGGGGTCCGGCATCAGGCATCAGGGGTCCAGCATCATGCGTCCGGCGTCAGGCCGAGAGCAGCGTGAGATCGGCCTCCGCCCACCGCGCCCCGACCCCGGTCAGCGTCACTTCGCGCACCTCGTCCGTCGTGTCGCCGACGGTCCTGTCGATGACGACACGCAGCCGGTCGTCCGAGAGCTCCTCGACCTTGCCGTCGCCCCACTCCACGACGATCACCGATTCGGGCAGCGAGACGTCGAGATCGAGGTCCTCCATCTCGTCGAGCCCGCCGCCCAGGCGGTACGCGTCCACGTGCACCAGCGGCGGCCCGTCGGAGAGGGACGGATGGACGCGGGCGATGACGAAGGTCGGCGATGTGACGGCGCCCCGGACGCCGAGGCCCTCGCCCAGGCCGCGGGTCAGCGTCGTCTTGCCCGCGCCGAGTTCGCCGGTGAGCATCACGAGGTCGCCGGGGCGAAGGAGCTTGGCGAGGCGGCGACCCAGGTCGCCCATCCGCTCAGGCGATGTGACGGTGATGCCGAGGGAGTTCACGGGGGCCGGGGCCGGGGCCGGGTTGTGCGGTGCTTCCATGCCCACCCACGTTAGCCGCTGGACGACCGTGCGTCGGCCGCCGCGGGAACCGCGCCCGCGCGCGCGAGGAGGTCCGCTAGGCGGTCCGTGACCACCTCGGGGTGCTCCATCATGACCAGGTGCCCGGCGTCAGGGACGAGCACGAGCTCGGCGTCCGGGAGCAGATCGGCGATGACCTCGCTGTGCTCGCTGGGCGTCACCAGGTCCTTGTCACCGGCAAGGACGAGCACCGGAAGCCCGGCGAAGTGCCCCAGCGCCTCCGTCTTGTCGTGCTCGGCGAACGCCGGATAGAACTCCGCGACCACGTCGATGGGCGTCGACTCGATCATCCGCTCGGCGAACCGCGAGATCGCCGGGTCCACGTCCTTCGAGGAGAACGAGTAGCGCTTGATGATGCCCGCGAAGAGGTCCGCGGTGGCCCGCCGCCCCTTCTCCACGAGATCGGCCTGTGAGCCAAGGGCCTTGAGGACGCCGGGGAGCACCCGCCGCACGGCGTTCATCCCGGCGACCGGCAGACCGAAGTTGACCTCGCCGAGGCGCCCTGACGACGTACCGACGAGGGCCACGCCGACGACGCGCTCGCGGATCAGCTCGGGGAAGTGGTCGGCGAGGGCCATCGTCGTCATGCCGCCCATGGAGTGCCCGACCAGGACCAGCGGCCCCTCGGGCGCCGCCGCGTCGATGACCGCCTTCAGGTCCCGCCCCAACTGGTCGATGGAGACGGGCTCCTTGTCGGCCAGCTGCGCCGCGCCCCGGCCCGACCGGCCGTGGCTGCGCTGGTCCCAGTACACGGAGCGCACGACACCGCGCAGGGCCGCCCGCTGGAAGTGCCAGGAGTCCTGGCTCAGACAGTAGCCATGGCTGAAGACGACGGTGACGGGGGCGGGTGCCTTGCGCCCGAAGAGCCTGCGGCGGCGCGCACCCCGTGTGCTGTCCGCGGACGTCCTGTCGATCTCGTCGACCTCGTACGAGAGCTCTGTGCCGTCGTCCGCGTACGCCTGGCCCGGCATGCCGCGCAGCGATCCGTACGGCCCCGACGCGTCGAGTGCGAGCCGCGCCTTCTTGCGCATGCCGCGCCCGACGGTCAGCCGCTCGATGGCGACACCGGCCGCCGCGCCCGCGGCGACGACGCCTATCGCGGCACCGGCGATTCCCGCCCTGCGCCAGTTACCGGCCGCCGCCGCGACTTCCGTCACCGCTTCCGCGGCCGCCCCCGTGCTGGTCTCACTCACGTGCCGCTCCTACTCAGTCGTCGGGTCGCTCATTCACATGGACGCGCGGAACACGCGATCCGATGCGGGTGACGATCTCGTACGCGATGGTGCCCGCCGCCTGTGCCCAGTCCTCGGCGGTCGGCTCACCCCGGTCACCGGGACCGAACAGGACCGCTTCGGAGCCCACCGCCGGCTCGTCGCCGCCGAGGTCGACCACGAACTGGTCCATCGCCACCCTCCCGGCGATCGTGCGCCACTTACCGCCGACGAGCACGGGGCCGGTGCCGGAGGCGTGGCGCGGGATCCCGTCCCCGTACCCGACAGGGACGAGCCCGAGGGTCGTCTCACCGGGTGTGACGTAGTGATGCCCGTAACTCACGCCGTGACCCCCCGGGACGTGCTTCACGAGGGCGAGCGAGGCGCTGAGCGTCATGACGGGGCGCAGCCCGAACTGCTCGGACGTGCCCACCTCGGGGCTCGGCGAGATCCCGTACATCGCGATCCCGGGGCGTACGAGATCGAAGTGGGTCTCCGGAAGCGTGAGCGTGCCCGGCGAGTTGGCGATGTGCCGCACCTCCGGCCGGATCCCGCGCTCCTGCGCGGCGGCGACCATCTCGCGGAAGAGTGCCAGTTGAGGGGCGATGGAGGGATGACCCGGCTCGTCGGCGCACGCGAAGTGCGACCAGAGTCCGGTGACGCGCACCAGGCCCTCGGCCTCGGCCTGGAGCGCCTGCGAGACGAGCTCGGGCCAGTCGGCGGGCATGCAGCCGCCCCGCCCGAGTCCGGTGTCGGCCTTCAGCTGGATACGGGCCGGGCGCCCCACGGCCCGCGCGGCGGACGCCACTTCGCGCAGCGCCCACAGCGCGCTCACCGACATGTCGAGATCGGCTTCGATGCCCTCGCGCCAGGGGCCGCCCGGAGTCCACAGCCAGCACATGAGACGCCCCTGGATCCCGGCGGCCCGCAGCGCGAGCGCTTCCTCGGGGGTCGCGGTGCCCACCCAGGTGGCTCCCGCCTCGATGGCGGCCTTGGCGCAGGGCACCATCCCGTGGCCGTACGCGTCGGCCTTCACGACGGCCATGAAGGCGGCGCCTGGCGCATGGGCGCGCAGAGTCCGCACGTTGGCCCGGAGGGCGGCCAGGTCGATCTCGGCGCGGGCACGCAAGGGTGCGGTCTCAGTCATATCGCCGACCAGTGTCTCAGAGGCCGCTGACACCCTGGCGGCCGCGCGCCTCAGGTCCCGGCCTTGCGCAGGGTCTTCCACAGCGCACGCGCGTCGTCGATCCACTGTAGGGGGACGCGGGGCTCGGTGGCGTGGGGTCGGCGGACCCACCCACCCGCAGTCGGCAGCGAGACGCGAGGGGACGTGTCGGTATTTCCGCCCGGAGCACGGTACGCGGCACTCCCCCGCCGAAGCAGACAGGCGACCACTGGCGGATGGCGAGGACGGACATACCGGCGCGGCCCCGCCCCACAACGAACCCGCACCGCACCAGCCACGCGCAACGCAGCCCCGCCCCCACACAAACCCGAACCCCCACCGCACCGCCCAGCCGGACGCTAGTCCCCCCGCACATCCCGCCAAGCCGCCGGAATCGCCCCGGCCACGTCATGCGCCCCCACCGGCGCCCCATCCGCCGCGAGCCGCCCGGCGAGCCCATGCAGATAGGCGCCCACAGCCCCCGCGTCCCCCGCGCCAAGGCCCGCCGCGAGCAACGCCCCGGCAAGCCCCGAGAGGACGTCCCCACTGCCCGCGGTGGCGAGCCAGGGCGTCCCTGTCGGATTGACCCGCACGGCACCGGAACCGGCACCCTCCCGGCCACCCGCGACAAGCGTCGTGGACCCCTTGAGCAGCACGGTCGCCCCGTAACGCCCCGCCAACTCCCGCACCGCGGCGAGCCGTCCGCGCTCGACCTCCTCCCGCGCGACCCCCAGCAGGGCAGCCGCCTCCCCCGCGTGCGGCGTGAGCAGAGTCGGCGCGCTCCGCCCCCGTACCGCCGTCTCATCGGCGAGCCGCAACCCATCCGCGTCGATCAGCACGGGCACATCGGCGCCGACCACGTCCGCGAGCCGCTCGGCGTCGTCCCCGAGCCCGGGGCCGACCACCCAGGCCTGCACCCGCCCCGCCTTGGACGGCGGCCCCTCGAAGACGAGGGTCTCCGGGTACCGCGCGATGACCGCGTCCGCGGCGTGCCCCACGTAGCGCACGGCCCCCGCCCCGCCCCGCAGCGCCCCGGCGACGGCGAGGACAGCGGCTCCGGGAAACCGGGCGGACCCGGCGACGATCCCCACGACACCCCGCCGGTACTTGTCGCTCTCGCCGGTCGGCATCGGCAGGAGCGAGGCCACATCGGCGTACTGGAGCGCCTCGACCGCGCCCCCGCCCGCCCCCGGCTCAAGCCCCGGCTCAAGACCCGGCTCAAGACCGATGTCGACAAGCCGCACCACCCCCGCGTACTCCCGCCCGGGATCAATCAGAAGCCCCGGCTTGTACGCCCCGAAGGTCACCGTCACATCGGCCCGAACGGCCTCCCCGGCGACCACACCACTGTCCGCGTCGACACCGCTCGGCAAGTCGACGGAGACCACGGACGCCCCCGACTCGCGTACGGCAGCCGCCAGTTGAGCAGCGGGCGACCGCAGCCCGCCCTTACCTCCGATACCCACGATCCCGTCAACGACAAGATCGGCCCCCCGCACGACATCCTCAGAACCAGAACCAGAACCAGAACCAGAACCAGCGACCCGCCCCCCAGCCGCACGGAAGGCGGCAAGCCCACCCGCATGCACCCGTTCGGGTGAGAGCAGCACCGCGGAAACACCCGCCCCGCGCCGGGCGAGCCGAGCCCCCGCGTACAGCGCGTCGCCCCCGTTGTCCCCGCTGCCCACGAGCAGCACGACCCGGGACCCGTACACCTTGCCGAGCACCTCGGCGCAGACCACCGCGAGCCCCGCCGCGGCCCTCTGCATCAGGGCACCTTCCGGCACCCGAGCCATCAACTCCCGCTCAGCGGCCCTTACCGTCTCCACCGGGTACGCAGTACGCATACCCCGAGTGTCACCCAGCACCGCGCACGGCGCCTACCCCCGGCCATCACTACCCCTCGGCGATCACCACGGCAGAAGCCACCCCCGCGTCATGGCTGAGCGAGACGTGCCACGACCGCACCCCCAGCTCGGCGGCCCGCGCGGCGACCGTCCCCTTCACCCGCAGCCGCGGCTGCCCGCTCCCCTCGACGTACACCTCCGCGTCCGTCCACCGCAGCCCCGCCGGCGCGCCCAGCGCCTTGGCCAGCGCCTCCTTGGCGGCGAACCGCGCCGCGAGCGAGGCGATCCCCCGCCGCTCCCCGCTCAAAAGCAGCAGCTCCCGCTCCACGAAGAGACGCCCCGCCATCCCGGCCGTACGCTCCAGCGCCGCCTCGAACCGCTCGATCTCGGCCACGTCGATTCCGACCCCAATAATCACGAGCAGCAGCCTACGAGTCCGCGCACCCTAATGGTTCAAGCCCCGCGGGGGGTGACGCACCCCACCCCCCGTCCCGTTCAAACAGCCGTAACAATGGACTGTGATCTCATCGGTCTCCGTACCCCCGACGAACCCGCGGAGCGCCCACCGGCACAGGCCGGAGGCGACTCCCTACGTCGACCTCACCCGCACCGAGTGGAGCGCCCTGCGTGACAAGACGCCGCTCCCCCTGACCGCCGCGGAGCTGGAGAAGCTGCGCGGCCTGGGCGATGTCATCGACCTGGACGAGGTGCGGGACATCTATCTCCCGCTCTCCCGCCTCCTGAACCTCTACGTAGGCGCCACGGACGGCCTGCGCGGCGCCCTGAACACCTTCCTCGGCGAGAAGGGCTCCCAGTCGGGCACGCCTTTCGTCATAGGAGTCGCGGGCTCGGTGGCCGTCGGCAAGTCGACCGTCGCCCGCCTCCTGCAGGCACTGCTCTCCCGCTGGCCCGAGCACCCCCGCGTCGAGCGCGTGACGACGGACGGCTTCCTCCTGCCCACCAGGGAGCTGGAGGCCCGCGGCCTGATGTCCCGCAAGGGCTTCCCGGAGTCGTACGACAGAAGGGCCCTGACCCGCTTCGTGGCGGACATCAAGGCGGGCAAGGACGAGGTGACGGCACCCGTCTACTCCCACCTGATCTACGACATCGTCCCGGGCCAGCGCCTCACGGTCCGCCGCCCCGACATCCTCATCGTCGAGGGCATCAACGTCCTCCAGCCGGCGCTCCCCGGCAAGGACGGCCGCACCCGCGTGGGTCTTGCCGACTACTTCGACTTCAGCGTGTACGTGGACGCGCGCGAGGAGGACATCGAGCGCTGGTACCTGAACCGCTTCAAGAAGCTGCGCGACACTGCGTTCAAGGACCCGTCCTCGTACTTCCGCAAGTACACCCAGGTCTCGGAGGAAGAGGCCCTGGACTACGCCCGCACGACCTGGCGCACGATCAACAAGCCCAACCTCCTGGAGAACGTGGCCCCCACGCGCGGCCGGGCCGCCCTGGTCATCCGCAAGGGCCCCGACCACAAGGTGCGCAAGCTGAGCCTGCGCAAACTCTGACCCCGCATCCTCAACCCACCCCGGGCCCCCGGCTAACCTGCGCGCATGCTGCATCTGCGCCTGATCACCCCGGCCGACACGACGGACGACGTGGTGCGCCTGATCGAGAGGACGGTCGGCGCCACGCACCTGGCCGTCATGCCGGGCGCGGCGCGCAGCCCCGCCGGCGACGTGGTGACGTGCGACGTCGCCCGTGAGGCGGGCGACACGCTGATCAGCGGTCTGCGCGCCCTCGGCATCGACAAGTCGGGCTCGATCGCGCTGGAGAACATCGACCTGTCGCTCTCCGCGCGCGCGGACGAGGCGGAGGACGACGCACCGGGCGAGGGCGCCGACGCGGTCCTGTGGGAGCAGCTCTCCGACGCGACGCACGAGGAATCCACGCTCTCGGTCACGTACTTGGCCTTCATCACGATCGCCACGATGATCGCGGCCTGCGGTGTGGTCCTCGACAACGCGATCCTGATCGTGGGCGCGATGGCGGTGGGCCCCGAGTTCGGCCCGCTGGCGGGCTTCTGCACCGCGCTCGTCCAGCGCGCCCCGCGACTGGCCCTGCGCTCGCTGATCGCGCTGCTCGTGGGCTTCGCGGGGGCGATGGTGGTCACCGTCGGCTTCAGCTACTTCATGGACGCGATGAACCTGTTCAGCGACGACGCCCTGAAGTCGGAGCGCCCGAACACGAACTTCATCTACCGGCCCGACTGGTTCTCGTTCGTCGTGGCGGTCCTCGCGGGCGCGGCAGGCACGCTCTCGCTCACCTCGGCCAAGTCGGGCGCGCTGGTGGGCGTGGCGATCTCGGTGACGACGGTCCCGGCTGCCGCGAACGCCGCCGTCGCCTTCAGTTACGCCGAGTACAAGCAGGCGTGGGGCTCCGCCGAGCAGCTCCTGCTCAACCTGTTGGGCATCGTCCTGGCGGGCACCCTCACGCTGCTGGCCCAGAAGTTCCTCTGGGCCAGACAGCACGAGCGTACGGCCAGGAAGCGCGCGGCCTAGGCGGGAGGCTCCCCTAGCCCAGCGCGGACTTCACCACGTCGGCGAGCCGCCCGGCCACGGTCCGGGCCTGGTCGATGTCGGCGGCCTCGACCATGACGCGCACCAACGGCTCCGTACCGGACGAGCGCAGCAGCACTCGTCCGGTGGCGCCCAGTTCACGCTCGGCCTCGGCGACGGCGGACGTCAGCTCGGCGGAGGTCGTGACCCGCGACTTGTCGACGTCGGGCACATTGATCAGGATCTGCGGAAGCCGCTCCATGACCCCGGCGAGATCCGCGAGGCTGCGCCCGGTCTCGGCGACGCGCGCCGCGAGCAGAAGCCCCGTCAGTGTGCCGTCGCCTGTGGTCGCGTGGTCGAGGATGATCACGTGCCCGGACTGCTCGCCGCCGAGGGCGAAGCCGTGCTGCTTCATGGACTCCAGGACGTACCGGTCGCCGACGTTGGTCTGCACGAGGGAGAGGCCCTCGCGCTCCATGGCGAGCTTGAACCCCAGGTTCGACATGACCGTCGCGACGACGGTGTTCTCGCGCAGCGTGCCGTGCTCCCGCATGGCGAGCGCCAGGACGGCGAGGATCTGGTCGCCGTCGACCTCGGCACCCGTGTGGTCCACGGCGAGGCAGCGGTCCGCGTCGCCGTCGTGCGCGACACCGAAGTCGGCGCCGTGCTCGACGACGGCGGCCTTCAGGAGGCCCAGGTGCGTGGAGCCGCAGCCGTCGTTGATGTTCAGGCCGTCCGGCTTGGCGCCGATCGTGATGATCTCGGCACCGGCCCGCGCGAACGCCTCGGGCGAGACACGGGCGGCGGCGCCGTGCGCCTCGTCGAGGACGATCTTCAGTCCGTCGAGACGGTTGGGGAGGACACCCAGGAGATGGGCGACGTACTGGTCCAGGCCCTGGTCGTACGTCCGCACGCGTCCGACGCCCTCGCCCGTGGGGCGCTGCCAGGGAGCGCCGGTGCGGTGCTCCTCGTACACGGACTCGATGCGGTCCTCCAGCTCGTCGGCCAGTTTCTGGCCGCCGCGCGCGAAGAACTTGATGCCGTTGTCCGGCATGGCGTTGTGGCTCGCGGAGAGCATCACGCCGAGGTCGGCGCCCAGCGCACCGGTGAGATGCGCCACCGCGGGGGTGGGCAGCACACCGACGAGCTGGACGTCCACGCCCGCGCTCGCGAGACCGGCGACCACCGCGGCTTCCAGGAACTCCCCTGACGCGCGGGGATCTCGTCCGACCACCGCGACCGGGCGATGGCCCTCGAACGTACCCACCTCGCCGAGCACATGAGCCGCCGCCACGGAGAGCCCGAGCGCGAGCTCGGCCGTCAGATCCGCGTTGGCGACACCGCGCACGCCGTCCGTGCCGAAGAGTCGTCCCACTGCTGTCCTCCTCCGGACTTCTACCCCGGGGTCACCGGGGTCCCGACCCGGATCACCAGGAAGGATCACCAGGGTTTCCGATAAACGAACGCCCCGGCAGCACACAACGTGCCGCCGGGGCGAACGAAAAGTACGAGCAGGCAGATTAACGCTTGCTGTACTGCGGAGCCTTGCGGGCCTTCTTGAGACCGGCCTTCTTGCGCTCGACCGCACGGTCGTCACGCTTGAGGTAACCGGCCTTCTTGAGGGCGGCGCGGTTGTTGTCGACGTCGGCCTCGTTCAGCGCACGGGCGACACCGAGACGGAGCGCACCGGCCTGACCGGAGACGCCGCCACCCGAGATGCGGGCGATGACGTCGTAGCGGTTGTCGAGCTCGAGCACCTTGAAGGGCTCGTTGACTTCCTGCTGGTGAACCTTGTTCGGGAAGTAGTCCTCGAGCGTGCGCCCGTTGACCTTCCACTTGCCGGTGCCCGGGACGATCCGGACGCGGGCGATGGCGTTCTTGCGACGGCCCAGGCCGGCGGCCGGCTGGGGGTCGCCGAAGCGCGCGGCGTTCGACTCAGAGGTGTACTCGCCCTCGACGGGCACCTCGGACTCGGTGGTGTACTGCTCGACGTCAACAACCTCGGTCTCTTCGACCGGCTGCTCAACGGTGGTCTCGGCCACGATTCTCCTCAGAATTCTTTACGTCTTTGGGGGTGGTGGCCGGAACTACTGCGCGACCTGGGTGATCTCGAACGGGACCGGCTGCTGAGCGCCGTGCGGGTGCTGGTCACCCGCGTAGATCTTCAGCTTCGAGAGCATCTGACGGCCCAGGGTGTTCTTGGGGATCATGCCCTTGATGGCCTTCTCGACGGCCTTCTCGGGGTTCTTCGCAAGAAGCTCGTCGTAGCGGACGGAACGCAGACCACCCGGGTAACCGGAGTGGCGGTACGCCATCTTCTGGGTCTTCTTGTTGCCGGAGAGGTGAACCTTCTCGGCGTTGATGATGATGACGAAGTCGCCCATGTCCATGTGGGGCGCGTAAATCGCCTTGTGCTTGCCGCGCAGGAGGTTGGCGGCAGTGGTCGCCAGACGACCCAGGACGATGTCCTGAGCGTCAATGACGTGCCACTGGCGGGTCACATCGCCGGGCTTGGGGCTGTACGTACGCACTTCGTAGCCTTCGCTTCTTCAGTGGATGGGGTCCAGACACACGGCATCCCGGAAGCGATCATGCAGCTGGGGCTCACAATGCCGGGGACGCTGCCCGTATGCGAGCCACTGGTAACTGCTCCAGGGAACCTTACGTAAGGGCCCTTCGCGTGAGAACGACGAAGCCAATACGTATAACAATCCTCGAGAGTACCCGCGCCGCCCCGTACGGGTCAAAACGCGGATCTGGAGACCGGCACCCCGGACTCCACCGCCTCAGGCGGTTCTGCGCCACCCAGGGTAACCGCACCCGGCCGCAGACAGGACCGGGCGACCGTGAAGGCCAGGACACACAGCGTGACGCAGTCCCGGAAGGCCCGCCGGGTGCCGGGTTCCAGCCAAGGCCAGGTGAACCCGGGAATCTGTGGGACGAGCGCAAGCCAGAACCACTTCCCCCGGGCCACCGCCCCCGGCACGAGCACCCCGGAGAGCAGCAGCGGCACGACGACGACCAGGTAGTGGTCGTAGGACGGCCGCGACACCAGGAAGGCCGCCAGCATCAGCATCACGGCCGTCTCGACCACTCGCTGCTCCTGTGGCCCCGCACCGCCCCGCCAGCGCCGCCACGCGCACCACAGCCCCGCGCCCGCGGCCATGAGCGCGAGCAGCGACGCCGCCCCCTGCGGCACCCCGAGCCGCGGCAGGACAGCGGCCGGCGACGCCTCGTAGAGCCGTACGAAAGAGTCGTCGCCCCGCAGCAGGAACGGCAGCGTCCGCGTGAAGAACCCCGCGGGGTCCGGCATGGCGAGCGCCGCCCCCACGGACACCACCGCGGGCACGAGCACCGCGCACGCGAGCCCCCGCCACCGCCGAGCGAAGACGAAGAGCAGCACCACCGGCGCGAGCAGCGGCTTCACGGCGACGGCCGCCCCGATCACAAGCCCCGCGGCCACCCACTTCCCCCGGCACACGAGGAGCAGCGCGAGCGGCAGCGCGGCCGCCGACGCCACGGTCCAGTTGCCGAGGTCGACGAGGTGCCCCAGCGGCGCGAACCCCACCGCGAGCGCCAGCAGACCGAGGACCGCGAACCGGCTGCGCCACGCCACCCCGTGGATCCGCAGCGCGCACCCCCAGCCGACGACGAGCGAGGCCGTGACCCCCGCGGGCACGAGGAACCGCACGACGGACTGCGGAAGCAGCGTCTGTGGCACCGCGGCGAGCACGGCGCCCGGCAGATAGAGGAAGTGCCGGTCGGCATAGGGCGAACGCCCGTCCAGCCAGGCATCGGCCGCCCGCACCACGATGGCGTTGTCCATCCCGCCGTCCGGGAGCCTCAGCCCCACCCGGACGGCCGCGGCGAGCAGCACCGCCCCGAGCGCCGCCCATGCGTGCCAGGTCGCCGGCCGCAACAACCACCCGCTAACAGCTACTTTGCCCGTATTCATATGGATCAGGCTAGGGCGGGCCCCTTCCCCGGCCCCCGCTCAACATCCCCAACTCCCCGTCTAAGATGCGGCGCATGAGCTTTGGGCAAGGGGGACCTCAGTGGGGTCCAGGGGATTCACGGCAGACCCCTGACTGGGCGGCGCTCGCCGAGGCGTCCGAATCGCGCACCCGGCGCCGGAAATGGCTGATGATCGGTGGCGGCGCGCTCGCCACCGTCGTGGTCGCGGCAGCCGTCGCCGTGGCGGTCGTCTCCGCCAACAGCGACGACACCTCCGCCTCGAACAAACCGGCGAGCGAGCTGCCCTCGACCGCGGACATCCCGGGCGCGAGCGAGAATCCCGGCCCGTCGTTCGAGAAGACGACGCCGCCGCCCCCGCCGGACCCCAAGGAGTTCATCTCCAGCGCCAAGAAGGACAAGGCGCCCCTCGGCCCCGACACGCTCTTCCCGGGGAAGTCGCTGACCTCGGGCGACCGCGTCTACAAGAAGGGCGCCACGGACAGCACGAAGAAGTGCGCGAGCGTCGCCCAGGACAAGCTCGGCACGATCCTCACCAAGAACGACTGCACTGAGCTCTTCCGCGCGAGCTATGTGAAGGACAACATCGCCGTGACGGTCGGCGTCGCCGTCTTCGACACGGCGGCCCAGGCCAAGAAGGTGAACGAGCAGGCGAACAAGGGCCTCATCGTCTCGCTGCCCGGCAAGGGCGTGCCCAGCTTCTGCCGTACGGCGGTCTGCCGGGGCACGTACAACGCCTACGGCCGCTACGCCTACTTCACGACGTCCGGCTTCACCAGCGACAAGGACGTCACGGAGAAGGAGCGCAAGGTCTACACGGTCGGCGACGACCTGGCCCGCTTCACCTTCGGTCAGATCAACCGGCGGGGCGAGGCCCAGGCCTCCGCCGCGGCCAACGCCCCCGAGTAGTCCGCCGATCAGTCCGGCAGCCGGGGCTCAGCAGCACCCGGCGCCGGGCAACGTCCGCTTGTTGCGCGCTTCCTTGCTGCGCGCGGCGAGCAACTCGTCGGCGGGGTAACCCACTTCCTCCAGGGTCAGCCCGTGCGGCCGTACGACATGCACGGCGGAGTCCCGCACCCCGGCGGCGAGCACCTTGGCGGGCCATTCCACGGGCCGGTGCCCATCACCCACGAACAGCATCGCCCCCACCAGGGACCGCACCATGTTGTGGCAGAAGGCATCGGCCCGCACGGTCGCTTCGAGGATCCCGTCCGGCCGCCGCTCCCAGCGCAGTTCCTGGAGCGTACGAATGGTCGTGGCACCCTCACGCTTCTTGCAGTAGGCGGCGAAATCATGCTCTCCGAGGAGCTTGTCCGCCGCGGCGTTCATGGCGTCGAGGTCCAACTCCCAGTCGTGCCAGAGCACATGACTGCGCAACAGCGGATCGACTCCGCCCGGGTGATCGGTCACGCGATAGGCGTAGCGCCGCCACACGGCCGCGAACCGCGCGTTGAACCCCGCGGGGGCCTGCGCCACCTTCCAGACCCGCACATCGTGCGGAAGGCGCCCCGCGAGCCTGCGCAGCAGTTTGTCACTGTGCTCGGCCCACACGCTCTGAGGCAGATCGACGTGGGCGACCTGCCCCCGGGCATGCACCCCGCTGTCGGTCCGCCCCGCGACGGTCAGCTCGTACGTCTCCTGCGACCGCGTCACGGTCCGCAGCGCGTCCTCGATCTCCTGCTGGACGGTCCGCTGCCCCTGGCGCTGCTTGGCCCAGCCGGAGAAGTCCTTGCCGTCGTACGAAAGGTCGAGACGCACCCGCACGAACCCGGGCTCCACTTCATCACTCACACCAGTAATCCTCTCAGCACCGGGGACACGCGAAAGCGGGCCCGCCCCGAAGGGCGGACCCGCTCACAGCAAGGCAGAGCCTCAGGCGTCCTTGGACTCCTCGGCAGCGTCCTCAGCCGGCTTCGCGTCCTCGACGGGCGCGTCGTCCTTCTTGAGGGCGTCTTCCTTGACGGCACGCTTCGTGGCCGCCTCGGCCTCACCGGTGGCAGCCTGCGCCACGGTCAGGGCCTCGACAAGCTCGATGACCGCCATGGGCGCGTTGTCGCCACGACGGTTACCGATCTTGGTGATACGCGTGTAACCACCGGGGCGGTTCTCGTAGCGCGGGCCGATCTCCGTGAAGAGCGTGTGCACGATGCTCTTGTCGGTGATGACGGTCAGCACCTGGCGGCGGTTGTGAAGGTCACCCTTCTTCGCCTTGGTGACCAGACGCTCCGCGTAGGGACGCAGACGACGGGCCTTCGCCTCGGTGGTGGTGATGCGGCCGTACTCGAAGAGCTGCTTGGCGAGGTTCGCCAGGAGGAGCTTCTCGTGCGCGGCGCTGCCGCCCATACGGGCACCCTTGGTGGGCTTCGGCATGGTGTTTCTCCTTCATCGCTGCACCGGCCGTATCAGGTACCGGTGTCAGTGTCCGAGCAGGCGGTCGCCCGTCGGAGACCGCGCCCCGTAAGGGGCGCGGGGAACTGCGCGACCAGCCGAAGCGGACCCGCAGCTAAATCAGATCAGTACTGCTCGGTCTCGACGAACCCGGCGTCCGCGTCGTCGTCGGCGCCGAAGGCGTCAGCCGCGGCGGTCGGGTCGAAGCCGGGAGGCGAGTCCTTCAGCGCGAGACCCATGCCGTTGAGCTTCATCTTGACCTCGTCGATCGACTTCGCACCGAAGTTGCGAATGTCGAGCAGGTCGGCCTCGGAGCGGGCCACGAGCTCACCCACGGAGTGGATGCCCTCGCGCTTGAGGCAGTTGTACGACCGAACGGTGAGCTCAAGCTCCTCGATCGGCAGGGCGAGATCGGCGGCCAGGGCCGCGTCCGTCGGCGAGGGGCCCATGTCGATGCCCTCGGCGTCGATGTTGAGCTCGCGGGCCAGACCGAACAGCTCGACCAGGGTCTTACCGGCGGACGCCATGGCGTCACGCGGGCGCATGGCCTGCTTGGTCTCGACGTCGACGATCAGCTTGTCGAAGTCGGTGCGCTGCTCGACACGCGTGGCCTCGACCTTGTACGTGACCTTCAGGACCGGCGAGTAGATCGAGTCGACCGGGATGCGCCCGATCTCCTGACCGACCTGCTTGTTCTGAACGGCGGAGACGTAGCCGCGACCGCGCTCGACGGTCAGCTCCATCTCCAGCTTGCCCTTGCCGTTGAGCGTGGCGAGGACCAGGTCGGGGTTGTGCACCTCGACACCGGCGGGCGGGGCGATGTCAGCGGCGGTGACGAGACCGGGGCCCTGCTTGCGCAGGTACATCACGACGGGCTCATCGTGCTCGCTGGAAACGACCAGCTGCTTGATGTTGAGGATGAGGTCGGTGACGTCTTCCTTGACGCCCGGCACGGTGGTGAACTCGTGCAGGACACCGTCGATACGGATGGACGTGACGGCCGCACCCGGGATCGAGGAGAGAAGGGTCCGACGCAGGGAGTTGCCGAGGGTGTAACCGAAGCCCGGCTCCAGCGGCTCGATCACGAACCGGGAGCGGAATTCGTCGACGACCTCTTCGGTCAACGAGGGACGCTGAGCGATCAGCATGAAGTGATTCCTTCAGTCAGGGGCACCCACTATTTGATGCCCTGATGTTGTTACAAGGGTACGGGCGACCCGCCTGAAAAGAGGCGGGTCGCCCGGAGCCCTTCAAGCCGAATGACGGCCGTGACCACAGATGCGCAAGGCACCTGAGGTCAGACGCGCCTCCGCTTGGGGGGACGGCAGCCGTTGTGCGGCGTGGGGGTGACGTCCTGGATCGAACCGACCTCGAGGCCCGTGGCCTGGAGGGAGCGGATCGCGGTCTCCCGGCCGGAGCCGGGACCCTTGACGAAGACGTCAACCTTGCGCATGCCGTGCTCCTGGGCGCGACGCGCGGCCGACTCGGCGGCCATCTGCGCGGCGAACGGAGTCGACTTGCGCGAGCCCTTGAAGCCGACGTGGCCGGCGGAGGCCCAGCTGATCACGTTGCCCGTGGGGTCCGTGATCGAGACGATCGTGTTGTTGAACGTGCTCTTGATGTGGGCGTGCCCGTGAGCGACGTTCTTCTTTTCCTTGCGGCGCACCTTCTTGGCAGCGCCCTGACGACCCTTGGGGGGCATCTATTAACTCCTACGCGAGGTGGTCGGTCCTGCAGCGACAGCTGTCGATCGACCGCTGAGGACTACTTCTTGCCCGGCTTCTTCTTACCGGCGATGGCGCGACGCGGGCCCTTGCGGGTGCGGGCGTTGGTGCTGGTGCGCTGACCGCGGACGGGCAGGCCACGACGGTGACGAACACCCTGGTAGCAGCCGATCTCGACCTTGCGGCGGATGTCGGCCTGGATCTCGCGGCGGAGGTCACCCTCGGTCTGGAGGTTGGCGTCCACGTACTCGCGGATCTTGATCAGGTCCTCTTCGGACAGATCACGAACACGGGTGTTGCGGTCCACACCGGTGGCGTCCAGCGTCTGCTGGGACAGCGTGCGGCCAATGCCGAACACGTACGTGAGGGCAACCTCGACGCGCTTTTCGCGCGGGAGGTCAACACCTTCAAGGCGTGCCATTCAAGGCTCCTGTTGATTTTCGGAGGTCTTCAGCAGAACCGTTCCCAGGTGCCGTACGAGGTACATCCTGAGTCCCCGGCCTCCGACCGGGGGTGTCGCCCTCCATCACTGAAGAGGGACGGGTCCTGCACATGTGCTTACGTGCGTCGCGCGAAAATCTGCGAACTGCAGTCGTGCGTCAGCCCTGGCGCTGCTTGTGGCGCGGGTTGTCGCAGATAACCATGACCCGGCCGTGACGGCGGATCACCCTGCACTTGTCGCAGATCTTCTTGACGCTCGGCTTGACCTTCATTGGTGAGGTTCTCCGGGTCAGTGCCACACCCCACGTGAATGAGGTGCGGGCAAGATCTACTTGTACCGGTAGACGATCCGGCCACGGGTCAGGTCGTAAGGAGACAACTCCACCACGACCCGGTCGTCAGGGAGGATGCGGATGTAGTGCATACGCATCTTGCCGCTGATGTGTGCCAGGACCTGGTGGCCGTTCTGGAGCTCAACCTTGAACATGGCGTTCGGAAGAGACTCAACGACAGTGCCCTCGATCTCGATGGCACCTTGCTTCTTGGCCACGCTCTGCCCTTCGAATCGACTACCTTGATCGACTTCGTACGCCGCATGCAGGCACACGGATGCACGAGAGCCGACGAGTCAGTCTACGTCAGGCCACCCGGAAAGACGAATCGAGGAAGAATGCCCCACGGACAAGATCCTTAAGCAAGGGGGGTCACTTCCCCACCGGCGCAGATCCCTCTCGACGCCCCTCCCGCGGGCTCGGCGCCAGGGCGCCTCACAAGCTTCGAGCGGCTGCGCCGGACTCCGTCCGTCGGAGCTGGCCCGACAGCACCTCAGGCCAGCGGGTCGGGCGCCGTAGCCACCCCGTACTCCGCGAGCTTCGCCTTGCCGCAGTCAGGAGCCGTCAGCACGATCGGCCCCTCCTCCGTCAGCGCGATGGAGTGCTCCCAGTGCGAGGACCAGGTGCCGTCCGTCGTGATGACGGTCCAGTCGTCCTCCAGGACCTCCGTGCGGGGCGTGCCGAGGGAGACCATGGGCTCGATGGCGAGGCAGAAGCCGGGGACGAGCTTGGGGCCCTTGCCGCGGCGGCGCTCGACGTAGTTCAGGAGGTGGGGGTCCATGTGCATCTCGGTGCCGATGCCGTGGCCGCCGTAGTCCTCGACGATGCCGTACTTGCCGCCGCCGGGCTTCGGCTGGCGGCGGATGTACGACTCGATGGCGCGGGAGATGTCGACGAGCCGGTTGCCCTGCTTCATGGCGGCGAGCCCGGCCCACATCGACTCCTCGGTCACCCGGGAGAGCTCGATCAGCTCCGGAGCGTGACCGGTGCCCACGAACGCGGTGTACGCGGCGTCGCCGTGCCAGCCGTCGATGATGGCGCCCGCGTCGATGGAGATGATGTCGCCGTCCTTCAGGACGGTCTTGTCGTCCGGGATGCCGTGCACGACGACCTCGTTGACCGAGGTGCAGATCGTGGCGGGGAAGCCGCCGTACCCGAGGAAATTCGACTTCGCGCCGTGCTCGGCGATCACCTTGCGGGCGACGTCGTCCAGGTCCTTCGTGGTGGCGCCCGGCACCGCCGCTTCACGTGTCGCGGCGTGGACCGCGGCGACGACAAGGCCCGCCTCACGCATCTTCGCGATCTGCTCGGGGGTCTTGATCTGCACCATGGGGCTTCCGCTCTCCGTCATCCGTCCGACAACCGGCTGCGTACGCAACCGCGACGTACACAACACTACGGCCGCGGTCCCCCGAGGGGCACCGCGGCCGAAACAGCGTACTGGACTGCGTACGGGCTACTTGTCGCCCTTGATCGCGTCCATCGCGCGCTTGGTGACCTCGTCGACCTTGCCGAGCGCGGAGATCGTGACCACCAGGCCCTGGGCCTTGTAGTGGTCGATGATCGGCTCGGTCTCGCGGTGGTACACGTCGAGCCGCTTGCGCACGGTCTCTTCCTGGTCGTCACCGCGCGTGTAGAGCTCGCCGCCGCAGACGTCGCAGACGCCCTCGACCTTCGGCTTGCTGTACGTCACGTGGAAGACGTGACTCGAATCGTTACGGCAGATGCGGCGGCCGGCGATGCGCTCGACCACCTCGTCCTCGGAGACCTCGAGGTCGAGCACCGCGTCGAGCTTCTGGCCGTCCGCCTTGAGCAGCTCGTCCAGGGCCTCGGCCTGCGACACGTTCCGCGGGAATCCGTCGAGCAGGAAGCCGTTCTCGGCGTCCGGCTGCGTCATGCGGTCGTGGGCCATGCCGATGGTGACCTCGTCGGGAACCAGGTTGCCCTCGGAAATGAACGCCTTCGCCCGCTTGCCAAGCTCCGTGCCCTGGCTGATGTTGGCACGGAAGAGGTCGCCCGTGGAGATGTGCGGGATCGACAGGTTCTTGGCGAGAAACGCGGCCTGCGTTCCCTTGCCCGCCCCGGGCGGCCCGACGAGGACGATTCGCATCAGCGGAGGAACCCTTCGTAATTGCGCTGCTGGAGCTGGCTCTCGATCTGCTTCACGGTCTCCAGACCCACACCCACGATGATCAGGATGCTTGTCCCGCCGAACGGGAAGTTCTGGTTCGCGCCGAAGCCCACCAACGCCATCGTCGGTACGAGAGCGATCAGACCCAGATACAGCGAGCCCGGCCACGTGATCCGGTTGAGTACGTAACTCAAGTACTCAGCGGTCGGACGGCCAGCCCGGATGCCCGGGATGAAGCCACCATACTTCTTCATGTTGTCCGCGACTTCCTCGGGGTTGAACGAGATAGCCACGTAGAAGAAGGCGAAGAACACGATCAACAAGAAGTACGTCGCGATGTAGATCGGGTGGTCGCCCTTGGTCAGGTTCGCCTCGATCCACTGCTTCCACCCCGAGTTGCCACCCGCGAACTGGGCGACGAGAGCGGGGATGTAGAGCAGCGAAGAGGCGAAGATCACAGGGATGATGCCCGCCTGATTGACCTTCAGCGGAATGTACGTCGACGTACCGCCGTAGGAACGGCGGCCGATCATTCGCTTCGCGTACTGGACGGGAATGCGGCGCTGAGCCTGCTCCACGAATACGACCAGACCGACCATGACGAGACCGACCGCGATGACGGTGCCGAACTCGATCCAGCCACCGGCGAGCGAACCCTGCTTCTTGATGGCCCACAGGGCGCTCGGGAACGTCGCGGCGATCGAGATGAACATCAGGATCGACATGCCGTTGCCGATGCCGCGGTCGGTGATGAGCTCACCGAGCCACATCACGCAGGCCGTACCGGCAGTCATCGTGATGACCATGGTGACGGTCACGAAGATGGACTGGTCCGGCACGATCTCCGTGGCGACGGGGCAGCCGGAGAACAGCGAGCCCGTACGAGCCGTGGCCACGAGGCCGGTCCCCTGGAGGATCGCGAGCGCGACGGTCAGATAACGCGTGTACTGCGTGATCTTCGCCGTGCCGGCTTGTCCCTCCTTCTTGAGGGCCTCGAGCCGCGGGATCACCACGGTCAGCAGCTGCAGGATGATGCTCGCCGTGATGTACGGCATGATGCCGAGCGCGAAGATCGTGATCTGCAGCAGCGCGCCACCACTCATCATGTTGACCAGGCCGAACAACCCTTGATTGGTGCTGTTCTGGTCCATGCAAGTCTGGACGTTCTTATAACTGACGCCAGGAATCGGAACATGAGTACCGATTCGGTAGATCACGATGATGCCGAGTGTGAAGAGCAGCTTCTTGCGCAGGTCGGGCGTCTTGAACGCCCGGGCGAACGCGGTGAGCACGGTGCCTCCTGCGACCCCCGCGCGCGTGCGCAAGAGGTAGTGGTCTGAGGATCGACGAATACGTATCAGTCAGAAAAACCGCACGGACAGGCCGCACGGAGCTTAGACAGTGCACGCCACCTTACCGGCGACCGTGCCCCCCTTGGAACGACCAACCGGGGATGCCCCATATGTGGGGCATCCCCGGCTGGGAATCGCTCAAGTCATCGAGTGGCCTGAAGAATTCAGACGAGCTCGGTGACGGTACCGCCGGCGGCGGTGATCTTCTCCTTGGCGGAGCCGGAGACGGCGTCAACCGTCACCTGCAGCGCCACGGTGACCTCACCCTGGCCGAGGACCTTGACGAGGCTGTTCTTGCGAACCGCACCCTTGGCGACGAGACCCTCTACGGTGACCTCGCCCCCTTCCGGGAACAGCGCGCTCAGCTTGTCGAGGTTCACGACCTGGAACTCGGTCTTGAACGGGTTCTTGAAGCCCTTGAGCTTCGGGAGGCGCATGTGGAGGGGCATCTGCCCGCCCTCGAAGCGCTCCGGAACCTGGTAACGGGCCTTGGTGCCCTTGGTACCACGACCAGCGGTCTTACCCTTGGACGCCTCACCACGACCCACACGGGTCTTGGCGGTCTTGGCGCCCGGGGCGGGCCGGAGGTTGTGGACCTTCAGCGGGTTCTGCTCCGCCATGTCAGTCGACCTCCTCAACCGTCACGAGGTGGCGGACGGTGTTAGCCATTCCGCGGAACTCGGGGCGGTCTTCCTTGACGACGACGTCGTTCAGGCGCTTGAGCCCGAGCGAACGCAGCGTGTCGCGGTGGTTCTGCTTGCTGCCGATGTACGACTTCGTCTGCGTGATCTTGAGACGGGCCATTACGCACCCGCTCCCGCACGTGCACGAAGCAGAGCCGCGGGGGCGACGTCCTCGAGGGGCAGACCACGGCGAGCCGCGATCTCCTCGGGACGCTGCAGGCCCTTGAGGGCCGTCACGGTCGCGTGCACGATGTTGATCGCGTTGGACGAGCCGAGCGACTTCGACAGGATGTCGTGAACGCCGGCGCACTCGAGCACCGCACGCACCGGGCCACCGGCGATAACACCGGTACCGGGGGAAGCAGGCTTGAGCAGGACGACGCCCGCGGCCTTCTCGCCCGTGATCGGGTGCGGGATGGTGCCCTGGATACGCGGAACCTTGAAGAAGTTCTTCTTGGCCTCTTCAACGCCCTTGGCGATGGCCGCGGGAACTTCCTTGGCCTTGCCGTATCCGACACCTACGGTGCCGTCACCGTCGCCCACCACGACCAGCGCGGTGAAGCTGAAGCGGCGACCACCCTTGACAACCTTGGCGACACGGTTGATCGCGACAACGCGCTCAACGTATGCGGTCTTCTCGGCAGCGGCGCCACCGTCGCGACCCTTCCGGTCCCGCCGCTCGCCGCCACCGGCACCGCTCCCGCGGCGCTGGGGTCCAGCCATTGGAATTACCTCTCTCTGTTACGTCCGCTAGCTCCGGAACCGGGGCTTAGAACTTCAGCCCGGCTTCGCGGGCGGCGTCCGCCAGAGCGGCAATGCGCCCGGCGTACTTGTTGCCACCGCGGTCGAACACGACGGTCTCGACACCCGCAGCCTTGGCACGCTCGGCAACGAGCGCGCCGACCTGCTTGGCCTGCGCGGACTTGTCAGCCTCGCCACCGCGGATCGTGGTGTCCAGGGTCGACGCCGACGCAAGGGTGTGACCCTTGAGGTCGTCGATGACCTGAGCAACGATGTTGCGGTTCGAGCGCGTCACGACGAGGCGCGGACGCTCCGCCGTACCCGACACGTTCTTGCGGATGCGGATATGGCGGCGAGCCTTGGCGGCACGCTTGTAAGCGTCACCCTTGGCGATCTTCACACCGTATGCCATGGCTTACTTACCTGCCTTTCCGACCTTGCGTCGGATGACTTCGCCCTCGTACTTGACACCCTTGGCCTTGTACGGGTCGGGCTTGCGGAGCTTGCGGATGTTGGCCGCAACCTCGCCGACCTTCTGCTTGTCGATGCCCTCGACCGAAAGCTTGGTCGCGGACTCCACCTTGAAGGTGATGCCCTCAGGGGCCTCGACCAGGATCGGGTGGCTGTAGCCCAGCGAGAACTCCAGGTTGGAGCCCTTCGCGAGCACGCGGTAACCGACACCGCTGATCTCGAGCTTCTTCACATACCCCGTGGTCACACCGGTGATCATGTTCGCCACCAGCGTGCGGGACAGGCCGTGCAGGGCCTTGTTCTGACGCTCGTCGTTGGGGCGGGTGACGCTCAGGACGCCGTCCTCACCCTTAGCGATGTCGATCGGCGCGACGACGGTGTGGGAAAGGGAGCCCTTGGGACCCTTAACCGAGACCGTCCGGCCGTCGATGGTGACGTCCACGCCGGCGGGAACCGTGATGGGGAGCTTGCCAATACGTGACATTAGCTATTCCTCCGTTCCCGACTACCAGACGTAGGCGAGGACTTCCCCACCTACGCCCTTCTTGCCTGCCTGCTGGCCGGTCAGGAGACCGTGGGAAGTGGAGATGATCGCCACTCCCAGGCCGCCCAGAACCTTCGGCAGGCTGGTGGACTTCGCGTAAACCCGGAGACCGGGCTTGGAGATCCGCTTGATGCCCGCGATGGAGCGCTCACGGTTCGGGCCGAACTTCAGCTCGAGGACGAGGTTCTTGCCGACCTCGGCGTCCTCGGTCTTCCAGCCCGTGATGAAGCCCTCCTGCTGGAGGATCTCCGCGATGTGAGACTTGATCTTGCTGTGCGGCATAGCCACGGTGTCGTGGTACGCCGAGTTCGCGTTACGCAGACGAGTCAGCATGTCCGCGATCGGATCAGTCATGGTCATGAATTGGCCTTCGGCCTCTCTCGCCGTGGTTTCCTATCTGCGCCATCCCTCTCCCCACTCAGAGGCGGGACGGGTGCGGCGCGGGGACCTACGGCGTAGTAAGTCGGTCAGGGCGGCAGGCGCCCAACCCTCCTAGCCTAAGGCATGGAGGGCCGGGTCACCTACCGACCAGATACTTACCGAGAGCCTCCAGTAATTCCCAAGTCCCTAAGGACAGAGGGGAATTACCAGGAGCTCTTGGTTACGCCCGGCAGCTCGCCACGGTGAGCCATCTCACGAAGGCAGACGCGGCACAGGCCGAACTTGCGGTACACGGAGTGCGGACGGCCGCAGCGCTGGCAGCGGGTGTAGCCGCGCACACCGAACTTGGGCTTACGAGCAGCCTTGGCAATAAGTGCCTTCTTCGCCATCTCGGTTACGCCTCCTTGAAGGGGAAGCCGAGGTGACGAAGGAGCGCACGGCCCTCAGCGTCGTTGGTCGCCGTGGTGACCACGGTGATGTCCATACCCCGGACGCGGTCGATCTTGTCCTGGTCGATCTCGTGGAACATGACCTGCTCCGTGAGACCGAAGGTGTAGTTGCCACGGCCGTCGAACTGCTTGGGGGACAGACCACGGAAGTCGCGGATGCGCGGAAGCGCGAGCGACAGGGTGCGGTCCAGGAACTCCCACATGCGGTCGCCACGGAGCGTGACGTGGCAGCCGATCGGCTGACCCTCGCGCAGCTTGAACTGCGCGATGGACTTCCGGGCCTTGGTGATGGCCGGCTTCTGACCCGTGATGGTGGTCAGGTCACGGACGGCACCGTCCATGAGCTTCGAGTCACGGGCGGCGTCGCCGACACCCATGTTGACCACGATCTTGACGAGGCCGGGGGTCTGCATGACGTTCTCGTAGGAGAACTCTTCCTGCAGCTTGCCCGCGATCTCCTCGCGGTACTTCGTCTTCAGACGCGGGCTGGTGGTGGTCGTCATCAGATGTCCTCACCCGTCCGCTTGGCAACGCGGATCTTGTTGCCGTCATCGTCGAAGCGGAAACCGACACGCGTGACGACCTTGTTGCCGTCCTTCTCCACGACCAGCTGGACGTTGGAGACGTGGACAGGGGCTTCGGTGGTCACGATGCCGCCGGCCTGCGAACCGCTGGCGGTCGGGCCGGCCTTCGTGTGCTTCTTGACCCGGTTGACACCCTCGACCAGGACGCGCTCGTCGCGCGGGTAAGCGGCAATGACCTTGCCCTGCTTGCCCTTGTCCTTACCGGTGATGACCTGAACCAGGTCGCCCTTCTTGATCTTCATGCTTACAGCACCTCCGGCGCGAGCGAGATGATCTTCATGAACTTCTTCTCGCGCAGCTCACGGCCCACCGGGCCGAAGATACGGGTGCCGCGAGGGTCGCCGTCGTTCTTGAGAATGACGGCGGCGTTCTCGTCGAAGCGGATGTACGAGCCGTCGGGACGGCGGCGCTCCTTGACGGTGCGAACGATGACAGCCTTGACGACGTCACCCTTCTTCACGTTGCCACCGGGGATCGCGTCCTTGACGGTGGCGACGATGACGTCACCGATACCCGCGTAGCGGCGACCCGAGCCACCGAGAACACGAATGGTGAGAATTTCCTTCGCACCCGTGTTGTCGGCGATCCGAAGTCGCGACTCCTGCTGGATCACGTCTATCTCCTGATTGTCTGCCGGTTCCCGGCGAGCTCCGTAAGTCGATTCACGGAGCTCACCGAGCCTGGCGGAACGAACTCCGAGGGATACCCCTCAGAGATTTACTTGGCCTTCTCGAGGATCTCGACGATGCGCCAGCGCTTGGTCGCCGACAGCGGACGCGTCTCCATCAGGAGGACGCGGTCGCCGACGCCGGCAGCGTTCTGCTCGTCGTGCGCCTTGAGCTTGTTCGTACGGCGGATGACCTTGCCGTACAGCGCGTGCTTGACGCGGTCCTCGACAGCGACGACGACGGTCTTGTCCATCTTGTCGCTGACGACCAGACCCTCACGGGTCTTGCGGAATCCGCGGTCGCTCTTGGTCTCAGTCACGTTGCTCTCGCTCATCAGGCGCTCTCCACCGTCTCGATGCCCAGCTCGCGCTCACGCATCAGGGTGTAGATCCGCGCGATGTCCTTACGGACGGCCTTGAGCCGCCCGTGGTTCTCGAGCTGACCGGTCGCCGCCTGGAAGCGGAGGTTGAACAGCTCTTCCTTGGCTTCGCGAAGCTTCGCGAGAAGCTCCTCGTCACCCAGTTCGCGCAGCTCGGACGCCTTGGTACCGGCCGACATCACGACTCACCTGCCTCGCGCCGAACAATCCGGCACTTCATCGGAAGCTTGTGAGCAGCGCGGGTAAGCGCCTCACGCGCAGTCTTCTCATTCGGGTAGGACAGCTCGAACATCACCCGTCCGGGCTTGACGTTCGCGACCCACCACTCGGGGGAACCCTTACCGGAACCCATGCGGGTCTCGGCGGGCTTCTTCGTCAGCGGGCGGTCCGGGTAGATGTTGATCCAGACCTTGCCGCCACGCTTGATGTGGCGGGTCATCGCGATACGAGCCGCCTCGATCTGGCGGTTGGTCACGTACGCCGGAGTGAGGGCCTGAATCCCGTACTCGCCGAACGCAACCTGCGTACCACCCTTGGACATACCGCTGCGCTTGGGGTGGTGCTGCTTGCGGTGCTTGACCCTACGAGGGATCAGCATGTCGGTCAGGCCTCCGTTCCGGTGCTCTCAGCCGGAGCGGCAGCTGCGGCGGGAGCGTCGGCCTTGGGGGCCTCGGCAGCCGGCGCTGACTGCTGCTGCGGCTTGCGGCCGCGGCCGCCACGCTCGCCACCACGGCCACCACGGGCCGGGCGGTCGTTGCCGCCACCACGGGCCGGGCGGTTACCCGCACGGGCCGCGGCGTTCTCGGCGCGGACCTCGGCGATGTTCTTGACGTCGCCCTTGTAGATCCAGACCTTCACGCCGATACGGCCGAAGGTCGTCTTGGCCTCGAAGAAGCCGTAGTCGACGTTCGCGCGGAGGGTGTGCAGGGGCACACGGCCCTCGCGGTAGAACTCCGAGCGAGACATCTCGGCGCCGCCGAGACGGCCGCCACACTGGATCTTGATGCCCTTGGCGCCGGCCTTCATCGTCGACTGCATGCTCTTACGCATGGCGCGACGGAAGGAGACGCGGGAGGACAGCTGCTCGGCAACGGCCTGCGCGACAAGCTGAGCGTCGACCTCGGGGTTCTTGACCTCGAGGATGTTCAGCTGAACCTGCTTGCCCGTGAGCTTCTCGAGGTCACCGCGGATGCGGTCGGCCTCGGCGCCACGGCGGCCGATGACGATGCCGGGACGCGCGGTGTGGATGTCCACCCGCACGCGGTCACGGGTGCGCTCGATCTCAACCTTCGAGATGCCGGCGCGCTCCATGCCGGACGTCATCATCCGACGGATGGCGACGTCTTCCTTGACGTAGTCCTTGTACAGCTTGTCGGCGTACCAACGCGACTTGAAGTCGGTGGTGATGCCGAGGCGGAACCCGTGCGGGTTTACCTTCTGGCCCATTACCGGGTTCCTTCCTTGCTGCTGACGACCACGGTGATGTGGCTGGTCCGCTTACGGATCCGGTAGGCACGGCCCTGAGCACGCGGACGGAACCGCTTCAGGGTCGGGCCCTCATCCACGTACGCCTCGCTGATGACCAGCGAAGAGGCGTCACTGTGGTCGTAGTTGTGTGCAGCATTGGCAATGGCGCTGTCAAGCACCTTGCCAACCGGCACGCTCGCGGCCTGCGGGGCGAAACGCAGGACCGCCTGAGCCTCCGTGGCATCCATGCCACGGATGAGGTCCACCACTCGGCGGGCCTTCATGGGCGTGACGCGGATGTACCGCGCCTGGGCCCTGGCTTCCATGGTTGTCCCTTCGGTGTAAGTCATAGTCGTTCCACCCCGCGCTAGCGGCGCTTCGACTTCCGGTCGTCCTTGACGTGGCCGCGGAAGGTGCGAGTCGGCGAGAACTCGCCGAGCTTGTGGCCGACCATCGCCTCGGTGACGAACACCGGGATGTGGGTCTTGCCGTTGTGCACCGCGATCGTGTGGCCCAGCATGGCCGGGACGATCATCGAGCGACGGGACCAGGTCTTGATGACGTTCTTGGAACCTGCTTCGTTCTGGACATCCACCTTCTTGATGAGGTGTCCGTCGACGAAGGGTCCCTTCTTGAGACTGCGCGGCATCTAAACCCGCTCCTAGCGCTTCTTGTTCGTCTTGCGGCGGCGGACGATGTACTTGTTGCTCGCCTTCTTCGGCGAACGAGTACGACCCTCCTTCTGACCCCACGGCGAGACCGGGTGACGACCACCGGAAGTCTTGCCTTCACCACCACCGTGCGGGTGGTCGACCGGGTTCATCGCCACACCGCGAACGGTCGGGCGAACGCCAAGCCAGCGCTTACGGCCGGCCTTGCCCCAGTTGATGTTCGACTGCTCGGCGTTGCCGACCTCGCCAATCGTGGCGCGGCAGCGGACGTCGACCAGACGGATCTCACCGGACGGCATACGAAGGTGGGCCATGGAGCCCTCCTTCGCCAGCAGCTGCACGGAGGCACCCGCGGAGCGGGCGAACTTCGCGCCGCCGCCGGGCCGCAGCTCGATGGCGTGGATGGTCGTACCGACCGGGATGTTGCGGAGCGCCAGGTTGTTGCCCGGCTTGATGTCCGCGCCCGGTCCGTTCTCGACCCGGTCACCCTGCGACAGGTTGCGGGGGGCCAGGATGTAGCGCTTCTCGCCGTCCGCGTAGTGCAGGAGCGCGATGCGCGCGGTGCGGTTCGGGTCGTACTCGATGTGCGCGACCTTCGCCGGCACGCCGTCCTTGTCGTGACGACGGAAGTCGATCACTCGGTAGGCGCGCTTGTGTCCGCCACCCTGGTGGCGAACGGTCACACGACCGGCGTTGTTACGGCCGCCCTTGCTGTGCAGCGGGCGGACCAGCGACTTCTCCGGCGTGGACCGCGTTACCTCGACGAAGTCGGCGACGCTGGAGCCACGACGGCCCGGCGTAGTCGGCTTGTACTTGCGGATTCCCATTTCTCAGTCCTCGTCCGATATTCGGACCAGGGCGCTCCGTTAGGAGGCCTGGCCGAAGATGTCGATACGGTCGCCCTCAGCAAGGGTCACGATCGCGCGCTTGGTGTCAGCGCGCTTACCGAACCCCGTGCGGGTGCGCTTGCGCTTGCCCTGGCGGTTGATCGTGTTGACCCCAGTGACCTTGACCGAGAAGACCGCCTCGACGGCCTGCTTGATCTGGGTCTTGTTGGCGCCGGGCGCAACGACGAAGGTGTACTTGCCCTCGTCGAGGAGCGCGTAGCTCTTCTCAGAGACGACCGGCTTGACGAGGACGTCACGGGGGTCCGTGAAGCTCTTGCTCAGCGGCGTCTGAACGGTGTTCTTGCCCTCGGTGGCGTGGCGCTTCGCCTTGGCGAGGCGCGCGGCCTTGGCGACCTTGGCCGCCTTGGGGGCGATGCTCGGGTGACGCGTTGCCATCAGGCTTCGCTCCCTTCGGTCTCATCGGCCTTGGGGCCAGACACGAAGGACTCGAAGGCGGCCTTGGTGAAGACCACGTCGTCCGAGACGAGCACGTCGTACGTGTTCAGCTGGCCCGGCTCCAGGATGTGCACCTGGGGCAGGTTGCGCGCGGAGAGCAGCGAAGTCTCGTCCGCCCGGTCGATGACCAGGAGCACGTTCTTACGCTCGCTGACCTTGCCGATCAGCGTCTTCGCGGCCTTGGTGGAGATGTCGCCCTCGACCACGTTGGTGACAACGTGGATACGAGCGTTGCGGGCCCGGTCGGTGAGGGCGTGGCGCAGGGCCGCGGCCTTCATCTTCTTCGGGGTCCGCTGCGAGTAGTCACGCGGCTGCGGGCCGTGGACGACGCCACCGCCTGCGAACTGCGGCGCACGGGTCGAACCCTGGCGCGCGCGGCCGGTGCCCTTCTGGCGGTACGGCTTCTTACCACCACCGCGGACTTCACCGCGGCGCTTGGTCTTGTGCGTGCCCTGTCGGGCAGCGGCCAGCTGTGCGACAACGACCTGGTGGAGAAGCGGGATGCTGATCTTCTCTACGTCGAAAATCTCCGAGGGGAGCTCGACGGTCCCGGCCTTGTCGCCTGCCGGCGAAAGGATGTCAATGGTGCTCATCGGTTCCTCAAGCCCCCTTGGCCGCGGTACGGACCAGGACGAGGCCGCCGTTCGGACCGGGAACTGCGCCCTTGATGAGGAGCAGGCCCTTCTCCGCGTCAACGGCGTGAACGGTCAGGTTCTGGGTGGTGACCCGCTCGTTGCCCATACGGCCCGCCATGCGGAGGCCCTTGAACACACGGCCCGGGGTGGCACAGCCACCGATGGAACCGGGAGAGCGGTGCTTGCGCTGGGTGCCGTGACCGGCGCCGAGTCCCTTGAAGTTGTGACGCTTCATGACACCGGCGAAGCCCTTGCCCTTGCTCTTGCCCGTGACGTCAACCTTGACGCCGGACTCGAACACCTCGGCAGTCACCTCCTGGCCCAGCGTGTACTCGCTGGCGCCAGGGGTGCGGATCTCCACCAGGTGGCGGCGGGGGGTCACGTCGGCCTTGGCGAAGTGACCCTTGAGGGGCTTGTTCACCTTGCGAGGGTCGATCTCGCCGAAGGCGATCTGGACCGACTCGTAGCCGTCGGAGTCATTCGTACGGACCTGGGTAACGACGCAGGGCCCGGCCTTGACGACGGTGACCGGGACGACACGGTTGTTCTCGTCCCAGACCTGGGTCATGCCGAGCTTCTCGCCCAGGACGCCCTTGATCTGCTTAGTCATCTGTCCGCGCCTCTCAGAGCTTGATCTCGATGTCGACGCCGGCCGGAAGGTCCAGGCGCATCAACGAGTCAACGGTCTTGGGCGTCGGGTCGAGGATGTCGATCAGGCGCTTGTGCGTGCGCATCTCGAAGTGCTCGCGCGAGTCCTTGTACTTGTGCGGCGACTTGATGACGCAGTACACGTTCTTCTCAGTGGGCAGCGGCACCGGGCCTGCGACCGACGCACCAGTGCGAGTCACCGTCTCGACGATCTTCTTCGCCGAAGAGTCGATGACCTCGTGGTCGTAGGCCTTGAGCCGGATGCGGATCTTCTGTCCCGCCATGGCTACTTGGTAGTCCTGTCTCTCGAAACGCTCTGGAACCTGGTGTTCTACTCATCTTCTGACCGACCCACGCGGTCGGGCGTGTCGCAATCTCACCAACGAAATCTCCCGAAGGAAATCCACTGCTGTGGGATCGCGGCCCAAGGACCGCTGGCCGGGGAGAAGAAACCCACCGGGCGCCTGGTCAGTACCCCGCCCACGCTTCCCAGAAGATTCCCGTACGTCCGCTCCAGCGCTGCCTTACGGCAGATGGGGCGACGAGTACTGTGGGACTCGCTTCCGGTCCTCCCGGCGGGAGGCGCGCAGCATCGGCACTCAACCGAGCAACCCCGACAGTCTGCCATACGGGTACAGGCGCTGGCCAATCGGAGCCCGGGATCGTACCCGGTGACCGACGAAGGTCAAACTCCGACCTCCACTCAGAGGCGCGTTCCCGGGGAAAGTCCGGCTACAGCCTGTCCCCGGACGCGTACGCGACGAAGTCCGCCCAGGCCGTGCCACCCACGGCGAAACGGGGGCCCTGCGTGTTCTTGGAGTCGCGGATGTGGACCGCGCCGGGGGCGCGGGCGACCTCGATGCAGTCGGCCTCGCTGCTGTTGCTGCTGTAGCTGCTCTTGAACCAGTCCAGTTCGAGCAGGCCCTCAGCGGAGGTCTTGCGGATCATGCTTCTCCCAGCAATTGCTCGACGAAGGCCAGCGACTCCCCTGGAGTGAGAGCCTGGGCCCGGATCATGCCATAGCGCAGTTCCAGGATGTGGAGCTGCTTGGGCTCCGTGACCGGCCTGCCGTTGAACGCCCCTTCCGACCGCCCCACGGCCGATCCATCCTTGAACTTCAGCACCTGCAGCTCGCCCGGCATTCCGGCATGCTCTTCTCGCTCCGTCGGCATCACCTGAATCGACACCGCCCTCAACTGGCCAAGCTCCAGAAGGCGTTCGAGCTGTCGGCGCAGCACCATTCTGCCTCCGAGGGGGCGTCGGAGCGTCACCTCTTCCTGCACGAAACTGAGCGCGGGCGCCGGTGAGCGCTCAAAGATGACCTGCCTGGCCTGGCGCGCGGCCACCGCCCTCTCGATCTCGTCCGGCCCGTAAGCGGGCAGCCGCATCTCGAACAGCGCACGCGCATACTGCGGCGTCTGCAACAGCCCGTGGATGTTGTGGTCGCCGTACGCCAGCAGCTCAGCAGCCTGCGCCTCCATCCTCGCCAGATCCCGAACCTTCTTCGGATACCGGGCCTCCGCCACGTCCTCCTTCATCGCCGCGACAGCCCCACCCGCCCCGAGCACCTCATCAGCCTTCTCCAGGTACTCAGCCCGAGGAATCCGTTTCCCCGACTCGACCT
Source organism: Streptomyces sp. NPDC058257 (assembly GCF_042881845.1). Taxonomy (NCBI): domain Bacteria; kingdom Bacillati; phylum Actinomycetota; class Actinomycetes; order Kitasatosporales; family Streptomycetaceae; genus Streptomyces; species Streptomyces sp. NPDC058257. Next base: position 743,445 of record NZ_JBHVXJ010000003.1, read on the forward strand.
TGTAGACGAGGCCCTCCCCGTACCCCATCGCCGCACCGAACTCAGCGGCGCGCAGCCCGGCCGCCTCACGCCGGGCCCGCAGCTGCCGCCCCACAAAGGCGACGATCGCCGCGCCCTGCTCGTCGTCCGGATCGACCTCCCAGCCAGGTTCCTCGGCCTCCTGCTCACTCACCGTCGCGGCACTCGTCGTCCGTTCCATCCGCCTCCGCCTCCCGCCTCGCCGAACTTCCCCGCCACGTACCGTCAGCGCCTGTACCCGTACGCCGCCCTGGACAGGCAGTACAGCCCTGGACAAAGCGTGGGCAGTCACCGTACGCAACCGTCGTGTCACTGAGCAGCGTAGAAGTCGAAGGCCACGCTGAGTGACGTGAATCAGGAAACCGCCGAACTCCCGCGCACCACCCGTCACTTCAGCGTCCAGCTCTCACCGGACCGGTCCTGTCCGAGATCCACCCGACACCCCAGGGTCCGCACTACGCCACCCGTAAGGACTTCGTCTATGGCGAAGACGTCGCCATCGGCAAGTGGACGCCTTCGACCGAGGGCCTGCCCCGCTATGAGAACCAGGTCGGCGTGCCGGGCGCATAAGCCTCCGGCGCGGGTGGAGCAGCACGCGAAAGGGCCCGTACGACCGAAGTCGTACGGGCCCTTCCGTTACTGCGTGTACTGCCTTTACTGCGATGCGCTCAGTTCAGAGCAACCGGGTTACCCCGATCCGCAAGCAAGCGGGAAGCTTACTTGTTGATCTTGGTGACCTGGCCGGCGCCGACGGTCCGGCCACCCTCACGGATGGCGAACTTCAGGCCCTCTTCCATCGCGACGGGCTGGATGAGCTCAACGGTCATCTCAGTGTTGTCGCCCGGCATGACCATCTCGGTGCCCTCGGGGAGGGTCACGACGCCGGTCACGTCCGTGGTGCGGAAGTAGAACTGCGGGCGGTAGTTGTTGAAGAAGGGGGTGTGACGGCCACCCTCGTCCTTCGACAGGATGTAGGCCTGGGCCTCGAACTCGGTGTGCGGCGTGACCGAACCGGGCTTGATGATGACCTGGCCGCGCTCGACGTCCTCGCGCTTGATGCCACGGAGGAGCAGACCGACGTTCTCACCGGCCTGGCCCTCGTCGAGCAGCTTGCGGAACATCTCGATGCCGGTGACCGTGGTGGTGGTCTTCTCGGTCTTGATGCCGATGATGTCGACGGTCTCGTTGACCTTGAGGATGCCACGCTCGATACGACCGGTGACGACGGTGCCACGACCGGTGATCGTGAAGACGTCCTCGATCGGCATCAGGAACGGCTTGTCGACGTCACGCTCGGGCTCCGGGATGGACTCGTCGACAGCCTTCATCAGGTTGAGGACGGACTCACCCCACTCCTTGTCGCCCTCGAGCGCCTTGAGCGCCGAGACCTTGACGACCGGCAGGTCGTCGCCCGGGAACTCGTACTCGGAGAGGAGCTCACGGACCTCGAGCTCGACGAGCTCCAGGATCTCCTCGTCGTCCACCATGTCGGCCTTGTTCAGGGCGACGACGATGTACGGAACGCCGACCTGGCGGGCCAGGAGCACGTGCTCCTTGGTCTGCGGCATCGGGCCGTCGGTGGCGGCGACCACGAGGATGGCGCCGTCCATCTGCGCGGCACCCGTGATCATGTTCTTGATGTAGTCCGCGTGCCCGGGGCAGTCGACGTGCGCGTAGTGACGCGTCTCCGTCTGGTACTCGACGTGCGCGATCGAGATCGTGATACCGCGCTGGCGCTCCTCAGGAGCCTTGTCGATCTGGTCGAAGGCCGAAGCCTCGTTCAGGTTCGGGTACGCGTCGTGCAGCACCTTGGTAATGGCGGCCGTGAGGGTCGTCTTACCGTGGTCAATGTGACCGATGGTGCCGATGTTGACGTGCGGCTTAGTCCGCTCGAACTTTGCCTTCGCCACTGAATCCTCCTGCGGAGTGGTTCTGTACGCCTTGCTTCATCGGCGCCAGGTGATCTTTGCTGGGATGCCCGGGGCACCCGGGGCACCCGGCCCGAAGAGGGTCGGAATGCCCCGGAGACTCCGGAGTCAAGCCTAAAGCGTCAACTCGGGTGAGTTACTCGCCCTTGGCCTTCGCGATGATCTCCTCGGCGACGTTCCGCGGAACCTCGGCGTAGGAGTCGAACTGCATTGAGTAGCTTGCGCGACCCGACGTCTTGCTGCGGAGGTCTCCGACGTAGCCGAACATCTCCGAGAGGGGCACGAGGCCCTTCACGACGCGAGCGCCGCTGCGCTCCTCCATGGCCTGGATCTGGCCACGACGAGAGTTGATGTCACCGATGACATCACCCATGTAGTCCTCGGGCGTGGTGACCTCGACGGCCATCATCGGCTCGAGCAGCACGGGCTTCGCCTGGCGCGCGGCCTCCTTGAAGGCCTGCGAACCGGCGATCTTGAACGCCAGCTCGGAGGAGTCGACCTCGTGGTAGGCGCCGTCGAGAAGCGTGATGCGGACACCAGTCATCTCGTAGCCCGCCAGGATGCCGAACTGCATGGCCTCCTGCGCACCGGCGTCCACCGACGGGATGTACTCCCGCGGGATACGGCCACCGGTGACCTTGTTCACGAACTCGTACGACGCCTCGCCGCCCTCGATGGGCTCGATCGCGATCTGCACCTTGGCGAACTGACCGGTACCACCGGTCTGCTTCTTGTGGGTGTAGTCCACGCGCTCGACGGCCCGACGGATCGTCTCGCGGTACGCGACCTGGGGCTTGCCGACGTTCGCCTCGACGCGGAACTCGCGCTTCATGCGGTCGACGAGCACCTCGAGGTGAAGCTCGCCCATACCACCGATGATGGTCTGGCCGGTCTCCTCGTCCGAGTGCACCTGGAAGGAGGGGTCCTCCTCCGAGAGGCGCTGGATGGCTACACCCAGCTTCTCCTGGTCACCCTTGGACTTGGGCTCGATGGCGACCTGAATGACCGGCGCCGGGAAGTCCATGGACTCCAGGATGACCGGCTTCTTGTCGTCACACAGCGTCTCACCGGTGGTGGTCTGCTTCAGGCCCATGACGGCGACGATGTCGCCGGCGCCCACCGACGCGATCTCCTCACGCTTGTTCGCGTGCATGCGGTAGATCTTGCCGATGCGCTCCTTCTTGCCCTTGACGGAGTTCAGCACCGCGGTGCCGGCCTCCAGGCGACCGGAGTAGATCCGGACGAAGGTGAGCTTGCCGAGGTGCGGGTCGCTCGCGATCTTGAACGCCAGAGCCGAAAGGGGCTCCTCGTCCGAAGGCCTGCGCTTGACGACGACCTCGGGGTCCTTGACGTCGTGGCCCTCGATGGCCTCGACGTCCAGGGGCGAAGGCAGGTAACGCACGACCGCGTCGAGCAGGGGCTGAACGCCCTTGTTCTTGAACGCGGTGCCACAGAACACGGGGGTGACGGTGGTGTCGCCGCCCTTGCCCGACGCGATGGTGATGCGACGGATGGCGTCGTACAGCTGGTCCTCGCTGGGCTCCTGGCCCTCGAGGTACAGCTCCATCATCTGCTCGTCGTTCTCGGCGACAGCCTCGAGGAGCTTCCCGCGCCACTCATCAGCGGCCTCGGTGTGCGTCGAGGGGATGTCGACGATGTCGTACGCCTCGCCCATCTTGGTCTCTGCGGACCAGACGAAGGCCTTCATCGTGACGAGGTCGACGACACCCTTGAAGTCAGCCTCTGCGCCGATGGGCAGCTGCATGACGATCGGGGTCGCACCGAGGCGGTCGACGATCATGTCGACGCAGCGGTGGAACTCGGCACCCGTACGGTCGAGCTTGTTGACGAAGCAAATACGCGGGACGCCGTAGCGGTCAGCCTGACGCCACACAGTCTCGGACTGGGGCTCAACACCGGCGACGCCGTCGAACACCGTCACGGCACCGTCGAGCACGCGGAGCGAACGCTCCACCTCGACGGTGAAGTCGACGTGGCCCGGGGTGTCGATGATGTTGATGGTGTGGTCGACGTCGTTCATCGGCCAGTGACAGGTGGTGGCAGCAGAGGTGATCGTGATGCCACGCTCCTGCTCCTGCTCCATCCAGTCCATGGTGGCGGCGCCATCGTGGACTTCACCGATCTTGTACGACACACCGGTGTAGAACAGGATCCGCTCGGTGGTCGTCGTCTTGCCCGCGTCGATGTGGGCCATGATGCCGATGTTGCGCACCTTGGCCAGGTCAAGTGAAGTGGTAGCCATATCGGCTCAGTCTTCTCTCGGTCTCGATGTGGGTAGCGACTACCAGCGGTAGTGCGCGAAGGCCTTGTTGGACTCGGCCATCTTGTGGGTGTCCTCACGCTTCTTCACAGCGGCACCAAGGCCGTTGGAGGCGTCGAGGAGCTCGTTGAGCAGACGCTCGGTCATGGTCTTCTCGCGACGGGCGCGGGAGTAACCGACCAGCCAGCGCAGGGCGAGCGTGTTCGCACGGCCCGGCTTGACCTCGATCGGGACCTGGTAGGTCGCGCCACCGACACGGCGGGACTTGACCTCGAGAGTCGGCTTGATGTTTTCCAGCGCGCGCTTGAGCGTGATGACCGGGTCGTTGCCGGTCTTCTCGCGCAGGCCCTCCATGGCGCCGTACACGATGCGCTCAGCGGTGGAGCGCTTGCCGTTCAGCAGCACCTTGTTGATGAGGGAGGTCACCAGAGGAGAACCATAGACCGGGTCGATGATGACCGGGCGCTTCGGGGCGGGGCCCTTACGAGGCATTTCTACTTCTCCTTCTTGGCGCCGTAGCGGCTGCGGGCCTGCTTGCGGTTCTTGACACCCTGGGTGTCAAGGGAGCCGCGGATGATCTTGTAACGAACACCCGGCAGGTCCTTCACACGGCCACCACGCACGAGCACGATGGAGTGCTCCTGCAGGTTGTGTCCCTCACCCGGAATGTAGGCCGTAACCTCGATCCCGGAGGTCAGACGCACACGCGCGACCTTACGGAGTGCCGAGTTCGGCTTCTTCGGGGTGGTCGTGAACACACGCGTGCAGACGCCGCGGCGCTGGGGCGAACCCTCGAGTGCGGGCGTCTTGTTCTTCTCGACCTTGTCCTGCCGGCCCTTTCGGACCAGCTGCTGGATCGTAGGCACTACTTCTCCGGTTTCTGTGTGCCGAATAGTAAAGCTAACCTGGAACATCGCCGACCCACGCGGTCGGGTGTGTCGAATACTGCAGACTCTTGCCGCAAGGCGGAAAGTGGCGCAGATTACGGCGGCCGTTATCGGACTCACGCTGCGGTTGAAGACACGCGCGCGAGCCCAGGCACACCCCAGGCACAAGGTCTGAGCGTACCTACCTCATCGGGTTCGGTCAAAACAAATGCGGTGGGGGGCGACACGCCGGGCTTTTCGGCGCGGATGTGATCGGTCTCGGCCAGTGCGGCTGGTTGTCGCTCGTTCCCCGCACGGCTACCTCAAGTACGTTGACTGGTTGCGAGATCAATGGCATCGGTGCACGGGGGCAGCGGGATGACCGGGGGGCAAGCGTACGCGCGGGACGGCGACGGCCTGGATGACCGGGTCCCCTTTCTCGCACGCCTCGAGAGAGACGACCGCACCGCGCTGCTCGCGATCGGCCGGCCCCTGAGCTATCCCGCACGAAGCGTCATCATGCGTCAGGACGAGCCGTCCACCCATGTGCTGCTGCTCCTGCAGGGCTGGACCAAGGTCACGGTGACCGCGGCCAACGGCTACGAGGCCCTTCTCGCCCTGCGCGGCCCAGGCGACATCATCGGCGAGGGCGCCTCCCTCAGCGGACGTGGCCGCTCGGCGACCGTGACCGCGTTGGAGCAGGTCGAAGCGGTGGCCATCGAGGAGAGCCGCTTCACGAGATTCCTCACCGGCAGCCCCCAGGTGGCGCTCAAGCTCCTCGGCCTGGCCACCGACAGGCAGCGCTCCACCGACCGCCGCCGGCTGCAGTGGGCGGCACTGGCAGTGCGCGAGCGGCTCGCCCTCCTGCTGCTCGACCTCGTACGCACCCACGGCACGCGGACCGAGGAGGGCATCGAGCTCACCGTCGCGCTCAGTCAGCAGGAGTTCGCCGGTTCGGTCGGGGCCTCACGGGAGGCGGTCGCCCGGCTACTGAAGGAGTTGCGCGACCGGAAGGTCGTCATCACTAGCCGCCGCCGCGTCATCGTGGTCCGGCCCGACATCCTGCGCCGCATAGCCGGAAGCGGCAGCGGGAGCGGGACGGAAATCGACGAGTGAGCGGTTCATAACTAAACGTATCTCTGTGCACACAGTCACACTTCGTCCGCGTCATCGGCCCTCTGTCGTCTCGCCCCGCCCCGCCATCGTGCTGGTCAACGGAATCGAACCGGCGAGAGGCAGACATGACCGACCCCCTGAACCGCACGATCATGCTCTTCGACATCGAGCAGTTCGGCACCAGAGACGATGTCGAGCAGGCCTTCCTCCGGCGCATGCTCTACGACGTCGCCGACGGCACCCTCGCCGCGGCCCACGTCAGCGAAACCGCTCGGCTCCGCGCCGACCGAGGTGACTCCGTCGTCGAACTCATCGACGCGAACGTTCCGGTGTCCGGGCTGCTGAAGGCCCTGCTCACCGAGACTCCGATGCTGCTGCACGCCAAGAACCGGCTGATGGCGGGCAGCACCCGGATGCGGCTGCGCATCGTGCTGGCGGCCGGATACGTCGCCGTGGACGAGAAGGGCTGGATCGGCGGGGACCTGAACCATGCCTTTCGCCTGCTGGATGCCGAGCCCCTGCGCGAGGCCCTGCGGACCGGTGCCGACAGCAGCGTCCTCTGCGTCTCCGACACCGTCTACCAAGGCGTGGTACGCCACGGCCACCACGGCGTACGCCCTGAGGAGTTCCACAAGGTCTCTGTGCAGACCAAGGAAGGGCCGAGCAGCGCCTGGCTGCACCGCCCCATGCCGAGGGACACGCAAAGCTCCGACATGACAAACAGGCCGGAGGGCGACGCGGCGTCGGCCCCCGCAGCAGGAACCCGTGCCACACCTCCAAGTCCCGCCGATCTCAGCAACGCCTCCTTCGGTGGCAGCTACGTGGCCGGCGATCAGCACGGCGTGTCCGGAAACGGCACGGTCTACGGCGATGTGCACCTCGGAGGCGGCGGCGCTGCGAGGCGCGGTGAGAGGGAATGAGCACGGGCGAACCGGGCCCCCGCCAGGGAGCGACCGGTCCACGACAGCACGCGAGCGACAAGGACGCCGCCGACAGCCCGCAGCAGACCGTCCCCGAGGCTACTGAGGCGGAGGACAAGCCGGAAGAACAGGACCAGCCGCAGGACGCGTGGTCCGCCCGCAGGGACTTGGTCGACCACAGCCCCAAGGCGATGGGCGTCGGTGACAATGCGCGCTTCGGCGGCAGCCTGGTCGCGGGTGACCAGCACGGCGTGAGCGGCGGCCTCGTCGCCGGCGACGTCATCATGGGCAGCAAGACGGAGATCTACCACTTCGGGGTCTCCACAACGGGCCACGGCTCCGGCGAGGTGCCGGTGTCGACACTGGAGCGCCTGGCCCCGTACTTCGTGACCGACGAGTCCGTTTTCGAGAGCCTCCTGTCGCGACTACGCACGGAGCGGGTCATCGTGCTGTCCGGTCCGCACTTCACCGGGCGCCGGACCGCCGCACTGATGCTGCTCCGTCGTCTGGGCGTCTCCCCGATTCGCTCCCTCGTCCGCGACACCACACCCGCACAGCTCGTCAAGCAGCTCAGCGACGGCCAGCACTCGGCCAAGGGGTACGTGCTGTGCGACCTGACCACCCGCCGCGACCAACCGCTCCGGGAACCACATCTTCTCGCCGTGCGCGGCCGACTCGCGGATGAAGACGCCTACTTGGTCATCACCGTCGGCCCAATGGCCGCCCTGGAGGACATCTCCGCCGTCGAATGGAAGCCGCCGAGCCCCGCCGACGTACTGAAGAGGCACCTGCTGGAGCTGACCGACCAGGCGACCACGGACAGGCTACTGGCGCTGCCCGCTGTCTCGGCGTTCCTGGAGCGCGACCACCAGCTGCGCGAAGTGGCGTCCTTCGCGAAGCACCTCAAGCGGTACGCGGACGGAGAGGTCTCCGAAGACGCCGTCGGAACCTTCTCGCTGTTCACCCTGGAAAGCCAGGTCCAGGAATGGTTCGACGAGAACGAGGAGCTGATTCCACTACGGGACAAGGCGTTCCTCATCGCCCTGGCCGCCTTCGATGGAGGCCCCTACGCCCTCACGGCCGAACTGAGCGACCTGCTCTACGCCTTCCTGCAGGACACCGCGAACTCAGCTCTGCAGCCGCAGGTCCCGGTCTTCGGCACCCACATCGGCAAGCGCCTCCAACTCGCACGCGCCGAAGGGTATCCGGAGGAGGAGAACACGGAGTGGGGGCCGGTCACGCAGTCCAAGGCCGCTTTCCTCGACAACCGGGTCTCTCTGGTTCTGCTCCGCGAGGTATGGACCGGGCACCCCTCGGCAAGGCCCGCACTTGTGCACTGGCTCCAACGGCTCGCCGGTGACGGAAGGCCCCTGGTGCGCACCCGCGCGGCGTCCACCGTCGCCGTCCTCGCGTACGCGGATCTTCCCTCCACCATGGCTCTGATCATCGAGCCATGGGCGACGTCCCGCCTCTTCCGCCACCGTCTCGTCGCGGTCAACTCACTGACGCTCGCGCACCTTCTGGAAGCGCCCAACATTCCGAGCATCCTCGACTCCTGGTGCGAGAGCGAGGATCCCGCGATGCGCTGGGTGGCCATCCGCGCGTACGGCCTGATCGGCGCGGAGCGGCCGGAACAGACCCTCTCCGCTCTGCGGAGCGCCGTCCACAAGGAATACGAACCCGTCGACGAGGACGGCGACGAGGAAGACATCGACGAGCTCATGGTGAAACAGCTCGCACAGTCCGTGGAACTGCTGCTGCTCTCACCGGCCGGCGAGCAGGTCCTCACCGAGCTGCTGCACCGACTCGACCAGGACCGGCCCGTACACGACCTCGCCCTGCGCGGCTTCCTCAGTGCGTGCGCGCGGCGGAAAGAGGACGCGCGCAACGGACGGCCACTGATCCTTGACTGGTACGCGACCTCGGCGACCGACGGAGGCCGCGCTGCCGACGGGATCGCGCGGCTCTGGCGTTCGGCGCTCGAAGATCGCAGGCATACGAGGGCGGCGCTGGACGAACTGGGTGGCTGGGTACGCGCCGCCGACCACGATCCGGCGACGGAATGGGCGCTTGCCGGCCTCCTCCCCGCCCTGGTCACCACGGTCTCCGAACACCAACGTCTGAGTCACCTCCTGCGCACCGTGCGCGGCGAGGACGGCGCTGCCCCGCCTCCCGTTGCCGCCCGTCTGCTGACCGTTCTGCCGAACCGTCGCTGAACCACGGACCACCACAGCACTCGCACGAACCCCTCAAGGAGACGCCATGCCCGACTTCCGCCGACCGCCGGACTGGGATCAGTCAGCCGACCGGCACACATCCCTGATCGATCCCGTCATCACCGTTCGGCAGCTCTCGCGGTTCGGATTCGCCCGCAAGGCTCTGACCCGGATCGACCACGCCCTGGTCTTCTCCACCCCCAGGGGCGGATACGAGGCCTATCTGCCGCCGCTGCGTCCGAGCCGCGGGGAGGTGGCGGCGAAGCGCTACTCATCGGTGTACGAGGTGGACATGGGCGTCCACCCGCACCAGGTCGAGATCCCCCTGCCCAGCGACAACGACGCCTTCGAGTTCATCGCCGCGGTCGACCTGTCGTGGCAGGTCGTCGCCCCTGCCGACTTCGTCAGGAGCGGCCACCGGAACGTACCGGCCCTCCTTCTCGGTGAACTGCAGCAGGCGGCTCGGCCCCTCACGCGCCGGTTCGCCATCCGCGACAGTGCGCGCGCCGAGCGACAGCTGCTGCACGCCCTCTCCGGCCAGGCACCGCTCGGCACAGCCGCGGGCCTGCAGGTGCTCTGGACTCTGCGACTCCGCCGCGACCAGCAAAGCATCGACCACCAGCGGCAGCTCCAGTCCATCGACCACAACTCCGCCGAGCAGATACGCACCGAGCAGCAGGGCGTGGCGTACGACATCGAGCTCGACCGGCGGACCCGCCTGCAGGACGCGCTCCAGGCGGGGCGGGCCACGGAGTACGGACGGCTCGACCACGAGCTCGCGCTGCAGCGGCAGGCCTGGCAGCAGGAGCAGGAGCAATTGCGGGCTCGCCACGAGGCAGAGCTCCGGCAGCTCGAAGCCGAGAAGATCACCTTCTACCAGGAGTATTTGGAGCAGGGGGGCGTGGTGGCCTGGGCCATGCATCTCGCCAAGAATCCACAGGATTCACGGCTCGTCGTCGACAGCATGCGCGAGGACCAACTCCGCCTGATCCTCGCCGAGGTAGAGCTGGCGAGGGAACTCCTCAGCGGCGACAGCGCGGAGGACTACGAGCTGGAAGGGCCCAAGCGACGGGCCCTGGACTTCATGTACGAGATCTTCAGCCAGCACATACCGGGAATCTCTCGGGATCAGTCAACATCGCAGCCGTCGACGACGACCGCGCCGCCGGAGCCACGGCTCACCAAGGCCGATCTTCCTCAAGACACCCCACCATCGGCGCACTCGGACGAGCCGTCGGGCACGGACACAGCGGCAGACCAGGCACCCACACCCAGAGAGCAGACCGCCGGCTTCACCGGCTGGCAACCGCCTCCGGGCTACGGCGGCTCACCGGGCACGCCACCACCACAGCGCGACCGCGACGAGCAAGAGGGCTTCGCCCCGTGACCGGCGCCCGCACTCACGCGCCCCTGCCGCCCGATTCCACGCCTGGAGCCAGGACCGCCGAACGCCTTCTCGCCGATCTGCGCACAGAGATCGCCCGCGCGGACGCCAAGGCCGCGGTGCTGGTGGCAGCTCTCGGCGTGATGGCGGGCGTCTTCAGCGGCCTGCTCGCCCGACGCGAGTGGACGCCTGCCTCCCTCTCCGTCCCCGCCAGCTCGACATGGTGGTCGGGGGTCCTCGCACTGGCTCTGGCGCTGCTCGCGCTCCTCATGGCCGTTCTGCCGCGCTACGGCACGAGCAGATGGACACCGGGTGCTCCCTTGTCATATTTCGGCGACATCCAACGTGCCGCATGCAGCGGCCACTTGGCAGAGGCGCTGGCCGACACCGAGCGCGATCCGACGGCCGACGCGATCGCGGCTCTGTCCGCGACCAGCCGCATCGCGCTGCGCAAGCACCAGTGGATACGCACGGGCCTGATCGCCTTCACAGTCGCCTCGGTGCTACTTCCCGGATCCCTACTCATCGGCTGACTTCCTCTTTTCCCGGAGGCTGACCATGGCCCGACCACACTCCCCACAACAGCCCGAACCCCATGACGACGATGCGTCTGCCCCTGACGACCTCGACTACCGCCACCGCGACGGCCGTCTCCACTTCACCGCCCACCAGCGCGGACTCGACGCCACGGCCCTCGGCCGGATCATCCTTTACCTGCCCGGCACGCTCATGAGCCTGTTGGTCCTGCTCCTGATATCCGGTGGTCTGGATGCCTGGGTGGGCATTCCGTTCTGGATATTGCCGCTGGTCTGGCTGCTGTCCGGGGCCATGGTCTTCCACCGCCCCACGGAAGACTTCTGCGCCCGATACCTGCTGCGCCTACAGCGTCCGATGCCGGAGGAGTACGCGCGTCTTGCTCCCGTCTGGCGCGAGGTGACCGCGCGCGCCGGTGTCGACGGCCAGGCGTATGAACTCTGGGTCGAGGACAGCGAAGACCTCAACGCCTACGCAGCATGCGGTCACATCGTCGGGGTCACCCGGTTCGCACTCGACCGACTGCCGAGCTCGCAACTAGCCGCCGTACTCGCCCACGAGCTCGGCCATCACGCCGGTGGCCACGTCTGGGTCTCGCTGCTCGGCTACTGGTACGCGCTGCCGGGGCGTGCGGCCTGGTACGCAATCCGACTGATCGCTGCGTACGCCTGGGCGTTCACCAGCTACTTCTCCTGGGCCGCGTCAGCAGCACTGGTGCTCATAATCTGCATCATCAGCTACACCACGGTCACACGCCTGTACGGACTGCCGCTGGTGCTACTGGTCACTCCGTATCTGATCGCCGCCGTCGGCCGACGGGCCGAGCTTCGCGCGGACCAACACGCCGCCGCGCTCGGATTCGCCCCCATGCTGGCCCAAGTACTGCAAGCCATGCACGCGACCGAGACCGAAGCCAAACGGCAGGCCATGGCCGCCTCCGGGCACAAGCTGGTCGCGCCCAGGCTGCTCAATCAGCTGCTCTCCACGCACCCCGACTACCCGACCCGCCTCCACCGACTGCGCCCGTACCTGTGACCGGTCCGGTCGGAAACGCCGAAGGGCGCCCACCCCGCACAAAACGGAGTGGACGCCCCTCAGTTCAACTCAAGCCAACCGGCTCGCAACGCCTACTGGTTGTACGGACCGTAGTCGTAGTCCTCCAGCGGAACAGCCTGGCCGGAGCCCGTGCCGAAGGGCGAGTAGTCGATGTCGTCGTAACCGACGGCCGAGTACATCGCTGCCTTGGCCTCCTCGGTCGGCTCCACCCGGATGTTGCGGTAGCGGGAGAGACCCGTACCGGCCGGGATGAGCTTACCGATGATGACGTTCTCCTTGAGGCCGATCAGGGAGTCGGACTTGGCGTTGATCGCCGCGTCCGTCAGGACCCTGGTCGTCTCCTGGAAGGAAGCCGCGGACAGCCACGACTCCGTCGCAAGCGAGGCCTTGGTGATACCCATCAGCTGCGGACGGCCGGAGGCCGGGTGGCCGCCTTCCGTGACCGTGCGACGGTTCTCGGTCTCGAACTTCGAGCGCTCGACGAGCTCGCCCGGCAGCAGTTCCGCGTCGCCGGACTCGATGATCGTCACGCGGCGCAGCATCTGCCGGATGATGATCTCGATGTGCTTGTCGTGGATCGACACGCCCTGGCTGTTGTAGACCTTCTGGACTTCGCCGACCAGGTGGACCTGGACCGCGCGCTGACCGAGGATCCGCAGCACGTCGTGCGGGTTGGTGGCACCGAAGGTGAGCTTCTGGCCCACCTCGACGTGGTCACCCTCACGCACGAGGACCTTGGCGCGCTTCGAGATCGGGAAGGGAGTCTCGTCGCTGCCGTCGTCCGGCGTGACGACGATCTTCTTGGTCTTCTCGGTCTCCTCGATACGGATGCGGCCTGCCGCCTCCGAGATCGGGGCGACACCCTTGGGCGTACGAGCCTCGAAGAGCTCGACGACACGGGGCAGACCCTGGGTGATGTCGTCACCGGCGACACCACCGGTGTGGAACGTACGCATCGTCAGCTGCGTGCCGGGCTCACCGATGGACTGGGCGGCGATGATGCCGACCGCCTCACCGATGTCGACCAGCTTGCCGGTGGCGAGCGAACGGCCGTAGCAGAAGGCACAGGTGCCGACCGCGGACTCGCAGGTCAGGACCGAGCGGGTCTTGACCTCCTCGACGCCGTTGGCGACCAGGGCGTCGATCAGGACGTCACCGAGGTCGACGTTCGCCGGCGCGATGACCTTGCCGTCGATGACGACGTCCTCGGCCAGCATGCGGGCGTACACCGAGGTCTCGACGTTCTCCGTCTTGCGGAGCACACCGTCCTCGCCCTTGACCGCGATCTTGAGCTTCAGACCGCGCTCGGTGCCACAGTCCTCCTCGCGAATGATGACGTCCTGAGAGACGTCGACCAGACGACGGGTGAGGTAACCGGAGTCGGCGGTACGGAGAGCCGTGTCCGCCAGACCCTTACGGGCACCGTGCGTGGAGATGAAGTACTCAAGAACGGTCAGGCCCTCACGGAAGGAGGCCTTGATCGGACGCGGGATGGTCTCGTTCTTCGCGTTCGACACCAGACCACGCATACCGGCGATCTGACGCATCTGCATCATGTTTCCTCGGGCACCCGAGTCAACCATCATGAAGATGGGGTTCGTCTTGGGGAAGTTCGCGTTCATCGCCTCGGCAACCTCGTTGGTCGCCTTGGTCCAGATCGCGATGAGCTCCTGCGTGCGCTCGTCCTTGGTGATCAGACCGCGCTCGTACTGCTTCTGGACCTTCTCGTCCTGGGCCTCGTAGCCCGCGACGATCTCCTTCTTGGCCGCGGGGACCACGACGTCGGAGATGGCCACGGTGACGCCGGAACGGGTCGCCCAGTAGAAGCCCGCCGCCTTCAGGTTGTCGAGCGTCGCCGCCACGATGACCTTGGGGTAGCGCTCGGCCAGGTCGTTGACGATCTCGGAGAGCTGCTTCTTGCCCACCGAGTAGTCGACGAACGGGTAGTCCTCGGGCAGCAGCTCGTTGAAGAGCGCGCGGCCCAGGGACGTACGCATCCGGAAGCTGTCGCCCTGCTGGTACTCCTGCTCGCCCTCTTCGACGGTCGGCGGCACCCAGCCACGCGGCGGGATGGTGCCCACCGGGAAGCGGATGTCGACCTGCGACTGCAGCGCGAGCTCCTTGGCGTCGAACGCCATGGTCGCCTCGGCGGTGGAGCCGAAAGCCCGGCCCTCGCCCTTGACGTCACGCAGCTCACCGTCGGTGGTCAGGAAGAACAGACCAAGGACCATGTCCTGGGTCGGCATCGTGACCGGACGGCCGTCTGCCGGCTTCAGGATGTTGTTCGAGGACAGCATCAGGATGCGGGCCTCGGCCTGCGCCTCCGCGGAGAGCGGCAGGTGCACGGCCATCTGGTCACCGTCGAAGTCCGCGTTGAACGCGGTGCAGACGAGCGGGTGGATCTGAATGGCCTTGCCCTCGACCAGCTGCGGCTCGAAGGCCTGGATGCCGAGGCGGTGCAGCGTCGGCGCACGGTTCAGGAGAACCGGGTGCTCGGCGATGACCTCTTCCAGGACGTCGTACACGACCGTGCGGCCGCGCTCGACCATGCGCTTGGCCGACTTGATGTTCTGCGCGTGGTTGAGATCGACCAGGCGCTTCATCACGAACGGCTTGAAGAGCTCCAGTGCCATGGCCTTCGGCAGACCACACTGGTGCAGCTTCAGCTGCGGACCGACGACGATCACGGAACGCGCGGAGTAGTCCACACGCTTACCGAGAAGGTTCTGACGGAAACGACCCTGCTTGCCCTTGAGCATGTCGCTCAGGGACTTCAGCGGGCGGTTACCGGGACCGGTGACCGGGCGACCACGACGACCGTTGTCGAAGAGGGCGTCCACGGCCTCCTGGAGCATGCGCTTCTCGTTGTTCACGATGATCTCGGGAGCACCGAGGTCGAGAAGCCGCTTCAGGCGGTTGTTGCGGTTGATCACGCGGCGGTACAGGTCGTTCAGGTCGGAGGTCGCGAAGCGGCCACCGTCCAGCTGCACCATCGGACGCAGGTCCGGCGGGATGACCGGCACGCAGTCGAGCACCATGCCCTTGGGGCTGTTGCTGGTCTGCAGGAACGCGGAGACGACCTTGAGGCGCTTGAGCGCACGGGTCTTCTTCTGGCCCTTGCCGGTACGGATGATCTCGCGAAGCCGCTCGGCTTCCTCATCCAGGTCGAACGACTCAAGGCGCTTCTGCAGGGCAGCGGCACCCATCGAACCGTCGAAGTACGTGCCGAAGCGGTCACGCAGCTCGCGGTAGAGCAGCTCGTCACCCTCCAGGTCCTGGACCTTGAGGTTCTTGAAGCGGTTCCACACCTCGTCGAGACGGTCGATCTCGCGCTGCGCACGGTCGCGCAGCTGCTTCATCTCCCGCTCGGCACCTTCGCGCACCTTGCGGCGCACGTCGGCCTTGGCGCCCTCGGCCTCGAGCTCGGCCAGGTCGGTCTCGAGCTTCTTGGCGCGGGCCTCCAGGTCGGAGTCGCGACGGTTCTCGACCTGCTGACGCTCCACGGAGACGTGCGCCTCCAGGGAGGGCAGGTCACGCGTACGGCGCTCCTCGTCCACGAACGTGATCATGTACGCCGCGAAGTAGATGACCTTTTCGAGGTCCTTCGGAGCGAGATCAAGCAGGTAGCCGAGGCGCGACGGAACGCCCTTGAAATACCAGATGTGCGTGACAGGCGCGGCCAGCTCAATGTGGCCCATCCGCTCACGACGCACCTTGGCGCGAGTGACCTCGACGCCGCAGCGCTCGCAGATGATGCCCTTGAAGCGGACACGCTTGTACTTACCGCAGTAGCACTCCCAGTCCCGGGTCGGACCGAAGATCTTCTCGCAGAAGAGTCCGTCCTTCTCGGGCTTGAGCGTGCGGTAGTTGATGGTCTCCGGCTTCTTGACCTCGCCGTGGGACCACTGTCGGATGTCGTCCGCGGTGGCAAGGCCGATCCGCAGCTCGTCGAAGAAGTTGACGTCGAGCACTTTGTCGTCAATCCCTCTTTCGGGGTCGAGTCTCAATCATGGTCTGAACGGGTCCGGGGAGAGCCGGCCGGACGCGAGGTCCGGCCGGCCAACCCGTCAGACCTCTTCGACGCTGCTCGGCTCGCGCCGGGACAGGTCGATACCGAGCTCCTCCGCCGCGCGGAAGACGTCCTCGTCGGTGTCGCGCATCTCGATGGACATGCCGTCCGAGGACAGCACCTCCACGTTGAGGCAGAGCGACTGCATTTCCTTGATGAGCACCTTGAAGGACTCGGGAATGCCGGGCTCGGGGATGTTCTCGCCCTTGACGATGGCCTCGTAGACCTTCACGCGGCCGGTCACGTCGTCGGACTTGATCGTCAGCAGCTCCTGGAGGGCGTACGCGGCGCCATAAGCCTCAAGCGCCCACACCTCCATCTCACCGAAGCGCTGACCACCGAACTGAGCCTTACCACCCAGCGGCTGCTGGGTGATCATGGAGTACGGACCGGTCGAACGAGCGTGGAGCTTGTCGTCGACCAGGTGGTGCAGCTTGAGGATGTACATGTACCCGATCGAGATCGGGTCCGGGAACGGCTCGCCGGAGCGACCGTCGAACAGCCGCGCCTTGCCGGACGGCATGACCATGCGGTCGCCGTCGCGGTTCGGGACGGTGTGCTCGAGGAGGCCGGTCAGCTCGTCCTCGCGGGCGCCGTCGAAGACCGGAGTCGCGACGTTCGTCCGCGGGGCGACCTGGTCGGCGCCGATGCGCTGCAGGCTCTGCGCCCACTCCTCGCTGAGACCGGAGACGTCCCAGCCCTGGCTGGCGAGCCAGCCGAGGTGGATCTCCAGGACCTGACCCGGGTTCATTCGGGACGGGACACCCAGCGGGTTGAGGATGATGTCGACCGGCGTGCCGTCCTCAAGGAAGGGCATGTCCTCGATCGGAAGGATCTTGGAGATGACACCCTTGTTGCCGTGCCGGCCTGCGAGCTTGTCGCCGTCCGTGATCTTGCGCTTCTGCGCCACGTAGACACGAACCAGCTGGTTCACGCCCGGCGGCAGCTCGTCGCCCTCTTCACGGTCGAAGACGCGTACACCGATGACCTTGCCGATCTCACCGTGCGGCACCTTCAGCGAGGTGTCGCGCACCTCGCGCGCCTTCTCACCGAAGATCGCGCGGAGCAGGCGCTCTTCCGGCGTCAGCTCGGTCTCACCCTTGGGCGTGACCTTGCCGACGAGGATGTCGCCGGCGACGACCTCGGCACCGATACGGATGATGCCGCGCTCGTCGAGGTCCGCGAGGACCTCTTCGGAGACGTTCGGGATGTCCCGGGTGATCTCCTCCGGGCCCAGCTTGGTGTCACGGGCGTCGACCTCGTGCTCCTCGATGTGGATCGAGGAGAGGACGTCGTCCTGCACGAGGCGCTGCGACAGGATGATCGCGTCCTCGTAGTTGTGACCTTCCCAGGGCATGAACGCCACGAGCAGGTTCTTGCCGAGGGCCATCTCGCCCTCTTCGGTCGCGGGACCGTCGGCCAGGACCTGGCCCTCGATCACGCGGGCGCCCTCGTCGACGACAACCTTCTGGTTGACCGAGGTGCCCTGGTTCGACCGGGAGAACTTGGCGATGCGGTACGTGGTGTACGTGCCGTCGTCGTTCGTGACCGTGACGTAGTCCGCGGAGACCTCCTGGACCACACCCGCCTTCTCGGCCTTGATCACGTCACCGGCGTCGACCGCGCAGCGGTACTCCATGCCGGTGCCGACGAGGGGAGCCTCGGCGGTGATCAGCGGCACGGCCTGACGCATCATGTTCGCGCCCATGAGGGCACGGTTGGCGTCGTCGTGCTCGAGGAACGGGATCATCGCGGTCGCGACCGACACCATCTGGCGCGGCGAGACGTCCATGTAGTCGACGTCGTCGCCGGGGATGTAGTCGATCTCTCCGCCACGACGGCGGACCAGGACGCGCGACTCGGTGAAGCGCATGTCCTCACCGAGCACGGCGTTGGCCTGGGCGATCACGAAGCGGTCTTCTTCGTCGGCCGTGAGGTAGTCGACGTCGTCGGTGACGACGCCCTCGATGACCTTGCGGTACGGCGTCTCGACGAAGCCGAACGCGTTGACGCGGCCGTACGAGGCGAGCGAACCGATCAGACCGATGTTCGGGCCTTCAGGGGTCTCGATCGGACACATGCGGCCGTAGTGGGACGGGTGAACGTCACGGACCTCGAAGCCGGCCCGCTCACGGGAGAGACCACCCGGGCCAAGCGCCGACAGACGGCGCTTGTGGGTGAGACCCGACAGCGGGTTGTTCTGGTCCATGAACTGCGACAGCTGGCTGGTGCCGAAGAACTCCTTGATGGAGGCGACGACCGGCCGGATGTTGATCAGGGTCTGCGGCGTGATCGCCTCGACGTCCTGAGTCGTCATGCGCTCGCGGACGACGCGCTCCATACGAGCCAGACCCGTGCGGACCTGGTTCTGGATGAGCTCGCCGACGTTGCGCAGACGACGGTTGCCGAAGTGGTCGATGTCGTCGGTCTCGACGACGATCGACGTGCCGCTGTCGCCAACGGTCTCGGTCTCACCGGCGTGCAGCTTCACCAGGTACTTGATCGAGGCGATGATGTCCTCGACCGTGAGGATGCCCGCGTCGAGCGGAGCGTCCGCACCCAGCTTCTTGTTCACCTTGTAGCGGCCGACCTTCGCGAGGTCGTAGCGCTTCGGGTTGAAGTAGAGGTTCTCAAGCAGCGTCTGAGCGGCCTCACGGGTCGGCGGCTCGCCAGGACGGAGCTTGCGGTAGATGTCGAGCAGCGCGTCGTCCTGTCCCTGGGTGTGGTCCTTCTCCAGGGTGGCGCGCATGGACTCGTACTCGCCGAACTCCTCAAGGATCTGCTCGGTCGTCCAACCGAGAGCCTTGAGCAGAACGGTGACCGACTGCTTGCGCTTGCGGTCGATGCGCACACCGACCATGTCGCGCTTGTCGATCTCCATCTCCAGCCAGGCACCCCGGGACGGGATGATCTTGGCGGAGAAGATGTCCTTGTCGGACGTCTTGTCGATCGAGGAATCGAAGTAGACGCCCGGCGAACGGACCAGCTGCGACACGACGACACGCTCGGTGCCGTTGATGACGAAGGTGCCCTTGTTCGTCATGAGCGGGAAATCGCCCATGAAGACCGTCTGGGACTTGATCTCGCCGGTCTCGTTGTTGGTGAACTCAGCGGTGACGAAGAGCGGGGCGGCGAACGTGAAGTCGCGCTCCTTGCACTCGTCGATGGAGTTCTTCGGGGGCTCGAAACGGTGGTCGCGGAACGTCAGGGACATCGACCCGGAGAAGTCCTCGATCGGAGAGATCTCCTCGAAGATCTCCTCCAGACCGGACTTGGTGGGGACGTCCTGTCCACTGTCGAGAGCCGCCTCGACACGACCCTTCCACGCTTCATTTCCGAGCAGCCAGTCAAAGCTCTCGGTCTGCAGCGCAAGAAGGTTCGGAACCTCGAGGGGCTCCCTGATCTTTGCAAAGGAGATGCGCAGCGGGGCGGTGCTGGCGCCGTTGTTCGTATTCGCGGTCGAGGCAGTGCGCGAGGCGGCCAAGAGGGGGTCCTTCCGAGGGCTCGGACTCACTACGCGCGTACCGGTCCCAGGCTGGACAGGGGGACAGAATTCCCAGGTCAGGGAAGATTCGGTCCACAGTGCTCAAGCATGGGCATGCCCCTGGTGACGGGCAGGAGGCAGCTAACAGGCAGCGCAAAGGGTCAGTGTAGCCAGTTGGCCCACTGATGTCCAGTGCGGGTTTTGGAAGACCCTCGTTGTTCTCAACCCCTGCTGCAAGCCACGCCCTCGATGCACATCGATACTGCCCTCTTCGCCGCCGATCCATGCCTCGGATGCGGATCGTTGTGACGACGCGTCCTGAGAATTGCGCGCTGCGTGCGGTTCGTCAAGGCCCCCCAGCCCCGACATGGCTCTCAGAGCGTCACCGTCACGGCCGTTCCGAGGCACAACGAAGATCACCATACTCGTCGGGGCGGACTACGCAAGGCAGCCGTCGGGTGCGCCGGAGAACGCCGAAGGGCGACCACCCAGATGGGTGATCGCCCTTGGCGGGCGCCGCCTCAGCGACGCTCAAAAGGAGTCAGACGACTCGCGAGGTTACTTGACCTCGACCGAGGCGCCGGCAGCCTTGAGGGACTCGGCAGCCTTCTCGGCGGCCTCCTTGGCGACCTTCTCCAGGACGGGCTTCGGGGTGCCGTCGACCAGGTCCTTGGCCTCCTTGAGGCCCAGGGAGGTGAGCTCGCGCACGACCTTGATGACCTGGATCTTCTTCTCGCCGGCGCCGGTGAGGACGACGTCGAACTCGTCCTGCTCCTCGACGGCCTCGGCAACGGCGCCCGGGCCGACCGGGGCGGCGGCGACGGCCGCGGCGGCGGTGACGTCGAACTTCTCCTCGAAGGCCTTCACGAACTCGGAGAGCTCGATGAGGGTGAGCTCCTCGAACTGGGCAAGCAGGTCTTCCTGGCTGAGCTTCGCCATGATGGGCGATCCTTCCACTAATTCGGCTGGTGCCGGGTGTATATGAAGGCGGGCGTACGTTGGGCCCGCTGCGAC
>NZ_JBHVXJ010000004.1:0-133898 GCF_042881845.1 Streptomyces sp. NPDC058257
TCTCAGGCCGGCTACCCGTCGTCGCCTTGGTGAGCTTCTACCTCACCAACTAGCTGATAGGCCGCGGGCTCATCCTGCACCGCCGGAGCTTTCAACCCCCTCCCATGCGAGAGGGGATATCATCCGGTATTAGACCCCGTTTCCAGGGCTTGTCCCAGAGTGCAGGGCAGATTGCCCACGTGTTACTCACCCGTTCGCCACTAATCCACCCCGAAGGGCTTCATCGTTCGACTTGCATGTGTTAAGCACGCCGCCAGCGTTCGTCCTGAGCCAGGATCAAACTCTCCGTGAATGTCATCCCGTAATCGGGATCGCATCCGCGTTGAGCGGAACCAGGAAGAGGAATAATCTTCCGGTTCACAGCGTCCTCGCTGATGTTTCTTCAAAGGAACCTCGTCCCGACCAAACGGCCGGAGACGGGGTATCAACATATCTGGCGTTGACTTTTGGCACGCTGTTGAGTTCTCAAGGAACGGACGCTTCCTTTGTACTCACCCTCTCGGGCTTTCCTCCGGGCGCTTCCCTTCGGTGTTTCATTTTGTTCTTGCTGTTCTTGCGTTTCCGACTCTATCAGACTCTTTCGTGTCCGATTTTCCTCGGTGCCTTTCAGGTTTCCGCTCCGGCCTTTCGGCTTTCGCGTTTCCCTTTCCGGCGAGTCCGACTTTATCAGAAGTTTTCGGCCGGTCTTACCGGCCTGGTGTTTCTGATTTATCGGGTGCGGCTTCTTGGCTTATGAGATTCAAGAAGCAGGCAGATATTAACTGCCGCCACTGGACTTGTCCAGTTCTAGGCAACTGTTCGAATCTACCTCCCCGGTCCTGCCGTGTCAACGGTTTTCTTGGGGCGTCGAGGACACTAGCAGGCCAGCGGGGTCCGATGCACATCACGCCGCGGTGGGGACCGTCGCGCTGCGCTCTGTGGGGTCGAGGTCGCCCGTGGCGCCGGCTCGTGCGGCTCTGCCGCCCAGGACGAAGACGTATGCGAGGAAGGCCAGTTCAGCGCCGATCCCGATGCTGATGCGGGCCCAGGTCGGCAGGCCCGAAGGGGTGACGAAGCCTTCGATGGCGCCGGAGATGAACAGGACCAGGGCCAGGCCGACGGCCATGCCGAGGGCGGCTCTGCCCTCTTCGGCGAGGGCTGTTCGGCGTGAGCGCGGGCCCGGATCGATGAGGGTCCAGCCGAGCCGCAGGCCTGTGCCTGCGGCTACGAAGACCGCGGTCAGTTCCAGAAGGCCGTGCGGGAGGACCAGACCGAGGAAGGTGTCGAGGCGGTCGGCTGAGGACATCAGGCCGATGCCCACGCCCAGGTTCAGCATGTTCTGGAAGAGGATCCAGATGACGGGGAAGCAGAGGAAGGCGCCCAGGACCAGGCACATGGCCGCCGCTTGGGCGTTGTTCGTCCATACCTGGGCGGCGAACGAAGCCGCTGGGTGGCTCGAGTAGTACGTCTCGTACTCGCCGCCGGGACGGGTGAGCTCGCGCAGTTCGCCGGGGGCGGCGATGGAGGACTGGACCTCGGGGTGGGTGGCGATCCACCAGCCGATGATCGCCGCGAGGACCGTCGAGAGCAGGGCGGTGGGGACCCACCAGCGGCGGGAGCGGTAGACCGCTGCCGGAAAGCCGTGGGACAGGAAGCGCGTGGCGTCGCGCCAGGAAGCGCGGCGGGTGCCTGTCACCGCACTACGCGCGCGTGCCACGAGGCGCGTGAGGCGGCCGGTGAGCTGCGGGTCCGGGGCGCTGGACTGGATCAGCGAGAGGTGGGTGGCCGTGCGTTGGTAGAGGGCGACGAGTTCGTCTGTCTCGGCTCCGTTGAGGCGGCGCTGGCGGCGCAGCAGAGCGTCGAGTCGGTCCCACTCGGCTCGGTGGGCGGACACGAATACGTCGAGGTCCATCAGGTGGCTGCTCCTCGTACTGCGGCGCGATGCTGCCTCAGCTTGGCAGACTGGCCGTTCCGACGGCAGGGCAGGGAAGGGCGGCTGGCGTGAGTGAGCTTGTGACGGGCGAGGCGGTGGCGCTCGAACTGCGCCCGGCGAAACTGCCGAGCCGGGGGCTCGCCGTACTGATCGACTTGGCGGCGGCCTGGGCGGTCTACCTGGGGGTGACCCTGGGGATCGTGGCCTCCACGTCCTCCTTGGACGACGCGGCGGCCGCGGCGGTCGCCGTCGCCAGCTTCGTACTGATCCTGGTCGGTGGACCGATCGCGGTGGAGACGCTCAGCCACGGGCGCTCGCTCGGCAAGATGGCGTGCGGGCTGCGGGTGGTGCGGGACGACGGGGGGCCTATTCGTTTTCGGCACGCGTTGGTGCGGGGCGCGGTGGGGGTCGTCGAGATTCTGCTGACGTTCGGGGTCGTCGCCTGCATCGCCTCGCTGGTGTCGGCGCGGGGGCGGCGCCTTGGGGATGTGTTCGCGGGGACGCTTGTCGTGCGGGAACGGGTGCCCGTCGGGCAGACGGCTTTCATTCCTCCGCCGCCGCCCTGGCTTGCGGGGCGGTTCTCCGAGCTCGATCTGTCCGGGGTGCCGGAGGCCCTGTGGCTGGCGATCCGGCAGTACCTGACGCGGATGGGGCAGCTGGATCCGCAGGTCGGCTGGGCGATGGCCGAACGGCTTGCCGGGGATCTCGCGGAGCGTACGGGGGCGCCTGCTCCGCAGGGTGTGCCTCCGACGGCGTATCTGGCGGCGGTCGTGCAGGAGCGGCAGGCGCGGGATGCTCGACGGGCGTTCGGTGAGAGTGGGAGTGGGAGTGGAAGCGGGAGTGGAAGTGGGATCGGCGGTGGGAGTGGGGGGTTCGCTGGTTCGCGGTACTCGGTGCCGCCGGGGGCTGGCGCTCTTCCTGCCTACGCTGCCCGTCCGGCTCCGGCTACGGCTCCGGCTCCGGATGGACCTGCGGTCGCGCAGGAGCCTCGTGATGTGTCCCGGCCGCCCGTAGGGCAGAACCGTGCGGACGTCGCGTCTCCCGGCACTGGCACTGGCACTGGCACTGGATTCGTGCCGCCCGCGTAAGGGTCGGGTGGGGGTTGGGTCAGGCGAACGTCGAAGGGAACGTCGAAGGTGGGGATTCGAGGTTCTCGAGCTCGATGCCGGGGGCCGAGAGGACGACGTCGCCGGTGATGTGGATGGCGTGCTGCTCGCCGGTGTCCAGGGCTGTGACCTGGTATTCGTCCACGATGAGCGGGCCGTTGTCAGTGGTGTGTGCTTCGCTTTTCAGCAGGGCCCAGGACTGGTCGAGGGTGCGGGGTGCGAGGACCGGGTCGGTGAAGGCGACGAGGCGGACGCGGGTCGCGGAGGAAGCGGGGGTGAGGCGCAGCAGGCGTGTGGTCGCGATGAGGAATGCGGGGGATGTGCCGGTGAAGGCTTGGGCGGGGGCGTTGTCCTCCGTGGCGTGGGTGCCGGTGGGGTCGGTGCGGACCCAGGTGACGCCGTCGATCGCAGCGGCGCGGATCTGCCAGTCCCTCGCGTGGAGTTCGAGGCGGATGGGGCGGCCGAGTTCGTCGAGGGCGAGGTCGACGGAGCCTGCGGGCTCGCCTGAGGGGGCGTTCCGCTGGGATACGTAGCGCCAGCCGGAGGGGCCGGGGGCGCAGTGGAAGTGTTCCTCACCGAGGGGGGTGTGGTCATGCGGGTCGTGGAGCGAATAGTGGCCGCGGGGCATGGGGGCTCGGTCCTTGTCGAAGGTGGCGGTGGGTCGTAGGCCTGGGGCCGGTTCCTGTCCGCAGGGCGGGTGCCAGGGGCGGACTGTCCACGCGCCAGGGTCGGGGGCAGCTGCGGGCCGGGGGCGCCCGGAGCCAAGGTAGGTCAGCCGTGGGTCCGGGGCGCTCCGGGGGGGCGGGTCATCCGGGGCGGGTCATCTGGGGGGCCGGTCATCGGAGGCGGGGCGACTGTGGGTCGGCTGTGGGTCGGCTGTGGGACTGGATGGCGCTGAGCGAGTCGGCGCTGGGGGGGGCGGACTCGGGCCCCCAAGTCTCGGAGGCAGCTTCCGTCAGCCGTGGGCCTGCGCGGTCCTGGACTGCCCGTCCCGGGGCGGCGCAGACCCAGGTCGCCGCAACGCAGGTGGCATGAGACTGCGCAGACCCAGGCCAGGTCAGGTCGCAGTCGGCTGGAGGCAGGCAGGCAGAGGCGGACAGGCAGGCAGGCAGGCAGGCGAGTGCGACCCGGTGCGGGGGCAGATGGTGCTGACAGCCGGGGAGGGAGCTGACGGCGGCCGGTGTGGAACGTCCGTGGGATCGCCAGCCTCTCAGGGTGCGTTGACCGTGCACCGTGCGCTGATCACAGCGGGCCTCGTCCGGCCTCGCCCGGCCTCGCCCCACCCACCCCCGCTTCTTCGTCAGCGCCCGTCCTCACGGGCGCAGGCCCCCGCCCTGGTGGGCGAGGGCCTGCGGAATGCGATGAGCGAGTGCCGGGGCGGAGAGCCCCATGTGGCCGGCTCGGTCAGTAGCGGTAGTGGTCCGGCTTGTACGGGCCGTCCACCTCGACGCCGATGTACGAGGCCTGCTCGGGACGGAGCGTCGTGAGCTTCACGCCGAGCGAGTCCAGGTGGAGGCGGGCGACCTTCTCGTCGAGGTGCTTGGGGAGCACGTAGACGTCGGTCGGGTACTCCTCCTGCTTGGTGAACAGCTCGATCTGGGCCAGGGTCTGGTCCGCGAAGGAGTTGGACATCACGAAGGACGGGTGGCCCGTCGCGTTGCCCAGGTTCAGCAGGCGGCCCTCGGAGAGAACGATGAGGACCTTGCCGTCGGGGAACGTCCAGGTGTGGACCTGCGGCTTGACCTCGTCCTTGACGATGCCGGGGATCTGCGCGAGACCGGCCATGTCGATCTCGTTGTCGAAGTGGCCGATGTTTCCGACGATCGCCTGGTGCTTCATCTTGGCCATGTCCGAGGCCATGATGATGTCCTTGTTGCCGGTCGTCGTGACGAAGATGTCGATCTTGTCGACGACGTCGTCCAGCGTGGCGACCTGGTAACCGTCCATCGCCGCCTGCAGCGCGCAGATCGGGTCGACCTCGGTGATGATCACGCGGGCGCCCTGGCCGCGCAGCGACTCGGCACAGCCCTTGCCGACATCGCCGTAACCACAGACGAGAGCGGTCTTGCCGCCGATGAGGACGTCCGTGGCGCGGTTGATGCCGTCGATCAGGGAGTGGCGGCAGCCGTACTTGTTGTCGAACTTCGACTTCGTCACGGCGTCGTTCACGTTGATCGCCGGGAAGAGCAGGGTGCCGTCACGGTGCATCTCGTACAGGCGGTGGACGCCCGTCGTGGTCTCCTCCGTCACGCCGCGGATCTCCGAGGCGACCTGGGTCCACTTCTGCGAGCCCTCGGTGATGGTGCGGTTGAGGAGCTGCAGGATGACGCGGTGCTCGTCAGACTCGGCGGTGTCCTCGGACGGGACCTTGCCGGCCTTCTCGTACTCGACGCCCTTGTGGACCAGGAGGGTGGCGTCGCCACCGTCGTCCAGGATCATGTTCGGGCCGCCGGTGGGGGTGTTCGGCCAGGTCAGCGCCTGCTCCGTGCACCACCAGTACTCCTCGAGGGTCTCGCCCTTCCAGGCGAAGACCGGGATGCCCTGGGGGTTGTCCGGGGTGCCGTCCGGGCCGACGGCGACGGCCGCGGCCGCGTGGTCCTGGGTCGAGAAGATGTTGCAGGAGACCCAGCGCACCTCGGCGCCCAGGGCGATCAGGGTCTCGATGAGGACGGCGGTCTGCACGGTCATGTGCAGCGAGCCCATGATGCGGGCGCCGGCCAGCGGCTTGGTGGCCGCGAACTCCTTGCGGATCGACATCAGGCCGGGCATCTCGTGCTCGGCGAGAGTGATCTCCTTGCGGCCGAAGTCGGCCAGGGAGAGATCGGCGACCTTGAAGTCCTGGCCGTTGGTGAGAGTCGTCATTGGCGAGCTGCTCCTCGTGGGGTTGATCGAGGGTGGGTGGACATGGCTGACCTGCGACGACGGCATAGAGAAGCACCGGCGCGCAGCAGCGCAGTCCGTCGGAGGCCCTCTCTCCCTCGGCCGGTGCCCGTGCAGGCACCGCCCGACCGCCATCAGCAGCGACGTCTGGCTCGGTCACAAAGCTACACCGATTGGCCCAGCGAGCCCCAGCCCGCCTCCCCGGCGCGGTGGCGGGCGCCGTGGCGGGCGGGGCTGCTCGGATCGGCCGCAGACAGGGCTACAGACCTGCCCATTAGGGACCTTTGCGCTTTTGAACCTGTCCGCGGGTGTTGCAGGATGCCTTGAGATCGGGAACATTTGCGCGATCTTGTTTGACGAAGGCGTTAGGAGATCCACGTGACCCATCCGGCCGATCCCCCCATAGGCGGGAGCAGCGGCGAGCAGAAGAAGCTCAAGCTGCTCGCGGTGACCGCCTGTCCGACCGGTATCGCCCACACGTATATGGCGGCGGAGAAGCTCTCGCAGGCCGCGGAGAGCCTCGGTATCGACATGAAGGTGGAGACGCAAGGCTCCATCGGCGCCGAGAACGTACTGACTGACAACGATGTCAGGGATGCTGACGGCATCATCATCGCCGCCGACAAGGACGTCGACCGCGGCCGTTTCGTGGGCAAGCGCGTGCTGTCCGTCGGGGTGTCCGACGGCATCAGCCACCCGGAGCGGCTCATCGAGCAGGTGCAGAGCGCGCCGGTGCACGGCGGAGGGGGTGGCGGCGGCTCCGCCGGGCCGGTCTCCAGCGGGGGCGGGAGCGCGAGCGGGGGCGGCAAGGAGCGCAGCCTCGCGTACAAGGCGCTGATGAACGGCGTCTCGTACATGATTCCGTTCGTCGTGGTCGGCGGGCTGCTGATCGCGATCTCGCTGTCGCTCGGCGGGCACACGGACCCCAAGGGCGGGCTCGTCATCCCCGACGACTCGTTCTGGATGCACGTCAACCAGATCGGTGTCATCGGCTTCACGCTGATGGTGCCGATCCTCTCCGGCTATATCGCCTACGCGATCGGCGACCGGCCCGCGCTCGTGCCCGGCATGATCGGCGGCTGGATCGCCAACACCGGTGAGCTGTACGACTCCAAGGCGGGCGCGGGCTTCATCGGGGCCATCGTGACGGGCTTCCTCGCCGGTTATCTGGTGCTGTGGATCAAGAAGGTCAAGGTCCCGAAGTTCGCCCAGCCGATCATGCCGATCATCGTGATCCCCATCGTCGCGACGACGGCACTCGGTCTTTTCTTCATCTACGTCATCGGCAAGCCGATCTCGTGGATCTTCGAGCATCTGACCGACTGGCTCAGCGGCATGACCGGGACCAGCGCGATCCTGCTCGGCGCGATCCTCGGGCTCATGATCGCGTTCGACATGGGCGGTCCCGTCAACAAGACGGCGTTCCTGTTCGGCGCGGGACTCATCGCCACCGGCAACCAGACCGTCATGGGCATGTGCGCCGCCGCGATCCCGGTCATGCCGCTCGGGCAGGGGCTCGCGACGCTGATCCGCAAGCGGCTCTACAACGAGCAGGAACGGGAGACCGGGCTTGCCGCCTTGTTCATGGGCTTCTTCGGGATCTCGGAGGGTGCGATCCCCTTCGCAGCCGCGCGGCCCGCGCAGGTCATTCCCGCGAACATGCTCGGTGGCGCCGTCGCCGGCGCGATCGCCGGTCAGGCGGGAGTCGAGGACGCGGTTCCGCACGGCGGGCCGATCGTGGCCGTTCTGGGTGCCGTCGGTGGCGTACCGATGTTCTTCATCGCTGTCGCCATCGGCGCCGTCGTCACCGCCCTCACCACGGTCACCCTGGTCGACCTCAGCGAGCGGAAGCGGCGCGGGGCGCCGGTCGTCGATGTGCCGGGCGGGCCCGAGCCGGTGCTCGCGGGAGCAGGGGCAGGAGCGGGAGCGGGAGCAGGGGCAGGAGCAGGGGCAGGCGCCGGAGCCGTCGCCTCCGGGGCGTCGACGGCCCCTCAGAAGGCGGCACCCGCGGCCCCCTCCCCCGAGGCCGAGACCGAGACCGAGGTCGAGAATGAGGCCGAGGCCGAGAACGAAGTCCTCTCCGGGTATCTCACCGAGCAGACCGTGAAGGTCCGGCTGGACTCCGCCGACAAGGACTCCGCGATCCGCGAGATGGCGAACCTCCTTGCCGCCACCGGCAAGGTCACCGACGTCGAGGAGCTCGTGCGGACGGCTCTGCGCCGCGAGGCCCAGGGCACCACGGGGCTCGGCGAGGAGATCGCCATCCCGCACGCCAAGACCGATGCGGTGACCTCGCCGGTCGTCGGGTTCGCACGGTCGGCACAAGGCATCGAGTGGGGCGCCATCGACGGTACGAAGGCCAAGCTCATCTTCATGATCTCCGTGCCGGAGGCCGCAGCGGGCGACGAGCACCTGCGGATTCTCGCGCTGCTCTCGCGGAAGCTGATGGACACCGGGTTCCGTGAGCGTCTTGAGGCGGCGCCCGACGAGGCGGCGATCCTCCGGGTGCTGCGCGAGGTTCAGTAGCCGGTGGCCGATTTACGCAGATGGGGCCCCGCACCTGCACGGTGCGGGGCCCCATCTGCGTACGGGCACATCCTGGAATCTGCGAACGTGCACATCCTGGAATCTGCGTACGGGCAGATCCTGGAAAGGTCAGTGACCGCCCGGCGCCTTCGCCGGGTTCGTGCCGTCGGCGGCCGCCGACTCGCTGTAGATGTCCGGCTCCAGGTAGATCACACGGGCGATCGGGACGGCCGCGCGGATGCGCTCCTCGGCGGCGTTTATGGCGGCGGCCACCTCGGCGGCCGTGTCGTCGTGCCGCACGGCGACCTTCGCGGCGACGAGGAGTTCCTCGGGACCGAGGTGCAGCGTGCGCATGTGAATGACGCGGGTGACTGTGTCGCCGTCGACCAGGGCCTTCTCGATCTTCTCGACCTCGTCCGTGCCCGCGGCCTCGCCCAGGAGCAGGGACTTGGTCTCCGCGGCGAGGACGATCGCGATGAGGATGAGCAGGATGCCGATGCAGAGCGTGCCGATGCCGTCCCAGATGCCGTCGCCCGTGCCGATCGCCAGGCCGACGCCGACCAGGGCGAGGACGAGACCGACAAGGGCGCCCAGGTCCTCCAGGAGCACGACCGGCAGCTCGGGGGCCTTCGCACGGCGGACGAACTGCGTCCAGGAGAGGCTGCCGCGCGTCTGGTTCGACTCCTTGATGGCCGTACGGAAGGAGAAGCCCTCGGCGATGATCGCGAACACCAGGACGCCGACCGGCCAGTACCAGTGCTCGATCTCGTGCGGGTGCTTGATCTTCTCGTAGCCCTCGTAGATCGCGAACATGCCGCCGACCGAGAAGAGCACGATGGAGACCAGGAAGGCGTAGATGTAGCGCTCGCGGCCGTACCCGAAGGGGTGTTGCGGGGTCGCCTCGCGCTGCGCCTTCTTGCCGCCGAGGAGCAGCAGCCCCTGGTTGCCGGAGTCCGCGAGCGAGTGCACGCTCTCGGCGAGCATCGACGACGAGCCACTGAAGATGAACGCGACGAACTTCGCCACCGCGATCGCGAGGTTCGCGGCGAGTGCCGCGACAATCGCCTTTGTTCCGCCTGACGCGCTCATGTGTGCCCGTTGTCCCTTCGCCTACGTACTCGCCTGCGCACTTGTCCGCGCACTTGCCTGCGTACTTGCCTGCGCACTTGCCTGCGTACTTGCCTGCGTACGTTCGTCGTCCACCGTCGGCAGCGCTGCTTTGCCCGCCCTTTGCGGTGGGTCATTGTTGCAGCACGCGGCGCTGGTGGTGAGTCAGGCCACCACAGTGGCGCGGAAGACCGTGCCGACTCCGGACACTTCGGCCTTTTCGTCCGCGGGTACGAACACGGACTGTCCGGGCGCGAGTTCCCCTGCGTCGCCCACGTGGACCGAGCCCGCGACGCAGAGCAGGATCTGCGGTGTGGCGGCCGTGAGGTCGTGCGGTGCCGCGCCGTCGGGCAGGACGAAGCGGGAGAGCCGGAACTCGTCGATCGGGGTGGAGTAGATCTCTTCGCCGCCGGGCGTCGCTTCCGGGCGCAGGACACCGGGGTCGGTCGGCTCGAAGCGGACGATGCGCAGGAGTTCGGGTACGTCGACGTGCTTGGGGGTCAGGCCGCAGCGCAGCACGTTGTCCGAGTTCGCCATGATCTCGACGCCGAGGCCGTCGAGGTAGGCGTGCGGAACTCCGGCGCCGAGGAACAGGGCCTCGCCGGGCTGGAGCCGGACGTGGTTGAGGAGCATCGCCGCGATGACGCCCGGGTCGCCGGGGTAGTGGCGTGCGATGCCCGCGTACGGGGCGTAGGCGCCGCCCAGGCGCTCGGCGGCCTCGGTGACCTCGGTGACGGTCGCGGCCATCTCCTCGGGGTCAGCGGTCAGGACGGCCGTCAGGACCTCGCGCAGGGCGCCGTCCTCGGGCTTGGCGTGCAGGAGGTCGACGTACGGCTTCACGGAGTCGACGCCGAGTCCGGCAAGGAGGTCCGCTGCCTCGACGGGGTCGCGGAAGCCGCAGAGGCCGTCGAACTCCGTCAGCGCGCAGATCAGTTCGGGCTTGTGGTTGGCGTCCTTGTAGTTGCGGTGCGGGGCGTCGACCGGGACGCCCCGGCGCTCCTCCTCCTCGTACCCCTCCCTGGCCTCCTCCAGGTTGGGGTGCACCTGGAGGGAGAGCGGGGCGCCCGCGGCGAGGATCTTGAGGAGGAAGGGCAGACGCGGGCCGAACTTGGCGACCGCCGCCCTGCCGAGCTCGCGCCCCGGGTCCTCGTCGATCACCTTGTCGAGCGGGCCGCGCTCGGTGCGCGAGGGCGCGCCGGGGTGGGCGCCCATCCACATCTCGGCCTGCGGCTCACCGGTCGGCTCGACGCCGAGGAGCTCCGCGATGGCGGTGGTGGAACCCCAGGCGTAGGGGCGGATGGTGTTGGTGAGGCGGTCCACGGAGGGGGTCTCCCTTACGTACGTACGCAGTGCGGTCGGTCCGGGGTCATGAGCGGGCCGCGGTCATGTCCCGTCCCTCGGGGCAGTCATGAGCGGGTCGCGGTCATGATCCGTCCCTCGGGGCAGTCATGAACGGGCTGCGGTCATGATCCGTCCCCCGGGGCGAGCGCCAGGTAAACGGCGGCGAAATCCGTGACGGCGATCAGTTCCGCGAGGGTCTCCAGGTCGTCGCCGTCCTCCGGCTCGAGCTCGCTGATCGCGATGTCGTGGCCGTGGGCGAGCTCGCGGGCCGCGGGGGCGGCGCTGAGGCCTCCCGCGTCCACCGGGCGGTCGCGGAGCAGGACGACGCGGGCGCGCAGTCGCTGGGGTTCCTCGACGCGGTCGCGGAAGAAGTCGTCTGCGTCGCCGCCGTCGCCGCTCGGGGCGAGGTTGCCTGAGAGCAGGGCGCCGTGCGCGGGCAGCGACTCGGGCAGTTCGCCCGCGACCGCCGGGTGTCCGGCCAGTTCGGCGAGCGTGGCGGCGAAACGCCGGCCGACGGGGCCCGCGAGCCGCCCCTCGGTCCAGATCACCGGGAGGGCGTCGGCGAGCTCGGCGGCGAGTGTCTTGGCGGGGTTGCTGTACGTCGCGATGACGGGGCCGCAGCGTTCGGCGACGTTGTCGAGGCGGTTGGCGATCTTCTCCAGGGTCTCGGCCGGTGCGGTGATCAGGCCGGTGCGGTCCAGGAGGATGAGGAGCGGGGTGAGCAGTGCCCAGAGGGTGGCGGGGGCGGACGCGGCGGCCTCGTCGCTCACGCGGCGCGCCTCGTACGTTCCTGACGCGCGCTCTCCGTCGTGCGGGGCTTCGTACTCCCCGTACGGCGAGGTGGCCATCGCGACCGTGAGGCCGTGCGTGCCCTCGACGCCCTCGGCCAGCGGGGAGCGGGCGGGGGCGACGGCGACGACCGTGCAGCCGCGGCGGTAGGCCTGCTCGGCGAGGAGTTCGAGGCCTGGTTCCGTGCCGTCCGGGGTGGCGATGAGCAGCAGGTCCAGGGGGCCCGCCCAGCCGGGGAGCGCCCAGCGCAGGGCTCCTGCGGCGGGGGCCACGCCGGTGGGGGCGAGGCGGATCACGGGGCAGCTTGTGCCCGCGAGGGTGCCGAGCAGGTCGGCCACGCAGGTGGCGGCGGTGCCGAGGCCCGCGATCAGGATGGCGCGGGGGCGGCCGTCCGGCTTGAGCTGCGTGAGCCCGGCCTCCGTGGCGTGCCGGACCGCCGTGCGGACGCGGGCGCCCGCCTCTGCGGCGCCGCGGAGCAGGCCTCGGCGGTCGGCCACGGCGAGGGCCTCGGGGGCGTCGAGGAGCGATTCGTCGAGCATGGGGTCGGGCCTCCGATTCGCCTGGCGACGGGGCGGGGCGCCGCCGGTCGCTCATCTTGTCGTTGCGCCGGGCCTTCGCGGGCCTTGCGGTCCGCCTGTCCCGCCTTTCCGCCGGTCCGCCTTGCGGGCGGGGCGTCGCGGGGGCCTTGCGCAGGCCTTGCAAGGGCTTTGCAGGGGCCTTGCGAGGCTTTACGCGGGGCGGCGGGCCTCGTCGACGAGGAGTACGGGGATGTCGTCGCGGACGGGGTAGGCGAGGCCGCATTCCTTGCTGTCCGCGGTGCAGATCAGCTCCGCTTCCGCCTCCTTGAGGGGGGCGTGGCAGGCCGGGCAGGCGAGGATCTCCAGGAGGCCGGCTTCGAGCGGCATGGGGTGGGTCCCTTCGAGTGGGGCGGATAAGGAATGTCGCCTGGTCAGCCTACGCTGGCCCCTGGGTCTTGGGCGTGTACGGCCGGGGCTTCGTCCCAGGGCCGCTGGGCGGGGCTCGGCACTGGTTCTCCCTCTGCGGGCCGGTGGGGCGTTTGCGCCCACCCTTTCCCGAGCTCTCGGCTTCGCTCGAGCGGGGAGACCCCACTCGCCATG
The DNA here is from genome assembly GCF_042881845.1 of Streptomyces sp. NPDC058257. Classification (NCBI taxonomy): domain Bacteria; kingdom Bacillati; phylum Actinomycetota; class Actinomycetes; order Kitasatosporales; family Streptomycetaceae; genus Streptomyces; species Streptomyces sp. NPDC058257. Next base: position 12,780 of record NZ_JBHVXJ010000004.1, read on the forward strand.
CGGAACACCTGCCCGGGAGACGGGGTGGACCCGGTGCGCAGGAGCACCGGAACGGCTGCCCGCGAACGGGGCGGCCCAGGTGGGGTGCGCCGGAACGCCCGCCCTCGAACCGGGCAGACCCCGTAGGCAAGAACGCCAGAACGCCCGCCCGCGAACCAGGCACACCCCGTAGGCAAGGTGCCAGGACCGCTGCCCGTCGGCGCCGCGCCGGCGGAGCGTCAGAGCGGCTGCCTTCCAGCGCGGCGGCAGCCGGTGCGCCAGACGCACTGCCCGCCAGCCCGGCGTAAGTGGGGGCGCCAGATGTGTGGGGGCGCCAGATGTACTGCCGCCCCCGCTCCCACCGCCGCGACACCCCTTCGCTCAGCCCCTGATGATTGCCAGTGCCTCGTCCCTCGCCCTGGCCATGGTGGGCTCGTCCCTTGCCTCTACGTTCAGGCGAAGGAGCGGCTCCGTGTTGGAGGCTCGGACGTTGAACCACCAGTCCGTGGCCGTCACCGTGAGACCGTCCAGGTCGTCGATGGTGACGCCCTCCTCGGCTTCGTACTTCGCCTTGATCGCCGCGAGGCGGGCCGTCTGGTCGTCCACCGTGGAGTTGATCTCGCCGGACGCGGCATAACGGTCGTACTGCGCGACGAGCGCCGACAGCGGGCCGTCCTGGCCGCCGAGCGCGGCGAGGACGTGGAGGGCGGCCAACATGCCCGTGTCCGCGTTCCAGAAATCGCGGAAGTAGTAGTGCGCCGAGTGCTCGCCGCCGAAGATGGCGCCCGTCTTGGCCATCTCCTCCTTGATGAACGAGTGGCCCACACGGGTGCGGACCGGCGTGCCGCCGTTCTCCCGCACGACCTCGGGGACCGACCACGAGGTGATGAGGTTGTGGATGACCGTGCCCTTGCCGCCGTTGCGCGCGAGCTCGCGCGAGGCGACGAGGGCGGTGATCGCCGACGGGGAGACCGGGCCGCCGTCCTGGTCGACGACGAAGCAGCGGTCCGCGTCGCCGTCGAAGGCGATGCCGAGGTCGGCGCCCTCCTCGCGGACCCGCTGCTGCAGGTCCACGATGTTCTTCGGGTCGAGGGGGTTGGCCTCGTGGTTCGGGAACGTGCCGTCCAGCTCGAAGTACATCGGTACGAGCGTCAGCGGCAGGCCTTCGAAGACCGTCGGGACGGTGTGACCGCCCATGCCGTTGCCCGCGTCGACGACGACCTTGAGGGGGCGGATGGAGGTCAGGTCCACCAGGCCGCGCAGGTGCGCCGAGTAGTCCTTGAGGGTGTCCCGCTCCGTGAGCGTGCCGGGCGTGGCCGCGGGCTCCGGAGCACCGGCCTGTGACCACTCCTCCACCAAGGCGCGGATCTCGGCGAGGCCGGTGTCCTGGCCGACCGGGGCGGCGCCCGCGCGGCACATCTTGATGCCGTTGTACTGCGCGGGGTTGTGCGAGGCCGTGAACATCGCGCCCGGCAGGTTCAGCGCACCCGACGCGTAGTAGAGCTGGTCAGTCGAGCAGAGGCCGATCTCCGTGACGTCGACGCCGAGCGCCGCCGCCCCGCGTGCGAAGGCACGGGAGAGGCCGGGCGACGAAGGCCGCATGTCGTGCCCGGTGACGATCGCGTCCGCGCCCGTCACCTTCGCGAAGGCCGCGCCGAACAGTTCCGCCAGCGATTCGTCCCACTGGTCCGGGACCACCCCGCGCACGTCGTACGCCTTCACGATCTGGGACAGATCAGCAGTCACGGCCAACCCTCTCTGCAGGTTCTGCGAGTTCAGCGAAACCGGCGAGTGCTCGCCGGTGACCCCAAACTACCCGCAACAACTGACAAGCAGCTGTGAGTGTCGTCAAGCCCGTGCCAGGACGACGCAAGGTCGACGTCAGGCAGGCGTCGGCAGGCGTCAGGGAGGCGTCAGGGAGGCGTCAGGGAGCCGTCGGCAGGCGTCACGGCAGCATCCAGCCGAGTACCACCGTGCTCTGCCCCACCACGATCAGGCACATCACCAGCAACAGGCCGAGGCTCCAGGGCAGCACCTTGCGCAGCAGATCGCCCTCCTTGCCCGCAAGTCCGACCGCCGCGCACGCGATCGTCAGATTCTGCGGGGAGATCATCTTGCCGAGCACACCGCCCGAACTGTTGGCGGCGGCGAGCAGTTCGGGCGAGAGCCCCGACTGCTGGGCCGCCGTCACCTGGAGCGCGCCGAAGAGCGCGTTGGCCGAGGTGTCCGAGCCGGAGACCGCGACGCCGAACCAGCCGAGCACCGGCGACAGGAAGGCGAGCCCCGCGCCCGCCGCCGCCACGAAGTGGCCGATGGTGGCGGCCTGTCCGGACAGGTTCATCACGTACGCGAGCGCGAGCACGGAGGTCACGGTGAGGATCGCGAACCGCAGTTCGTGCACGGTCGCCAGCCATTCCCGCACCGCCACGCGCGCGTGCACCCCGATGATGGCGGCCGTGGCCACACCCGCGAACAGCACGAGCGTCCCGCCCGTCGCCACGAGCGGCAGCGAGAAGAGGTTGCCCGCGATCGGTTCGCCCTCAGGGTTGGCGACGTTCAGGAAGGGCCAGTCGAAGGTCTGTGTCGCCTTGGCCAACAGGTCTTTCACGGGCGGGATCTGGGCGGTGGAGAAGATGGCGACGATGAGCGCGTACGGGGCGTAGGCACGCAGGATCTCGGGGCGCGGGTCGTCCTGGTCCAGGTCATCACTCCGTACGCCGGTGAGGACCGCGGCGCGTACGGGCTCCGCGGCGGGTCTGCGTGCGCTCGGCACCGCCACAAGGGCGCCCGCGCCCGCCAACGCCGCCCCGATGTCGGCCAGCTGGGCGGAGACGTAGTTGGAGGCGGCGAACTGTACGGCGGCGAAGGCGAATCCGCAGGCGAGGGCGGGCACCCAGGTCTCGCGCAGGCCGCGCCGCCCGTCCACGAGGCCGACCAGGAGCAGCGGCACGACGAGGGCGAGCAGCGGCGTCTGGCGGCCGACGACCGTGGCGACGGTGTCCAGCGGGAGCCCGGTGACCTGGGCGAGCGTCACCACGGGGGTGCCCATGGCGCCGAAGGCGACGGGTGCGGTGTTGGCCACCAGGGCGACGACCGCGGCCTTCACCGGGTCGAAGCCGAGCGCCACCAGCATCACCGCGGAGATCGCGACGGGCGCCCCGAAGCCCGCGAGCGCCTCCAGGAGCGCCCCGAAGCAGAAGGCCACGACGAGTGCCTGGATGCGCGGATCGTCCGAGAGCCGTCCGAAGGAGCGGCGCAGGATGTCGAAGTGCCGGGTGCGGACGGTCATCCGGTACACCCACAGGGCGTTGACGACGATCCACAGGATGGGGAAGAGCCCGAAGAGGGCGCCTTGCGCGGCGCCGGACGCGGTCTGGCCGAGTGGCATCCCGTACGCGACCCATGCGACCAGGGCGGCGACGCCGAGGCCGATGAGGCCCGCGTGGTGGGCCTTCATACGGACGACGCCGAGCAGGACGAGGACGGTGAGGAGGGGCAGGGTCGCGATGAGGGCGGACAGGCCGAGCGAATCGGCCACGGGCTCCAGCTGCTGCACGTACACGGGCGGCTCCCCGGTTTCCGTGATGCGGAAAGTGATCTCTCACGAGTGGGGGAATGGTCATGGCGACGCCTTGGGCACGTCAATGGGTTGCGCGAGAGAACTTGTTAAGCGGTAAACGACAGGGGGCTACGGAGAAGGACGCCACGTCATCCGGAGGCCGAGGCACCAAGCGGATCCCGGGAATCCAGGGAGGGGGGCGCTCAGGAATCCGGTGAGCGCAGGACCCGCAGATGGCCGCGGCGCGCGACCTCCATCGGGTCCGCCCTGCGCGGGCCGCCGCCGGCCTCCGCCGTGCGCTCCTGCGGGCGGGCCGCCTCGCGCACCGCGTTGGCGAGCGCTTCGAGGTCGTCACCGCTGGGGCGGGCCGGGCCTGCGGAGTCGGCGAGGCGGACGACCTCCCAGCCGCGGGGCGCGGTGAGGCGCTCGGAGTGCTCGGCGCACAGGTCGTAACAGTGGGGTTCGGCGTAGGTGGCGAGGGGGCCGAGGACCGCGGTCGAGTCGGCGTAGACGTACGTCAGCGTCGCGACGGCGGGACGGCCGCAAGCGGTGCGCGAACAGCGACGTACAGGGCTCACGATGTTGGACGGTACCGCACTCTTGACCGGGCCGCGACGACTCCCCGCGAGCTCACCCCACCGTGTCGTGCCGTGACCCTCGCCACCACACGTTCGCGTGACGCCTCTCTGACCTGCGGTGACGCAAGAGACCTGAGTGACCAGTGGTGTTGAATCCGGACAGCAGTTGGCTCAAATCCCGTCATTCAACGCGGGATCGACGGCCCCGGAGAGATACGGAATCGGCCCCGAGCCTGGCCGGAACGGTCAGCGCGCGACATGTCGCGCGCCGTACGGAAGTCGTACAGAAGCAGTACGGAAGCCAGGCGGAAGCTGTGCGGAAACAGCGATCTCGAGGACTAGTCTTCGTCAGTGATGGACGACCCCGTAGAGCCCCCCACCACCGACCCGAGGCCCCGCCGCCGCGACCGCCACGGCAGGGGCATGCGCGGGCCCGTCGCGCCGCCCCAGGTGCCGCTCTCCGCCAGCCGCGCCGAGGTCTTCACCGACCTGGTGCAGGACTCCGTGGAACGGCTTGAACGGCGGTGGCCGCAGCTGAGCGAGGTCGATTTCCTCGTGCTCGAGGTTCCCACGCTGGGGCCGGGCGCGGGTTCGGGGCGGGCTTCGGGCGACGACGACTGGAGCGATGACGTCGTGCCGCTGGGCGGCATCGTCGAGGCCTCCGACGAGCGGCCCGCCCGGGTGGTCATCTACCGGCGCCCCGTGGAGATCCGGACCAAGGGGCGCGAGGAGCGGGCCGCGCTCGTCCACGAAGTGGTGGTCGAGCAGGTGGCCGAGCTGCTCGGGCTCTCGCCCGAGTCGGTGGACCCGCGGTACGGGGAGGACTGACCCCTCCCCCACCCCCGCCCGGCCGACCGGCCGACCGGCCGACTGACCGGGCGGCCGACTGACCGGGCGGCCGACTGACCGGGCGGCCGACTGACCGGGCGGCCGGGCTACTTCTGCAGCACCTTCAGGTCCTGTTCCGCCTGCGGCACCGACACCGTTCCCCTGTCGTCCGGCAGGGTCTGGATGGTGAACATGGGGATGCCGTCCTCCGGGTCCTCCAGCATGCGGGAGGCGTGGACATCGCCCCCCGACACCGGTTCCACCGTGAGTGCGTACGTGCCCTTGAGGCCGCTCGGGACGGGGGCCTTGACCCCCAGGGTCGTGCCGCCCTTGACCGTGTACGTCTTGCTCGTCGGCGTGCCGCCCTCGCTGCCCTCCGAGGCCGTGACCCTCACCTTGCCGGTCTTGCCGGGGGCGACGAGGGACAGCGTGGAGCCCTTGGCCCGGTTGTCGGCCACCGTCGCGCGCGTGCCGATCGCCTTCGTGGCCGGGATGAACGCCGTCTCCTGGTCGGCGCCCTTGCCCCGGGTGACGCGCAGGGCCGCCACCACCGGTGCCGCGTCCTCAGTGGGCGTAAGGATCAGGGATCCCGCCTCGCCCTTGGTGACGTCGTCCAGGTCGACCGCGCTCGTCATGCCGGACTTGACGTGCAGGTTCGCGTGTCCGGCCGGGCTGATCGAGCCGTTCGGCGAGGCCAGTTGGACCTTCAGGTCGGCGTCGTCGGCGCCGGGCGCGAAGGCCACGAGGCGTACGGAAGTGGCGTCCTTGGGGATGCCGGGCAGGACCACGCGGCTCGCGGGGTCCGCGGACGCGGGCAGCCAGTCGCCGCCGAGCTTGTCGTCCGATGACTGCACGGCGGCAGCGACCCGGCCGCTGCGCGCGGTCACGTGCATCGTGAGGTTGGTCTGCTCCTTGGGCGAGAGCGTGGAGAGCAGGACCGGCACGCTGGAGTGCGGCTGGACCTGGATCGCCTCGCCCACCTCGGTCTTGAGGGCGCCGTCCTTGCCGTACAGCTCGATGTCGACGACGGCCGCCGAGTCGTCCGGGTTGGTCAGGTGGACGTAGTCGCTGCGGCCCTTGGCGCTGCTCGCGCCCGGGAACCAGAAATCCGTGTCGGGCGCCGTGCAGTTCGCGCCCTGGAGGCCGCGACCGCTGCCCACGGAGTACTTGGTGGTCTGCTGGACGGTCCAGCCGGGGGCGAGCTTGCCGTCGGCTGTGCCCAGGAGCGCGGGTGAACTTCCCCCGGACTCCTCGCCGGTGACGGGCCTGCCCGGCGCCTTCGAGGCCAGGAAGGGCTTGACGGCCTTCTTCGTGTCCTTGCCGCCGCCCTTCGGAGCGTCCGTCAACTCCTTCGTCGCGGGCAGTAGTTCCGCCTTGCCCGCTTCGCCGGATTCCTCACCCTTGGGGGTGAAAGCCGTGTACGAGGTCTCGGCGAGGTCGGAGGAACTGGGCACCGGGCAGAGCAGGCTCGTGCGCTCGACGGGCAGCCGCGCGGCCGCCTTCGCGCCGTCGTCGCCGCTGCCCTCGGGCGCGTTGGCGACGGCGAATCCGGTGACGGCGGCGAGCGCGGCCACCGCGGCGATCAGGGACTGGGTCGAGCGGTTCACTGCTGGCTCCCGTCGGGGCGCTCACTGTCGGTGCCGTGCGGCGGCTGCGGGGGCTGTGGCGGCATCGGGGGCTGCTGCTGCCCGTACACGGGGTCGTACGGCTGGCCGTACTGCTCGCCGCCGCCCTGTACGCCTCCGTAGGCGTACGGGTCGTACTGGCCGCCCTGGTAGGGGTCCTGGTACGCCAACTGGTCGGCCTGGTCGTAGCCACCCGTCGGGTACTGCGCTTCCTGGTACTGCTGCTCGCCCTGGTACGTGCCGTAGTCGGCGCCCGCGTGGGCGGGCGCCTCCCACTCCTCGTACGACTGCTGCTGGGGAACCGCCGCGAAGGCCTCCTCCGGAGGAGGCGGTGGCGGGCCGGCGGCGTCCTGCCCGGCGTCCGCCTGGGTGGCTTGTGCGGCGTCCTGCTCGGCCTGTGCGGCGCGCAGCCTGCGGGCCCTGCGTCCCTCGCCCTCGGCGGGCTGGGCCGGGACGACGGGCTCGTCGGGGAGGTCGTCGTCCACCTGGCGGCGGCGTCCGGGAAGGGCCATGACCACCAGGACCACGGCGAGCGCGCCCTGTGCCCACAGCCATCCCGTGTGGCCCACGGGGGTGTCGTAGGTGACGTCCAGGGTGCCGCCCGACGAGGGCAGTTCGAAGCCCTGCGCCCAGCCGTCCAGCGTGGTCCTGGTCAGCGGGCGGCCGTCCAGGGTCGCCGTCCAGCCCTCGTCGGCCGCGTCGGCGAGCCGCAGGGTGCGCCCCTCGTCGCCCGCCGGGATGTGCGTGTGCAGCTCCACGGGGCCCGCGGCGACCGGCATGGGGTCGCCGGACCCGGGCACGATCGCGGCGCGCGAGACCTGCCGGTCCACGCGCCACAGGGCGCTGCCGTCCTCCTGGCTGAGCCGGGTGAGGCCGGGGGTGGAGTCCAGGGTCCGGCTCATCTGGCGGGGAGCGCCGTCGCGTACGAGGACATAGCGGACGGCGAAGCCACCGAGCTGGTCGGCCTGGTCGGCACCGGAGCCCGCGAGGAGCCGGGCGACGATCTTGTCGAGGCGCTGGTTGGAGCCGCCGGCCTCGGCGAGTTCGGCGTCACCGAGCCGGGCGCCCGAGCCGCGGACGAGGGTGTACGCGACCTGGGCGGGCGAGTCGCTGTCCAGGACGAGCGTGCGGGCCTGGTCCTGCGTGCCGCTCTCCTCGGCGACGAACGCGGGCACCTGCACCGGGTCGCGCCGCTCCATGGGGCCGTCGGCGCCGCGGATCATCCATCCGGCGGCGACGAGCAGCGGCCCCGCGGCCGCCGCGAAGGCGATGAGGACGGCGACCGGCTGGCGCCACCCGAAGCTCTGCTCGGCGACACGCGTGCGTGCGCCGTCGGCGCCGAGCGCGGCAGCGGCAAGGAGCGCGATGCCGTAGGCGAGGGTGGCGGGGCCCGCCCACGCCGAGTCGTTCGAGAGCACCGCGAAGACCAGCGCGACCAGCGCGGCGACCCAGGCGGTGCGGACGGCGAGCTGCCGCTCGGTGCGAAGGAGCGCGGCAAGGGCCGCGAGCACGATGCCGATGAGCAGCAGTCCGTCGACGGTCCCCGGACCGCCGGGGCTGCCCCCGAGCAGGTCGAGGCCGGTCGCGGAGCCGGCGCCGAACTCAAGACCGGCCTCACCGAAGAAGCCGAAGGGCAGCAGCGAGAGCGACCAGGGCGCGAGGATCAGGAGCGGGGTGCCCAGCGCGGCGAGGAAGCGAAGGCCGTACGCCATGATGTCGCGCCTGCGCACCACCAGGAGCGCGAGGCCGAGCACCAGGGCGATCGGCCACACGACCGGTGTGAAGGCGGTGGTGAGCGTCAGGAGCAGGGCGAACGCCCACGAGGCGCGCCAGCTCCCGCGGTTGCCCTCCGAAGAGGTCAGCCCGCTCGCCACGATGCCCGCGCGCGCCATGAGCGGCAGCAGGATCGCGAGGACGGCGGTGCCGATGCGCCCGCCCGCGAGCGCGCCCGTGGCGGCCGGCAGGAAGGCGTACACGACCGAGGCCCAGGCGCGCAGCAGGCGCGACTCGACCAGTGGCCGCGAGGCGAAGTAGGCGGCGAACCCGGCGAGCGGCACGGAGCCGACGAGGAGCACGGTGACCGCGAGCCCGGTGGATCCCAACAGCAGGGTGCTGAGCCCCGCGACGAGCGCGAGATAGGGCGGCGCCGACTGTGTGCCGCCCGTCCCCACGGGGTGCCAGGCATCCAGATAGCGGGCCCAGAGGGCGGAGGAGTCGCCGGGTGCGGGCAGCAGCGCGCCGCCCGCGAGGGCGCCGCCGCCGAGGAGTTCACGGCAGGCGATGAGCGAGGCGAAGAGCAGCACCACGAAGAGCATCGGACCCGGCTTGCGGGCCAGCCGCTTCAGGCGTGCGAACTGCTCGACCTGAAGGAAGTCGGCGTCGTCCCCGCCGGGACCGGATTCGACGGTTCCGTGCCGCCCCGCGCCGGTGACGGCCTCGGGGTCGGAGCGGCCGACGACATTGCCCGCGACCTGTTCGACCGTGGCGCGCACGGTGGCGCCGGGCGGCGGGAAGAGCGGCCGCATCTCGGCGGGTTCGAGCGCCGACTTGCCGCGCTTCTTGCGGGCGGCGGTGATCCGTCCGGGTCGAAGGAGCGTCCCCAGGAGACCGGCGACCTCGTCGACCGCCTGGCCCGGTACCTTGCCGACCAGATACGCGACGGTACGCAGCAGGGTGCCCACCACGAGCCGGATGAGCACCCAGGGCAGCACGGCCGTGCGGGCGTTGACGAGCAGGGTGTAGACCGCGCCCGCCTTGTCCACGCGGTGCGGCGACGTCGACGTACGACCGACGCAGTCGACGGTGCGGCGCTCGCGCGAGGAGGCCTCGGCGTGCCGGACGACGGCTTCGGGGGCGACGAGTACGCGGTGGCCCGCGTTCTGGGCGCGCCAGCACAGGTCGACGTCGTCCCGCATGAGCGGAAGGCGCCGGTCGAACCCGCCGAGCTCGTCGAAGACGTCACGCCGGATCAGCATGCCCGCGGTGGACACCGAGAGGACGGGCCGTACGTGGTCGTGCTGGCCCTGGTCCTGTTCGCGGCGGTCGATGCCGGTCCAGCGGCGGCCGCTGTTGGCGATGGAGACGCCGACTTCCAGGAGTTGGCGGCGGTCGTACCAGCCGCGCAGCTTGGGGCCGACGATCGCGACGTCCTTGCCGATCTCGCGTTCGTTCTCCACGACGCGGAGCAGTTCCAACAGGGCGCCGGGGTCGGGCGCGCTGTCGTCGTGCAGCAGCCAGAGCCACTGCTCGGGTTCGCCGTGCGGCAGCTCCGGCAGGTCGTAGTTGTCGTCGCGCCAGGTCCGGCTGACCGGGTCCCAGCCGCTGGGGCGCTTCAGATAGGGCAGCTCTTGCGGAGTCAGCACACCGGCGATGCGGTTCGCCTCGTCGACGGCGGTGCCGAAGCCGGAGCGCCGGGCCAGGTGCAGGACGCGGTCGGGGCCGAGCGCCTCGGTGACCAGGCGCGCGGAGTCGTCCGCGCTGCCGGTGTCCGCGGCCACGGCGTTCTGCACCGGGCGCTCCTGGCCGAGCAGGCCGGCGAGGGCGTCGGGCAGCCAGCGGGCGCCGTCGTGGGAGACGATCACGGCGGTGACGACGTGCCGCGGGAACTCAGGGGCGGCAGCGTCGTGGTGACTGGCTGCCGTATGGCTGTGCACGGACATCGAGGTACGGGCCCCGGTTCGATGGACTGCGGTGGACGCCTGCGCTTCATGGGGGCGCCGGGGCGTCTCGGACGGGGCCCCACACTAACGGCTGGCATCACGACAGCCCGCCGCCTGTGGATGACCCACGGGCGACGGGCTGTTCCTTACGTAGGGGTGTGTGCCGATTGTTCGGGCGGTACGGGCTCGTGTTCGCGCTCTCCTGTTGGCGCGACAGCGGCTCGTGTTCGCGCGGAACTGGCCCGCGTTCAGACGGCGGCCTTCTTCAGGCGGCGGCGTTCGCGCTCCGAAAGGCCACCCCAGATGCCGAACCGCTCGTCGTTCGCCAATGCGTACTCAAGGCATTCCGAGCGAACCTCGCAGGCGAGGCAGACCTTTTTGGCCTCTCTCGTGGAACCGCCCTTCTCGGGGAAGAAGGACTCGGGATCGGTCTGGGCGCACAGCGCGCGCTCCTGCCAGCCGAGTTCCTCGTCCGCGTCCTCGACCAGCAGTTCCTGAACCAGCTCGGTCATGTGCGCCCCTCGTCTGTCTGTCGTCCCCGTGGTGCTTGCCGTTTCCGGTTTCGGCTGAACGACACGAGTGAAATTACAAGTGTGCCGATCCGCGGCAGTCAAGCCGAGATCTGCTATTGGGTCCCTTATTCACCCTGCGGAACCAAGCTAATGCGGAAAGTGTTCAAATCGGCATAAACACTGACACTTGCCAGTGGCCTGTCCCGGGGCACCCCGCATGCACCCCGCGACCCCCTCACCAGGGAAGGACGCCACGGGGATCGGCCCCGTTGCGATCACCCCGCAGAAGCGAAGCGGATCACATTCGGGTCACAGGATCACAGCGGGGTTTACGAGCCGGTGGAAGCACGATGTGCCGGTGTGTCCCCTGGGTGTCCCGTGCATCCGGTGCACAAACCTTTCACCTGAGAGAACAACCGGATGAGGTGAAACATATCCCACATACCGGACATAGAGTTGACAGGGAAGGTGTGAGCCGATGTCCTAGTGGGCATGCTCGCAAACTTGGCACTCTCGACGACCCGCACCAGCGGGCTCCTCGGTGCTGTCCACGCGCGCTGTCGCTGTTCCTGTTCCAGCTGTTGAGCCATACCGCTTCCAGCTGTTGAGCCCGCTCCGGCGCTTCGTCGCCCGAGCCCCCCTGAAGCAGAGCCTCTTCGGCTTGTTCGAGCTCCTCCGGCTCAGCTCCTCCCCGCTCAGCTCCTCCCCGCTCAGCTCCTCCCCGCTCCACCTTCCCTCGCGACACCCCAGCACTCACGTTGAGGAACCACCGCACCATGAACAGCGACAGCGACCTCCAGATCGCCGGCGACATCCTCGAAGTCACGCACCTCCTGCAGCCCGCCCGCGAGCACCCGGCCACCGTGGCCGAGTTCGTCGGCCTGGCACGCACCATCGCGGCCGACCGCGCGCAGTGGGCCCACCTCGTCGAGTACGACGCGACGAGCCGCTGGTACCACCGCCTGCGCACCGGGCCCGGATACGAGGTCTGGCTGCTCTCCTGGGTGCCCGGGCAGGGCAGCGGCCCGCACGACCACGGCCGCTCCTGCGGCGTACTCACGGTCCTGGAGGGTGAACTGACGGAGCGTACGGAGCGCGGGCAGCGCGCGCTCGGCGCCGGGGTCCAGCGCGTGTTCGCGCCCGGGTACGTGCACGACGTCGGCAACGACTCCCTCGAACCGGCCGTCAGCCTGCACATCTACTACCCCGGCCTGACCGACATGCCGATGCACGCGGCGCAGTGCGGCGTGCGGGCCACCGCTCCGGCCGCCGGAGATGTCGTAACCGCCTGACGCGCTGTCGTACGTGCCTGACATGCTTGGGCCCATGCGCATTGTGGTCCTGGCCGGCGGTATCGGCGGCGCCCGTTTCCTCCGCGGGCTCAAGAAAGCCGCGCCTGACGCGGACATCACTGTCATCGGCAACACCGGTGACGACATTCACCTGTTCGGGCTCAAGGTCTGCCCCGACCTCGACACCGTGATGTACACGCTCGGCGGCGGCATCAACGAGGAGCAGGGCTGGGGGCGTACGGACGAGACGTTCAAGGTCAAGGAAGAACTCGCCGCGTACGGGGTCGGGCCCGAGTGGTTCGGCCTCGGCGACCGGGACTTCGCCACGCACATCGTGCGGACGCAGATGCTCGGCGCCGGGTTCCCGCTCAGCGCGGTGACGGAAGCACTCTGCGAGCGGTGGCAGCCCGGTGTGCGGCTCATCCCGATGTCGGACGACCGCGTCGAGACGCATGTCGCCGTCACGGTCGACGGCGAGCAGAAGGCCGTGCACTTCCAGGAGTACTGGGTGCGGCTCCGGGCGTCCGTGGACGCGCACGCCGTCGTGCCGGTCGGCGCGGACCAGGCCAAGCCCGCGCCCGGCGTCCTGGAGGCGATCGCCGACGCGGACGTCGTGATCTTCCCGCCGTCCAACCCCGTGGTGAGCGTCGGGACGATCCTCGCCGTGCCGGGGATCCGCGAGGCCATCGCCGACGCGGGCGTGCCCGTCGTCGGGCTCTCCCCCATCGTCGGGGACGCTCCGGTGCGGGGCATGGCCGACAAGGTGCTCGCCGCGGTGGGCGTGGAGTCGAGCGCCGCCGCGGTCGCCGAGCACTACGGGAGCGGGCTGCTCGACGGATGGCTCGTCGACACGGTGGACGCGGGGGTCGTGGAGCGGGTCGAGTCGGCGGGGATCCGGTGCCGGGCGATTCCGCTGATGATGAGCGATGTCGACGCGACCGCCGAGATGGCGCGTGCGGCGCTCGCCCTCGCGGAGGAGGTGCGGGCGTGAGTGCTTCATCCGATGCCGTTGGCATCGCCGGTGCCGGGGCTTCACCGTCGTTCCGTGTGTGGGCCGTTCCCGGGCTGCCCGAGGTGCGGCAGGGGGACGATCTCGCCAAGCTGATCGCCGCCGCCGAGCCGGGGCTCGCCGACGGTGACGTACTCCTTGTCACCTCGAAGATCGTCAGCAAGGCCGAGGGGCGGATCGTCGAGGCGAACGACCGCGAGGCGGCCATCGACGCGGAGACGGTGCGGGTCGTCGCGCGGCGCGGGACCCTGCGCATCGTCGAGAACCGCCAGGGCCTGGTGATGGCCGCCGCCGGTGTCGACGCATCGAACACGCCGTCCGGGACCGTGCTGTTGCTGCCCCAGGACGCCGACGCCTCCGCGCGCGCGGTGCGGGACGGGCTGCGGGACGGGCTGGGCGTGGACGTCGGGGTCGTGGTCACGGACACCTTCGGGCGACCCTGGCGCAACGGCCTTACCGATGTCGCCATCGGGGCCGCGGGCGTACGGGTCCTCGATGATCTGCGGGGCGGGGTGGACGCGTACGGCAATCCGCTGAGCGCGACCGTCGTCGCCACCGCGGACGAGTTGGCCGCCGCCGGGGACCTGGTGAAGGGGAAGGCCGCGGGGCTGCCGGTCGCGGTGGTGCGTGGGCTGCCGCATGTCGTCGGCGGGAGCGGCGGGAGCGGGGAGTCCGACGGGAGCGGGGAGTCCGGCGGGCCCGATGAAGGGGCCCGGGTCATGGTGCGGAGCTCGCAGGACGACATGTTCCGGCTCGGGACGTCCGAGGCCGTGCGGGAGGCGGTGACGCAGCGGCGGACCGTCCGGGAGTTCACGGACGAACCGGTGGACCCCGGGGCCGTGCGGCGGGCCGTGGCGGCGGCGGTGACCGCGCCCGCGCCGCACCACACGACGCCGTGGCGGTTCGTCCTCCTTGAGTCCGAGGAGTCGCGGGTGCGGCTGCTCGACGCGATGCGGGACGCCTGGGTCGCGGACCTGGAGCGGGACGGGAAGTCCGCCGACTCCGTCGCCAAGCGGGTGCGGCGGGGGGACGTGCTGCGCAACGCCCCTTACTTGGTGGTGCCTTGTCTTGTCATGGACGGATCCCACACGTACGGGGACGAGCGCCGGGACGCGGCGGAGCGGGAGATGTTCGTGGCCGCCGCGGGGGCCGGGGTGCAGAACTTCCTGGTCGCGCTCGCCGGGGAGCGGCTGGGCTCCGCGTGGGTTTCGTCGACGATGTTCTGCCGGGATGTCGTACGGGACGTGCTCGGGCTTCCGGGGTCGTGGGATCCGATGGGGGCTGTGGCTGTGGGGCATGCGGCGGCTGAGCCTGGCGCTCGGGCCGCGCGGGATGCGGAGGACTTCGTCCAGGTGCGGTAGCTCGCCGGGGGCGTTGGGGGGCTTGGGGGCTGGGGGGGCTGGGGGGCTCAGCTGCGGCTCTGCGCTTGGCTGCGGGCGCGTGGAGGCTTGGCGCGCCGTTCCCCGCGCCCCTGACGGGGGCGCCCGGCTTCGTCGGGTGCGGGTCTGGTGTGGTTGCTCGCGCCGTTCCCCGCGCCCCTTACGGGGCTGGTTGTTCGCGGTGCTCCTCGTGTCCGTTACGGGCCGACCCGCTCCGTCGGCTGCGGGCGCGTGGGGGCTTGGCGCGCCGTTCCTCGCGCCCCTGACGGGGGCGCCCGGCTTCGTCCGGTGCGGGTCTGGTGTGGTTGCTCGCGCCGTTCCCCGCGCCCCTTACGGGGCTGGTTGTTCGTGGGGTTCTTGGCGTCCCTTACGGAGTCAGAGTCTGGCTATGTCCGTCTTTGGCATTTTTGGGGTTCTGCGGGACGGGGTGCGGCCGCTCAGGAGGATGAGGCGGGCCGCTCGGTGGCGTTGGCCCTCGTAGGGGGTGAGGAGGCGCAGCATCTCCTCGTCGTCCGCCTCGCGGTTGCCCGACAGCGCGTAGCCGACGATTCCCGGCAGGTGGAGGTCGCCCACCGTGACCGCGTCCGGTGCGCCGTTGCTCCGCTGGATCGTCTCCGCCGACGTCCACGGGCCGATGCCCGGGATCAGTTCCAGGCGGGCCTGGGCCTTGAGCGGCTCCATCGCCGCCGCCTCCTCCATGCGCCCGGCGACCCGCGTCGCCCGCAGGATCGTCGACGCGCGTTTGTCGTCCACTCCCGCCTTGTGCCACTCCCAGGACGGGATCAGGGTCCAGGTCCTGGGGTCCGGCATGACGTGCATGCGGAGCTGTGCGGGGACCGGGCCCGGGGCCGGTTCGCCGTACTTGCGGACCAGCAGGCGCCACGCGCGGTACGCCTCGTCCGTCGTGACCTTCTGTTCCAGGATCGACGGGATCAGGGACTCAAGGACCAGGCCCGTGCGGATCAGGCGGAGGCCTGGGCGGCGGTGCGCTGTCGCCGCGAGGAGGCGGTGTCGGGGGGTGAAGTCCTCCGGGGTGTCCGCCTCACCGAGAAGGTGCGGGAGCTGGTCCAGGAGCCAGGTGGCTCCAGGGCCCCAGGCCTCCGCCTCCACCGTGTCCGCGCGCAGGGCCACCCTGAGTGTGCCGGGGCCCTGCGGGGTGCGGCTGGCCCGCCAGGCCGAGCCGTCGGGGGTCGCGCGGAACGTGGGATCCGCCGGGCCCCTGCGGAGGGGGCCCAGGGTCAGGCCCAGGTTCAGGGGGTGGGGCGGGGTCCAGGTGCGGGTGCCGGCCGCTGTGGTCTGGCGGGGCTTGCCCCCGGGGATCGCCGTTTCGCCGCCGCGCACTGTGGTGCGGGTGGGGCGTGGGGCGAAACGGGATGACATCTGTACGAGGGTAGGGGCTTTTTTGTCCCCTACCCCGCCCCTTCCCGAAAACCCGCTCCGGCGCGGGAGCCCTGCTTACCGATTCACCGGCTTTACCGAGTTCGGCCTCAAACGCCGGACGGGCTGGATCTCATTGGTCCGACGAGAACCTGACCGCCCCCGCCGGGACCCTCGCCCCGCACCACACCCGTACGCCGTCGCGCAGTTCGTTGTCGGCGCCGACCTCCGCGCCGTCGCCGATCACCGCGCCCGCGAGGACCGTACGTGCGCCCACCCTCGCGCCCGCGCCGACCAGTGAGTCGGTGATCACCGCGTTGGGTTCGACGACCGCGCCCGCCAGGACCGTGCTGCCGTCCACCCGTGCGCCCTCGCCGACCACCGCGTCCTCGCCGACGACCGAGCCGCCGGTGAGCTTGGCGTCCGGGGCGACCGTGGCCGTGGGCAGGATCAGGCGGTCGCCGCAGCGGCCCGGGATCGCGGGGGACGGGGCGCGGCCGAGGACCAGGTCCGCCGAGCCGCGCACGAAGGCCTGGGGCGTGCCCAGGTCCAGCCAGTACGTGGAGTCGACCATGCCCTGGAGGTGGGCCCCGGAGGCGAGGAGGTCCGGGAACGTCTCACGCTCCACGGAGACCGGGCGGCCTGCCGGGATGGTGTCGATGACCGAGCGCCGGAACACGTACGCGCCCGCGTTGATCTGGTCGGTGACGATCTCCTCGGGGGTCTGCGGCTTCTCCAGGAAGGCCTGCACCCTGCCCGTCCCGTCGGTCGGCACGAGGCCGTAGGCGCGGGGGTCGTCGACCTTCGTGAGGTGCAGCGAGACGTCCGCTCCCGACTCCTCGTGCGTGGTGACCAGGGCCCGGATGTCCAGGCCCGTGAGGATGTCGCCGTTGAAGATCAGGACCGGGTCGTCGGGTCCTGATCTCAGGCGTGATGCCACGTTGCGGATCGCGCCGCCCGTGCCCAGGGGCTCGGTCTCCGTGACGTACTCGATGTGGAGGCCGAGCTCCGAGCCGTCACCGAAGTACGGCTCGAAGACCTCGGCGAGGTACGAGGTCGCCAGGACGATGTGCTCCACGCCTGCCGCGCGTGCCCGCGCCAGCTGGTGGGTGAGGAACGGGACGCCTGCCGCCGGAACCATCGGTTTGGGGGTGTGCACCGTGAGCGGACGCAGCCGGGTGCCCTTGCCGCCGACCAGGAGGATCGCTTCTGTCACCTGTCGTCTCTGCTTCCTGCTGGGGCCGGCCGAACTTGAGTCGCGGCCGGCCAGTGTATGCAGATGGCTTTGCAGATCGTGCAGCGTGCTGTGCGGGTCGTGCGGTGTGCCACGGACTCAGCGGCCCTGGTAACGGGCCGAGGCGGACCGGGCCTTGCCCAGCTTCTTGTACAGGCGAATACCGGGGCATTCCGTGGCGAAGCCGTCACGGTGCCCGGAGATCACATGGAGCCGGACGTTCCTGCCTTTCTTGTACAGATTGCCACCCCCGGACTTCAGATATGTCGATCCTCGCGGGTTCGCGCCGTACAGGCCGAGCTTCCAGGCGGTCAGCCTGGCGATCGCGTTCACGACGGCTGCGGGCGGGTTGGAGTAGCCGAAGCTGCCGAGGACGGCGATGCCCGTGCTGTTGGTGTTGAAACCGAGAGTGTGGGCCCCGAGGACGGGCTTGGCCACACCTCCGGCACGCCCTTCGTAGATGTTTCCGCACTTGTCGACGGCGAAGTTGTAGCCGAAGTCACGCCAGCCGAGGCTCTTGACGTGATAGCGGTAGATGCTGCGCAGAACGGATCCCGCCTGCGAGCAGCTGTAGTTGTTGCCGGACGCGCTGTGGTGCACGAAGGCCGCCTTCACCGTCTTCGTGTACGCGAACTTCTTCTCGCGGAGCTTCTCGCTCGCGCCCCAGCCCTTGCGCGTGATGATGCGCGGCCGGGGGCCCACGTAGGGCCTGGCCTTCCCCGCCGCCTCAGGTCCGCCGCGGGACGCGATGAGGTCGGACTCCGTCTTCTTCTTGCTGAGCGCGGGGATGACGTCCGCGCCGAGCGGGGCGAGGTCGGTGTTGACCGCGGAGGCGGCTGCGGTCTCGGCGGTCAGGTTCGTGGCGGCGGCGCCCTTGGGCCGGGAGCCCTGCGGGGGCGGCTCGGCGCCGGGGTCGACGAGTTCGAGGCGCAGGCCCGCAGGAAGGGCCTGCGCCGCGGGAGACTCGGCGGCCGCCCGGTGCTCCACCGTCTCACCCCGCTGCCGCGCCGCCTGTCCCCCCTGCCGCGCCGGCTCACTCCGCTGTTCCGGCGCCTCTCCCCGGACGCGGATCTCGACGCCGTCCGAGGCGCCCACCCACAGGGGCGCCGTGGAGCCGCGGGTCTTGCCCGAAGCCCGTTCCTCGGCGTCCGGGTCGGCCGCGTGCTCGTGGTTGTGCGTCTCCACGGGCTGCCAGGCGGACCAGGTGCCGGTGCCGCTCGCACGTGTGCGGACCTGGACGCTGCCGTGCAGTTCGTCGTCCGGGTCGTCCCAGATGACGCCGACGAGGGAGAAGGGCTTGACCTCTCGCTTGAGCAGGCCCTGTTCGCGGGACGCGCCGCCGCCCTGGGAGCGGTCGGAGCCGAGTGAGGTGAGCGGGAGGGACTGGGTGCCGCCCGGGACCGATTCCGCGGATCGCTGGGACGGCGACTGGGGGGCCGGGGTCACGGCGAGGGCGCCGGACGACGGCAGGGCGAGGGGGAGCGCCAGGGCGGCCGCGCACGTGACGCCGATCGAAGAAGCTACAAATCCACGCATACGTCTGATAGTCCGCGCTCCCGAACATATCTGTCCATTGGGGAATTGACGGACCGTCGGTTCGTGTCCGCCGAACCGGTGGCCCGCGCTCCCCCGCCACGCCCGGGGTCACCAGGGCACGCGCGTACCCTTGCGCCCGTGAACGCCATCGACCGCACCCCTGCCGACCTGCTGCGATCCGCGCTCGCCGCGGACCCGGGCCGCCCACTGATCACCTTCTACGACGACGCCACCGGTGAGCGCGTCGAATTGTCCGTGGCCACCTTCGCCAATTGGGTGGCCAAGACCGCCAACCTGCTCCAGGGAGATCTCGCCGCCGAGCCGGGCGACCGGCTCGCGCTGCTGCTTCCCGCGCACTGGCAGACGGCGGTCTGGCTGCTCGCCTGTTCGTCCGTCGGTGTCGTCGCGGACGTGGGCGGCGACCCGGCCGGTGCCGACCTCGTCGTCAGCGGCCCTGAAACGCTCGACGCGGCGCGGGCCTGCTCCGGGGAGCGGGTCGCGCTCGCGCTCCGGCCGCTCGGCGGGCGCTTCCCGCAGGCTCCCGAGGGCTTCGCCGACTACGCGGTCGAGGTACCGAGCCAGGGCGACCGTTTCGCTCCGTACGCTCCTGTCGGGCCGGACGAGCCCGCCGTCGCCGTCGGCGGTGCCGGCGAGCTGACGGGGGCACAGCTGGTGGAGCGGGCCCGCGCCGACGCCGACGCGCTGGGGCTCGCACCCGGCTCCCGACTGCTCTCGGGCCGGTCGTACGACACCTGGGAGGGCCTGAGCTCCGGCCTGTACGCCCCGCTGGCGGCCGGCGGCTCCGTGGTGCTCTGCCGCCACCTCGGCCGGCTCGCCGACGACGGCCTCGCCAAGCGCGTCGAGGACGAGCGGGTCACCGCCACCGTCCCCGCCCCGGCGAAGTAGCCGCCCCCCTCCGTCCCCCGTTCGGCTCACACGAGCCCCCGGCCCGCAGGCCCCCGGCGTCCCGTCGGTCCATGGTCGTAAGACGCACCATGCACCGACGTCGCTATGAGGGGTGGACGTACACGTGTCCGACACCGCAGGCCCGCCCGCCGGACCGGAGCGCCCGGACCCGGACGGCGCACCGCCTGAGCCGCCGGCCACGTACGCACCCGGCGCGGGGTCGAGCCCCACGGGTGAGGGCGTGGCCCGGCGCAGGCGGCGCTGGCTGCGCTGGACGGCCATGGGAGCGGCCGGGCTCGTGCTGGTCGCCGGGGGCGCCGGGTGGGCGGTCTACAAGAAGCTCGACGGCAACATCACCAAGGACACCGACGCCGCGGCGGAGCTGGCGCGCTACGACAAGGAACGCCCGACGGCGCTGGTGCACGGCGCGCAGAACATCCTGCTCATCGGCTCCGACACCCGGGCCGGGCGGGGCAACAAGAAGTACGGGCGCGATCCGGGGACCCAGCGCTCGGACACCACGATCCTGCTGCACCTCGCGGCCGACCGGAAGAGCGCGACCGCGGTGTCGATCCCGCGGGACGTGATGGTGGACCTCCCCCGCTGCCGCAAGAGCGACGGGTCGCGGACGCGGGCGCAGTTCGCCCAGTTCAACTGGGCCTACGAGTTCGGCGGGACGGCCTGCACCATCCGTACGGTCGAGAAGATGACGAAGATCCGCGTCGACCACCACATGGTCGTGGACTTCGCCGGGTTCAAGGACATGGTCGACGCCGTCGACGGCGTACAGGTCTGTCTCAAGCGGCCCATCAACGACACCGACGCCCATCTGAAGATCGCCGCGGGCAGACAGACCCTCAGCGGCGAGCAGGCGCTCGGCTATGTGCGGGCCCGCAAGAGCATCGGCAACGGCAGTGACACCGACCGGATGGACCGCCAGCAGCAGTTCCTCGCGGCACTCGTCAACAAGGTGCAGAGCAATGACGTCCTGCTCAATCCGGCGAAGCTCTACCCGGTTCTCGACGCGGCGACTTCTTCGTTGACGACCGACCCGGCACTGGCGAGTTTGCGTGGTTTGTACGAACTGGTGCGCGGCATGCGCAACATCCCCACAGAACAAGTGCAGTTCCTCACCGTGCCCCGGCGGTCCTATGTCTACGACGCCAATCGGGATGAACTCGTCGAGCCCGCGGCGGACGAACTTTTCACCCGGCTCCGAACAGACGCGCCCCTTCAAGTGAGCCGCGAAGAACCCAAGACCTCGCCCAGCGAGGAACAGGCGGATGGCGCTCATGACGGGGCCGACACCTACGAGGGCTCGGCCGACCACGAGGACTCGGACGGCTACGACGACTCCGATGCCGACGGGAGCGACGAGAAGCCGGGCGACCCTTCTCAATCGCCGAGTCCCGCCCCCACTTTCCGGGGCAACACGGCTGCCGGAACGACCTGCGAGTAAAGCCATGCTCAAGCGCAAGACCGCCTGCACAAAGAAATAGGGCGGATTGCCCAGTTGTATGGGAGTGGAATGTGTCACCGACGTCGTTCAGCGCTGAACTGGCCGGATAGTGTGAGCGATCCGGTGCGCCCGGCCCTTCAAGCCGCGCACCGTTGAACGACTGACCGAGCGCCTTACTTGAGGGGGGAAAGGCGCCGCGTGGCCCCGACGGAGGACGCAGACAACCGTGGACGCGCAAGGCCGTGGGCGGGCGGAGAACATCGACCCCGCAGACCAGTGGGTACTCAACCCGGACACCGGCGATTACGAACTGCGACTGAGCCCTTCCGGAGGGCAGTCGGCAGTGCCTGGACCCCGCAGATCACAGCGGTCCTCGCCACGCCAGGGAACGCGCGGCCGTGAAGGCCGACGCGACGGGCGCCGTGATGAGCGTGATGAGCAGCGCGATGTGCCGCCGCAGCGCAGACGCCGGGCTCCGCAGCCGGAGGCCGCGGCCGGACGGCGCAAGCAGAAGCCCCGGAAGTCCAAGAGCAAGAAGGTCCTGATGTGGACGGCCGGCTCGCTCGCCCTCGTCCTGGTCGGCGGGGGTGTCAGCGCGTACCTCTACTACGAGCACCTCAACGACAACATCAACTCGATCGCCGACGACGGCGCGAGCACCGGCGGCTTCAGCAAGGACCGCGCCATCAACATCCTGGTGATGGGCACGGACAAGCGCAGCGGCGCGGGCAACGAGAAGTACGGCGACAAGGGAAGTGTCGGTCACGCCGACACGACGATCCTGCTGCACGTCTCCAAGGACCGTACGAACGCCACCGCGTTGAGCATTCCGCGTGACATGATCACGGACATTCCGGACTGCCCGACGACGATGGAGGACGGCAGCAAGAAGACGATCTCCGGCTCTCAGAACGTCCGCTTCAACGAGAGCCTCGGCCAGAGCGACCGCACGCCCAGCTGCACCATGCGTACGGTCACCGAGATCACCGGGATAGTCCCCGACCACTTCATGGTGGCCGACTTCAACGCCGTGAAGACGCTCTCCAGCGCGGTCGGCGGCGTGGACGTCTGTCTGGCCAAGGACATCGACGACCCGGACTCGCACCTGAATCTGCCCGCGGGCAAGCACACCATCGAGGGCGAGGAGGCGCTGGCGTTCGTCCGCACGCGTCACTCCGTGGGCACCGGCGGCGACTTGAGCCGCATCGAGCTGCAACAGCAGTTCCTCAGCTCGCTGATGCGCAAGCTGAAGTCGAACGACACGCTGACCAGCCCGACGAAGATGATAAAGCTGGCCGAGGCGGGCACCGATGCGCTCTCGGTCGACTCCAAGATCGCGGACATCATGAAACTCCGCGACCTGGGCATGGAGCTCGGCAAGCTCGACATGAAGAACCTGACCTTCGCGACCGTGCCCGTGATCGACAACCCGGCGGAGAAGGTCCACACCACCGTCGTCGTGAACGACGCCAAGGCCGACCCGCTCTTCTCCATGATGCGCGCCGACGAGTCGCTGACCGCGGTGAAGAAGAAGGAGAAGAAGGAGAAGGCGGAGGTCGCGGCGCGCCTCAAGGGCAGCAAGTCCGCCGCCTCCGACGTGCGGGTCAACATCTACAACGGCAGCGGCAAGACCGGCGCCGCTCAGGCAACTCTCACGTACTTGCAGAACACTGAGGGCATGTCCAAAGCGAGCCAGCTCGGCAACGCGCCGTCCGACCTCAAGAAGACGACGCTGGAGTACGCCCCCGACCAGGCCGACGAGGCCCGGCGGCTCGCCGACGTCATGGGGCTCTCCGGCTCCGCGATGAAGCCCGGCAAGAGCGAGAAGAACTCGCAGGGGCTCCCCGCCATCAAGCTGACGCTCGGCGGCGACTTCAAGGGGGCCGGGGTTTCGATCAGCGCTCCGTCGAAGGCGCCGGAGGACATCCAGAAGGTTGAAGCCGACAAGACTGTGTGTGCCAAGTGACCTGAAGCGGCCATTCTGCGTCTAACAAGGCGCAGGATGGCCGTAATTCGGGGTGGCGCGGGGAGCGCCGGTAGCGCGGGGAGGGGCAGGGGATGGGGAAGAGCAGCGTGCGTGGGGAGGGAGCGCGAGAACGCGCTCCGCACGCCAGTGATCTTGGCTTGGAAGGGGGCCCGGCACCCGAGGGTGCTGGGCACTCGACGGACGGCGCAGGTCACAGGCATCGCCATGGGGGTGGCGGCCGGGCTCCGCGTCCGAGAAGACGCCGGATACTCCGCTGGTCGGCGACGATTCTCTCGGTGCTGATACTCGGCACGGCCGGCGCCGGGTATCTCTGGTACCAGCACTTGAACAACAATCTGAAGACCGACGATCTGAACCTCGGCGAGGACCGGGCTCCCGAGCCCACGCCGAACGCGGCGGGCCAGACCCCGTTGAACATCCTCCTGATCGGCTCGGACGCGCGGGACTCCAAGGAGAACCAGAAGCTCGGCGGCGCCAAGGAGACCTTCGGCGGCACACCGCTCGCCGATGTGCAGATGCTCCTGCACCTGTCGGCCGACCGCACGAACATGTCGGTCATCAGCATGCCGCGCGACACGCTGCTCTCCATACCCAAGTGCACCGACCCGGACGACGGCAAGGTCTACGAGGCCTCGACGCAGCGGACGATGACGAACCAGACGCTCGGCCGCGGCGGCCCCGGCTGCACGGTCGCCACCTGGGAGAAGCTCACCGACATCCACATCAACCACTTCATGGAAGTGGACTTCTCGGGTGTGGTCGACATGGCCGACGCCATCGGCGGCGTACCGGTCTGTGTGGACGCCAACATCCACTCGCGCGACAGCCAGGGCCACGGATCGGGCCTGAAGCTCGAAAAAGGCACCACCGACGTCAAGGGCAAGCAGGCCCTGCAGTGGCTGCGCACCCGCTACGGCTTCGACGGCGGCACCGACATCAGCCGGGCCAAGGCCCAGCACATGTACATGAACTCACTCGTGCGGGAGCTGCGCGAGAACGCCGGTCTGGGCAGCCCCAACAAGCTGCGCAAGCTCGCCGAGACGGCCACGAGCGCGCTCAAGGTCGACGACGGCCTCGGCACCGTCAAGAAGCTCTTCGACCTGAGCAACGAGCTCAAGAAGGTCTCGCCGGACCGGACCACGATGACGACCATGCCGTTCGAGTACGTGGGCGCGCGCGTGATCCCCAAGCCGGGCGACGCCGAGCAGCTCTTCCGTCTCGTACGCGACGACATCTCACTGGACGGCAAGGGCAAGAAGAAGCCCGCCAAGGAGAAGGTCTCGGACGATCCGGCGGCCGACGACGGCGAGATCGCGGTGCAGGTGCGGAACGGCACCCGCACGGACGTGGAGCCCCCGGTCAGCGGGCGCGCGAGCGCGGTCACCCAGATCCTCGCGGGGAAGGGCTTCACCAAGGCGACGGCCGACATGACGTCGGCTCTCGCGCAGGAGAAGACCGTCATCAGGTTCCCGAGCGCCGACCTGGAGGGCGACGCTCAGAGGGTCGCCAAGTCCCTCGGCATGAAGCTGAGTTCGGTGAAGAAGTCGACGGACGTCTCCGGGGTCACCCTGGTCGTCGGTGCCGACTGGCGGGAGGGGAACGCCCCTCCCAGGTCGAAGCAGGACGACAAGACGCCGGACTCGGCCGAAGCGCTCAACGGCTCGGACAAGAAGGCGTGCATGCACGTCGATCCGAATTTCACCTGGGAGTGAGCGTCCCCGCTCGTCCGGCTGTGCTCAGGCCTCGCTGAGCACAGCCGGACGCCGGGAGGCGATGACCCTCTTGGCGAGCGAGCGCGGGCTGGTCAGGAAGCCCCAGCCCCACGACATGTGCATGGTCGCGAGCGCCACCGGGACCTGGAGCCGCGCCTTCAGCGGAAGCCCCTTGCCCGCGGGCAGCGAGCCCGCCGCGATCGCCGCGAGGTACCCGGCGGGGACGACGAAGCCCCAGGGCGTGACCAGGGCGCCCACCACGACCCCCGCCGCGATCGCGCAGACGGCGGTCGGCGGCGCGAGGTAGCGCAGGTTGATGGAGCCCTCGTGGTAGCGGGCGACGACGTGCCGCCAGCGGCCGTAGTCCTTGTACTGCTTGGCGAGCGCCTTCACGCTCGGCCGCGGGCGGTACTGCACCTTCAGCTCGGGCGAGAACCAGATGAGGCCGCCCGCCTCGCGGATACGGAAGTTCAGCTCCCAGTCCTGGGCGCGGATGAACTCTTCGTTGTAGCCGCCCTGCTGTTCGAGGGCCGCGCGGCGGAAGACACCCAGATACACGGTCTCCGCCCGCTGGGCCTCGCCGCCGGTGTGGAAGGCCGCGTTGCCCACGCCGATCTTCGATGTCATGGCGGCGGCGACCGCGTGCTCCCAGTCGTTCTCGCCCTCGGCGTGCATGATGCCGCCGACGTTCTGCGCGCCGGTCTCCTCCAGGAGGCGTACGGCCGTCGCGATGTAGCCGGGCGACAGGATGCCGTGGCCGTCCACGCGCACCACGATCGGGTGACTCGATGCCTTGATGGCGGCGTTCAGGGCCGCGGGCGTGCGCCCCGTGGGGTTCGGGACGGTCTGCACCCTCGCGCGGTGTCCCGCGGTCTCGGCGACCAGTTCGGCGGCGATCTCGTCCGTGCGGTCCGTGGAGGGACCGAGCGCGACGACGACCTCCATCTCACCGTCGTACTCCTGCTCGAGGATCGCGGAGACGGCAGCACGCAGGTGCCGCTCCTCGTTGAGCACCGGCATGATCACGGATACGGCAGGAAGCTGCACGTCGGGGGTCGCGTTCATCGGCGCCACGTTACCGCGAATGGGGGACACCGGCGCGCGCCGCCCGGCCTGCTGCCCGGGGTCGCAGATCGTATGGGCCTACGGTTCTCGCATTCCCCGGCCCATCGACACTCCCCCCACCCGTCCCGGCCAGGTCCGTCACCGCGGAGGTGTCCCTTCACGTGCCCACACCGCCCCGCCGCTACCCCACCCCGCCATCGCGTGAGCCCCGCCCGCCACGAGCGAGGCAGCCCGCGCAGCAGCCCACGGGCAGGCCGGTCAAGCAGCGCAGGCGGCCACGCTGGGTCACGCGGGCGGCGACGGGGTTCTCCGTGGCGGTGCTCGCGGCGGCCGGGATCGGGCACGGCGTCGTCTCCAGCCTCGACACCGGGATCGACCGGGTGGACGCCTTCAAGGACATGAAGAACCGGCCGAAGGCGGGCAACGGCATGAACGTCCTGCTCGTCGGCACCGACGGCCGGGACAAGATCACCGATGCGGACAAGCAGAAGTACCGCCTCGGCGGAGCGCCCTGCCACTGCACGGACACGATCATGATCGTGCACATCTCGGAGGACCGGGACCGCGCGAGCGTCGTCAGCCTGCCCCGGGACAGCTATGCCGAGATGCCCGAGCACGTCGACCAGAACTCCGGCGACAAGCACAAGTCGCATCCGGTCAAGATGAACGCGGCGTACGCGGAGGGCGGCCCCAACCTCACCGTGCGGACCGTCGAGAACATGACGAAGGTCAAGATCGACCACTATCTGGAGGTCGACTTCACCAGCTTCATGAAGACCGTGGACGTGCTCGGCGGCGTCGAGATCTGCACGGCCCGCCCGCTGAAGGACTCGTACACCGGACTCGATCTGGCCGTCGGCACGCACACGCTGAACGGTGGATCCGCGCTCCAGTACGTCCGCACACGGCACGTCGACGGCACGTCCGACCTGGGGCGGATGCGCCGCCAGCAGCGGTTCCTCGCGGCGCTGATCTCCAAGGCGACCGGCAGCGGGGTGCTCCTGAACCCGCTCAAGTTCCGCGACGTGACCAGGACGCTGCTCAGCTCGGTCCGGGCCGACAGCGGCTTCGGCACGAACGAGATGCTCTCCCTGGGGCGGGCGATGCGCGGCTTCTCGCCGCGTTCGTCGGAGTTCACCACGGTGCCGCTGCTCAGCAAGGGTGTGATGGTGCCGGGCATCGGGTCGACGCTGAAGTGGGATCCGAAGAAGTCCACGAAGCTCTTCGACGCCCTGCGCGCGGACCGTCCCCTCGCCGCGCACCACGCCAAGAAGGCCATCGTCGACGTCTCGCCGCAGCAGATCCGGGTGCAGGTCGAGAACGCCACGGGCACGCCGGGCCTGGGCAAGCGGGTCGACAGCGCGCTGCGGTCCACCGGCTTCCGGACGTCGCGGGACCCGGGCAATTGGCCGGGCGCCGCCCTCAAGCGCACGGTGGTCGCGTACGACCCGCGCTGGGACCGCTCGGCGAAGTCCCTGGCGACGGCGCTGCCCGGCAGCCTGATGAAGGCCGTGAACGGGCAGGGCGCGACCCTGAAGGTGTTCGCGGGCCAGGACTTCAAGCAGGTCAGGGCGGTTCGGGCGGAGGACGCCTATCAGGGCGAGTTCGGGGCCATGACCGGCGACCAGGTGGTGTGCCAGCGGTAGGACGGGCAGCGGCAGGACGGGCGCGCGCGCCGCTCAGTCGTCGAGGCCCTCGGCGGCACGCGCCTGCCGCAGCTCCTTGATGGCCCGGCGCCGCGCCAGACGGTGCGTGCGCCGGATCTGCGCCTCCTGATACCGGCGCCGGTCCCGCCCGGTCTCCGGAAGCACCGGCGGCACGCCCCGCGGCTTGCCGTCCGCGTCGACGGCGGCGAAGACGAGGTACGCGGAGCCCACCTGCTGGGCGGGCGTCGACTCGTTCCAGCGCTCGGCGAGTACCCGCACGCCGACCTCCATGGAGCTGCGCCCCGTCCAGTTGACCTGCGCCTTCACATGGACGAGGTCACCGACCCGCACCGGCTCCAGGAAGGCCATCTCGTCCATGGACGCGGTGACCGCGGGCCCGCCCGAGTGCCGCCCGGCGACGGCCCCCGCCGCGTCGTCCACCAGTTTCATGATCACGCCACCGTGCACCGTTCCGAGGAGGTTGGTGTCGGCGTGGGTCATGATGTGGCTGAGAGTCGTGCGGGACGCCGAGGTCGGCTTGCCCGGAATCTCCGATTCCGCATCAGGGGCCAGGTCTGTCATGGGCTCCACCCTATGTCGGACGTATGTCCGGGCCGCGCCCGACTGCTTTGCATCAGATCTGCAACAGCCCTGAACCGAAATCCCGCCTGCCCTGTGAGGCACGTACG
Source organism: Streptomyces sp. NPDC058257 (assembly GCF_042881845.1). Lineage (NCBI taxonomy): Bacteria > Bacillati > Actinomycetota > Actinomycetes > Kitasatosporales > Streptomycetaceae > Streptomyces > Streptomyces sp. NPDC058257. The sequence continues at coordinate 40,811 of NZ_JBHVXJ010000004.1, forward strand.
CGGAGACGGCACACTGGTCCACATGAGCGATTGGCCTGATGACCAGGGCAACGGCCGAGGATATGGCCGTGGCAGCGGGAGCACGCAGCCTGAGGGCGCCCGCAGGATGCGGCATGTCCAGCGCGGCGGCCCCTCCGGCCGACCGGGCCAGCAGCCGGGGGGCGGTGTACCGCAGCAGCCGTCGTACGACGACGGGCAGGGCCAGCGGTACGGCGACGCGCGCGACGAGATGTTCGAGCCCCGCGCCTCCCGCCAGGACGGGTACGACAGCGGTTACAACACCGGCCAGGTCTACGGCGGCGCCCCGAACGGCCAGGGCAACGGCGGACAGGGCGGTCAGGGCGGCGGCGACGGGTACGGCACCCGCGCACCCCGCCCCGCCCCGAACTGGCGGCGCCGCATCAAGATCGGCTCGATCACCTTCGTCGTGCTGCTGGTCGTGGTCTCCGTGACCACGTACTTCTGGGCCGACTCCAAGCTCAAGCGCGAGGTCGACCTCTCCAAGGTCATCGAGCGCCCCGACGGCGGCGACGGCACGAACTACCTCATCGTCGGCTCCGACAGCCGCGAGGGCATGACCGCCGAGGACAAGAAGAAGCTCCACACGGGCTCGGCCGAGGGCAAGCGCACGGACTCGATGATGATCCTGCACGTCGCGGACGACGGCGGGAACACGATGATCTCGCTGCCCCGCGACTCGAACGTGACGATCCCCAGCTTCAAGGGCGCCGAGTCCGGCAAGCTCTACCCGAACCAGGGCCGTCAGACGAAGCTGAACGCGGCGTACGCGGAGGACGGCCCCGAATTGCTCGTCCGCACCATCGAGTACAACACCGGCCTGCGGATCGACCACTACGCCGAGATCGGCTTCGGCGGCTTCGCCAAGATCGTGGACGCGGTCGGCGGCGTGGAGCTCGACATTCCCAAGGGCTTCAAGGACGAGAAGTCCGGCGCCGACTTCGAGGCGGGCAAGCAGACCCTCGACGGCCAGCAGGCCCTGGCCTTCGTCCGTACGCGCTACGCCCTGCCGGGCAGCGACCTGGACCGCACGAAGAACCAGCAGAAGTTCCTCGCGGCCCTGGCCAACCAGGCGGCCACGCCGGGGACGGTCCTCAACCCGTTCAAGCTCTACCCCACGATGGGCGCGGGCCTGGACACTCTGGTCGTCGACAAGGACATGGGCCTGTTCGACGTGGCGTCCATGTTCTGGGCGATGAAGGGCGTCACCGGCGGCGACGGCAAGTCCATGAACATGCCGCTCGCGGGCTCGACCGGCGGCAACCTCCTGTGGGACAAGGCCAAGGTCAAGCAGATGGTCTCCGAGCTGAACAACGACGAGAAGGTGACCGTCTCGGGCGGCTGAGCGTTTCGCTCGTACGTCTCGGGCGGCTGAGCGTTTCGCTTGTACGTCTCGGGCGGCTGAGCGTTTCGCTTGTACGTCTCGGGCGCCTCCTACGTTCTACGTCTCCCAGGTTCCTACGTCTCGTACGTCATGAGGGCTCCGCCGGTGCGTCGGCGGGGCCCTCTCGCGTGCCGCGGTCACGGCCTCGTACCCCGAACGCTTCGCCCGCCGCGAAGCCCCGGCTCCTGCGTGTCACGGTGGATCGGACGCACCCTGACGCCGGAGCAGCCATGGCAGATCTACAGGCCGAACTCGACACCACCGCCGAAGCCGGAGACCTGGACCGGCCCTCCGCGCGGCCCCCCGCGCCCCCGCCCATATCCGAGCCCGGACCGGCGTACGAAGCCGAGCCGGCGCCCCCGTCGGCACCCGCGCCGGACCCCCTCCGCAGCGCCCGCGCGCTGCTCGCCGCCCACCCCGTCGCCGACGGCTACAGCGGACTGCCCTGGACGCTGCGCGAACTGCCCTGGTACGACCTGGAGCTGGGCGACAGCGCGGTGGACGCCGATGTGCCGCGGCTGCGGGCGGGCGGCGTGGGGGCGCAGTTCTGGTCCGTGCACGTCCCGGACGGCATCACCGGTGACCGCGTACTCGGCGCGACCCTCGAACAGCTCGACCTCGTCAAGCGCGTCGTCGCCGACCACGCCGACGGGCTGCGCCTGGCCCGCTCGGCGTCCGAGGTGGCCGACGCCCGCCACTGCGGCCGCATCGCCACCCTGATCGGCCCGGCGCGCGCCGAGGCGATCGGCGACTCGCTCGCCACCCTGCGCGCCCTGCACACCCTCGGCCTGTGCTCGCTGACGCTCTCCGGTACGTCCTGGGCGGGCCCGCAGGGGCTGAGCCCGTTCGGCGAGGAGGTCGTGCGCGAGCTGAACCGGCTCGGCGTGCTCGCCGATCTTTCCGGGGCTTCCGAGGCCACGGCACACCGGGTGCTCACCGTCTCCAGGGCGCCGGTGCTCTTCACCCGCTCGGGGGCCCGCGCGCTGCGGGACGCCCCCGCGAACCTCTCGGACGACCTGCTCACCGCGCTCGGCGCCGCCAAGGGCCTGTGCCTGGTGCCGCTGGCGGCCGGGCAGACGGGTTCCTCGATACGTGAGGTGGCGGACCACCTCGATCACGTGCGCCGCCTCGCGGGCCCGGAGTGCGTGGGTCTCTCGGGGACGTACGACACCTCGGCCGCGCACCCCGACGGCCTGGCCGACACATCGCGCTATCCGCACCTCATCGCCGAGCTCATCGAGCGCGACTGGCCGGACGACGACCTCGCGCGCCTGACGTGGGGCAACGTCCAACGCGCGCTGCGCGGGGCGGACTTCGCCGGACGGGCGGCGCGGGAGAGACAGCGCCGGCAGCAGCGGCCGGCGACGGGCTGAGGCTTCATCTCCCGGGCTGGCTCTCGGCCTGGCTCTCGGGTCTCAGCTCCCGGGCCTCAGCTCCCGGGTCTCAGTTCCCGGGGATCCGGCAGAGGCAGAACGGGTGCCCTGCCGGGTCGGCGTAGACGCGGAAGAGACCCCGGCCGCGAAGCCCTAGGCCGACGGCCTGCCCATCGCCCGGTACGTCCAGCCCGCCGCGCGCCAGACCTCCGGGTCGAGCGCGTTGCGGCCGTCCAGGATGAGCCGGTTCGAAACGGCCTCACCAAGGGCCGCCGGGTCGAGCTCGCGGAACTCGCGCCACTCCGTGAGGTGCAGGACCACGTCCGCGCCCCTGACGGCGTCCACGGCGCTCTGCGCGTACGCGAGCGTCGGGAAGAGGCGGCCCGCGTTCACCATCCCCTTGGGGTCGTACACGGTGACCTGGCCGCCCTGGAGGTGGATCTGCCCGGCGACGTTCAGCGCGGGCGAGTCACGTACGTCGTCGGAGTCCGGCTTGAACGTGGCGCCGAGGACCGCGACCCGCTTGCCCAGGAAGGACCCGCCGCCGAGCGCCTCGCGCGCCATCTCCACCATCTGCCCGCGCCGGCGCATGTTGATGGAGTCGATCTCCCGCAGGAAGGTCAGCGCCTGGTCGGCGCCCAGCTCCCCGGCCCGCGCCATGAACGCCCGGATGTCCTTGGGCAGGCAGCCGCCGCCGAAGCCGATCCCGGCCCGCAGGAACTTCTTGCCGATGCGGTCGTCGTACCCGAGTGCCTCGGCCAGCTTCACGACGTCGCCGCCCGCCGCCTCGCACACCTCGGCCATCGCGTTGATGAAGGAGATCTTCGTGGCGAGGAAGGAGTTGGCGGCGGTCTTGACGAGCTCGGAGGTCGGGAAGTCCGTCACGACGAAGGGCGAACCCTCGCCGATCGGACCCGCGTACACCTCGCGAAGCAGCTTCTCGGCGTGCGTGCTGCGTACGCCGACGACGATGCGGTCCGGGTGCAGGGTGTCCTTCACGGCGAAGCCCTCCCGCAGGAACTCCGGGTTCCAGGCCAGCTCGGCCTCCGCGCCCACCGGCGCGTTCGCGGCCAGCTCGCGCGCGAGGCGGTCCGCTGAGCCGACCGGCACGGTCGACTTGCCGACGACGAGCGCGGGGCGCGTCAGATGCGGGGCGAGCTGCGCGAAGGCGCTGTCGACATAGCTCATGTCGCAGGCGTACTCGCCGTGCTTCTGCGGGGTGTTCACGCAGACGAAGTGGACGTCACCGAAGGCCGCGGCCTCCGCGAAGTCCATGGTGAAGCGCAGCCGCCCGCTCGAACCCTCGATGCCGGCGACGTGCTTGCGCAGCAGCTCTTCCAGACCGGGCTCGTACATCGGGACCTCGCCCCGCTGCAGCATCTCGATCTTCTCGGGCACGACGTCGAGGCCGAGCACCTCGAAACCGAGCTCGGCCATGGCCGCGGCATGTGTCGCACCGAGGTAGCCGGTGCCGATCACGGTGATCTTGAGGGCCATGCGGTGCTCCAGGGGTCTACGGCCGTCAGTGCGGTGCCCGAGCATAGTCGGGCACTTGAGCGGGCACGTTCTCGCTATCGCCGACTGCTTGCCGACCGCTGGCTGCCCGCCGGCCGACCGCTGTCGGCAAGCTCACGTATCCGTCACGCGAGCCGCCCTCTAAAATTTGGGTTACTTAACGGTAATTAGCGTCCTTGGAGCGTGAGAAACCTTGGCCGGATCGGCTGATTTCGACCTGTACCGCCCGTCCGAGGAGCACGACATGCTCCGCGACGCGATCCGTTCGCTCTCCGAGGCGAAGATCGCACCGTTCGCCGCGGCGGTCGACGAGGAGGCCCGCTTCCCGCAGGAGGCGCTCGACGCCCTCGTCGCCTCGGACCTGCACGCCGTGCACGTACCGGAGAGCTTCGGCGGCACCGGCGCCGACGCGCTCGCCACGGTCATCGTGATCGAGGAGGTGGCGCGCGTCTGCGCCTCGTCCTCCCTGATCCCGGCCGTGAACAAGCTGGGCTCGCTCCCCGTGATCCTCTCCGGATCCGAGGAGCTGAAGAAGAAGTACATGACGCCGCTCGCCAAGGGCGAGGGCATGTTCTCGTACGCCCTCTCCGAGCCGGACGCGGGTTCGGACGCGGCGGGCATGAAGACGAAGGCCGTCCGTGACGGGGACTCCTGGATCCTCAACGGCGTGAAGCGCTGGATCACGAACGCGGGCGTCTCCGAGTACTACACGGTGATGGCCGTGACCGACCCGGCCAAGCGCTCGAAGGGCATCTCCGCCTTCGTCGTCGAGAAGTCGGACGAGGGCGTCTCCTTCGGCGCCCCCGAGCGCAAGCTCGGCATCAAGGGTTCACCGACCCGCGAGGTCTACTTCGACAACGTTCGCATCCCCGCCGACCGCATGATCGGCGAGGAGGGCACGGGCTTCGCCACGGCGATGAAGACCCTGGACCACACCCGCATCACGATCGCGGCCCAGGCGCTCGGCATCGCACAGGGCGCGCTCGACTACGCCAAGGGGTACGTCAAGGAGCGCAAGCAGTTCGGGAAGCCGATCGCCGACTTCCAGGGTGTGCAGTTCATGCTCGCGGACATGGCGATGAAGATCGAGGCCGCGCGGCAGCTGACGTACGCCGCCGCTGCCAAGTCGGAGCGCGGCGACGCGGACCTCACCTTCCAGGGCGCGGCCGCGAAGTGCTTCGCGTCGGACGTCGCGATGGAGGTCACGACGGACGCGGTCCAGCTGCTCGGCGGCTACGGCTACACCCGCGACTACCCCGTCGAGCGGATGATGCGCGACGCGAAGATCACGCAGATTTATGAGGGCACGAACCAGGTCCAGCGCATCGTGATGGCCAGGAACCTTCCCTAGCAAGGTTTTTGCAGGTCAGGAGCTGTTTCGGCGGCCCGGGGAGGCGGTTACGGGTTCCAGTCCGTTGGGGCCTGTTCTTGCCCGTCCCTGGGTGTCGTGCTGGGGGAATCCTGGGTGGATACCGGACTGCAAACGGCCACTGACCTACACAAACAAAGCAGCCCCCGGCGTGATGCCGGGGGCTGCTGTCGCATGCGGATCAGGCGACCTCTGCCGCCTCCGTGGGGTCGTCGGCGCCTGGGGTCAACATCGTTGCGATCAAAGACACGATGGAACGGGCCTTGAAGAACGGCTCAAGGGTTGTCTTCTGGATGGACCGGTACTGCTTCTTGGTGCTGTTCTCCGAGCCCGGGCCCATTGCGGGCCGGGGCTGTTTCGTTGCTTCGGCCCTACTCGGCCCGTTCGACCAAGGCGACCGATGTGCACAAGCGTCGGAACCGGGTATGGCCCTTCCGGCCGGAGTGGCTCATGCACTCCACGTCCACGGTCGCGCCGTCCGCCGCAGGCGTGGCCTCCCAGCCGCATGTCAGGCACTTGGCCTCGAACGTCACTTCCGTATCCGGCTGCTGAGTGATCCGGTGCTTCGTGTACCGCAGGAGCGAACGGGGCATTCTGCCTCCCCTCATCAGGTGTGACAGGCGTCGGTGGAGTCTGTTTGCCGCACGGCTATGTGGTCGGGCAGGCAAGGTCTGGGGCGGCACGGTTCGGGGAGCACGTCACCAGAGCTACAGACAGAAATACCGGCCTCTCCAGGTAGAAGCCATGGCACAGATCCCCACCCCGGCCAAGCCGGTCAGTAGCGGAGTGGACCAGTAGCGCCAGCCGCGTACTGTCGCGGTCCGACTCGGAGGCGAACCGGGGTGCGTACTCGGCAAGCCGTTGCCCGAGCCATTCCGCAGCCTTCTTCGGCTCGTCCCAGGTGCCGCGCACCAATTTCCTGGGCTTGATCAGCCAGTAGGCCGTTTCCAGCGGTGGCAGGTCCACGATCGAGAACTCCGCCTTCACTTCCTTGTACCGCGCGACTAGCTCCGCCTTATCGGCAGGAGGCGGATCGGGGTGTGCAGGCCGTCTCAGCGCCTCGTCGTCGAACCCCTGCTTGGAGCCGGTCCACAGATACCCATGGTGGTGCAACTGTCGTCCCGTTCAGTGCAGGAAGAATCGGAGGCGTGCCCAACCGGCCCCGGCTCGGGGCATCGGGCCGGGGCCGGAGGACGCCAGGAGTAGCCGTCAGGCGGACAGGCCGAAGCGGAGTGGGTCGATACCGGCCGCCTTCAGTTCTGCGGTGGTGAAGCGCAACGGCTCCGCACCGGGCCGCTTGCTGTCCCCCAACGCCCATACGCCGGGGCCGATCTTCGCGAGAGTCGCGCAAGCCTCGCCGTCGGGGTGGGTGTTGCCTCCGCACGCCTTGAAGAACTCCGCTCCGTCGATAGACAGGCTGTACAGATCGGTTCCGGGCATGGGTGTGCCTTCCTGTGAGGTCAGAGACAGGGCAGGCTTCAGAACTGGTGTTGATCCGGCTTCGACACGTACACAACACCAGGGCCAAGAGCCGTCGCGCTCTCTCGAAAGAGCTCGTGCAGCATCGACCTGGAGTTGTCGCGCATTGCATTGGTCAGGTTGTCGGCCAGCAATGCGGCCTCAGACGGGAGCAGAACCATTTCCGTGTCTGCCACATGCCGACCGTTCCTCGTCAACCACACGGGTACGCGAATGTTCCCGTCACCATCCCGGTACGCCTGACGGCTTGGGATCGGGTCCACCCGCCAACCCTGCGGGGCCTTCTGTTCGCGGTTCTTCGATTCGGTCGGCATGGGCATATCCTCGACCCGTCATCGCCGAGTCTCCAGCAATATGCGCGTTGCGGGGTAGACGATCATGAACGGTAGGAGGTGGCCCAATCTCCGAACAGCGCTCTGGCATCTCCGTCGAACAACGCATGACGCTCGTACAATCCGAACACTTCAAGGTGTTCCGCGATGTCCCGAGCGTCCTGGAAAACCAGGCGGCCGGTGAACGTCTCGACAGTCGCAAAGCGTTGGTCGTAAACCGTGAAGGTATTCATCGGGCCTCGTCCGATCACCGATCCCAACGGGATCACGCCCATGCGCACGTTGGGGAGGTGAGACAGTGAGGCAAGGCGGTCGATCTGTACGGCCATCGCGGCACGGGGGACTACTGCCCACCTGACGGCCTGCTCCGTCATAAGGAATGTGAACCGTTTCCTGTTGTCGTAGAGGACCGCTTGCCGGTCCAGCTTCTTCGCAACAGTCTTAGAGACATCCACTGGTGCATGGCCCAAGCTCGCCCTGATGTACTCCGGTGTGGCAAGGAGCCCTGTCACCATCGCGGGCAGGAAATACCGGAGCGTCACGGCTTCCATTTCGAGGCCCGCCAATTCCGACTGCCGCTTCTCCAGTCCCCGACGCCACGATGCGCGCTTTCCCTGCCACTCCGTATTGGCGAGCCGGGCGAGGGCGGCCACTTCAGCCACCATTTCTGGGGGTGCATTGAGGGCTCTGAGAATCAACTCAACGTCGACAAGACCCGGCGTGATGCGACCGGTCTCAATGTTACTGAGCTTGGTTTGGGACATGCTGCACCGCTGGGCGAGCCAAACCTGTGTACGGCTGGCTCGCCTACGCATCGTGCGGAGTACTTCCGCCAGGTCAGCCTTCGACTGTCCTAGCTGCCCAGGATCAAACGTCAAGACCCTTCACATACTCCTCGAAAGGCACTGCGTGCTCCAGGGCGATTCGCTTCCATTCCCGATACGGAGCGGGGTCACCCTCGTACGTCACGCGACTGATCTGAGTGCCGTCCGACCGGAAGTTCAGGTGCGCAATGCGGATTTCGTCGAACATCCACCAGTCACACCCGGAGAGCGGCAGACCGTAACCCTCCTGCGTCACATCCAAGACGCGGATGTCCTCCCCGGCCGCGAGGTTGCCGGGGATGCCCCATGCGAATTGGTACCGCTGATAGTCGGTGAGCGGCTGGCGCACGATGCGCACACGGCCGATACGCCTGCCGGACTCTACGTATCCCCGTACCCGTTCATGCCAGCGAGCATTGTGGCCGTCGGGCTTGCTCTCGCCCCGCAGGAAGCGGGCGACGTTCTCCTGCTCCTTGGGCATGCTGTAGGTGGGCTGCGCCTCGAACCGCCACGCTTCGCGCTCGAAGGTGTCGAAGAACCTACGCCACTCCTCACCATCCAAGAGCACGGACAGCCTCCTTCAGAACGTGCTCCGGGATCTCCACCAGCGCCTCACCCACGGGCGCAGTGAACGCGTCAGACATCTCCCCCTGGATAACAAACGAACCGCTCTTGGTCCGGTAGACGTTGGGGCAATCGTCGTCGTCGCACTCGGGTCCTCCGGCCTGGCCGGTGAGGCGGGTCAGTTCCTCGCGTGCCATCGTGCCCTCCTTCGTTGCAGGGTCGGTCCGTGGCGCCAAGAGGACGGTAGGTCGGTTGAGCCTGGCAGGTCTACGGCACATCGCGGATATTCGCGTTGTCGGGTAGACGATCATGGGCGGATGAGTGCCCGGCGGCCCGCTCTGCCCTGGCTCGCTCCGCTCCTCATCGTGGACGCCGTGGCGTCCCTGGCCTGACGAACGGCACGAGGTCCGCATCGAGCGCGACCGGGCCTTGCCCCCGCCCGGTCCCGGTCAATGCTCAGCGAGGCGTTGTCCTTGCCCGTCTGCGACCCGTCTGCAACCCGTCTGCAACCCGTCCGCGCGCACAGCCCCGGCGTCCGGCTTCGCGCCTGCCTGGCGCGGCTGAGGGTTCAGCCCTTGGGCGGGGCGAGGACCGGCGGGCTGCCCCACGGGAGTTCGAGGGCCGCCCGCAGTGCGAGCACCGTCTGCTCGCCGATCCGGTCGGCGAGTTCCCGCTCGACGCGGCGCAGGACCAGTTCCGCCCTGCGGTGCGTGCGCGTGCCCTCCGCCGTGCGGCGGATCAGCCGCTGCCGGCCGGAGGAAGGGTCGGGGACCTGTTCCAGGAGGCCCGTCGCGACCAGGCCGTGCACCGCCTGATGCGCGGTCTGGCGGGTGACGCCCATCCGGCGGGCCAGTTCGGAGACCGTCGTGCCCTGCTCGTCCAGGACGGCGAAGAGACCCGCCTGCGTCGGGGACACCGGGGCCTCCCCCGCCTCCTCCAGGGTCGCCAGGAGCGCGTCCTCGAACCAGCGCCGGGCGTCGCCGAGCAGCTGGGGGAGGTTGCGGCCGGTGGGGCCGGTGGGGCCGGTGGCGTGCATGTCGAGAGCCTATGGGTTCGAGGGCGGTGTCTTGCTCCCACCCTAGTCGATATGTCAGGCTGCCTGACGTTCGCCGTTCCGCGGATTCCCCAGACGTCCGCGGATTACCCAGACACCCCCCGGGAGAGCCCATGACGATCGAGTACGCCACCCGCCACCGGCGCTCCTCACGCATCCCCGCCGACCCGGGCAAGCCCTACGTCATCGAGAAGGGCGAGGGTGACCGCGCCCATCTGTTCGGGGACCTGATCACCATCTACGCGGGCGGCGAGCAGACCGAGAACGCGTTCAACTTCTTCACCGTCGAGGGCCCCAGGGGCAACATCATCCCGGCCCACCTGCACCCCGACACCTACGAGGTCTTCTACGTCACCCAGGGCGCCGTCCGCCTCTTCGTCGAGGACCTGGAGGGCGAGCAGCTGGAGAAGCTCCTCACCCCGGGCGACTTCGGCTTCGTACCGAAGAACTGTCCGCACGCCTACCGCATGGAGCGCCACCACAGCCAGGTCGTCGGCGTCGCCGCGGGCCCCGGCGGCACCTTCGAGCGGTTCTTCGAGACTCTCGGCGCCCCCGCCGAGGAACTCGGTCTGCCGCGCGAGCCCGTCGTGCCCACGCCCGACAAGTTCGCCACCGTCCCCCAGCAGTACGACGTGCGCTTCCTGCCCGAGCACGAGTGGCGCACGCGATGAGCCCGGCGAGCGCGTCCCTGCGGGAGCTGATCGCCGCGCCCCATCCGGACATCGCGCCCCTGCCGCCCGCCGCGCGCCCGGCGCCGGAGCTGCGGCTCCTTCGCGGTGTCCCGTACGGCGAGGTCGACGGCGGCCGTCCGCTGGAACTCGACCTCTGGCTGCCGGCCGCCGGGAACGGGCCCGCCCCGCTCGTCCTCTTCGTGCACGGCGGCGCCTGGCGTCGGGGGCGCCGTGACGACATGGGGCCGCGGACCCGGCACTGGGCCCCGGGCCCGCTGGAGCGCATCGCCGCCGCGGGCTTCGCGGTCGCCTGCGCCGACTACCGGCTCAGCGGCGAGGCCCGCTTCCCCGCTCCCCTCGACGACCTGCGCGCCGCACTGCGCTGGCTCGGACTCCGTGCGGCGGAACTCGGCGTCGACACCGCGAGGACCGTGGTGTGGGGCGAGTCCGCGGGCGGGCACCTGGCCTCGCTCCTCGCGCTCGACCCCGCGGTCGCGGCCACCGGCGCCGTGATCTGGTACGCCCCGAGCGACCTGACCGTCCCTCGCGGCCCGTTCGACCCGCACAGCGCCAAGACCCCGGAGGCCCTGCTGCTGGGCGCCGCCCCCGCCGCCGTACCCGAGCGGGCCCGCGCGGCGAGCCCCGTGGCGCGGGTCCACGCCGCCGCCCCGCCCTTCCTCCTGGTCCACGGCGAGCAGGACACGATGGTCCCCGGCTCGCACAGCGAGGATCTCGCGGCGCGGCTGCGGGACGCGGGAGTGCCGGTGGAGCTGCGCACGCTGCCGGGCGCCGACCACGGCTGGTACGGCGCGTCCGACGACGCGGTGGAGGACGTGTTCGCGCGCTCGCTGCGTTTCGCACTGGGGCGCGTGACCTGAGAACAGCGAGAGGGGGTGGGGGGCGGCCGATCGGCTGCCCCCCACCCCCTCCGCCCTTACGTGCTCAGCCGTCCAGCTGCTGAAGCGTCGCGTTCGACGGACCGCGCCGGGACTGCTCGTCGCGTGCCACGTCCTCGGCCGCGCCGAGCACACGGACCGCGTTCTGCCACGTCAGCCTGGCCAGGTCCGCCTTCGACCAGCCGCGGGTCAGGAGCTCCGCGATCAGGTTCGGGTAGCCCGACACGTCGTCGAGGCCGTCCGGCGTGAACGCCGTGCCGTCGTAGTCGCCGCCGATGCCGATGTGGTCGACGCCCGCGACCTCGCGCATGTGGTCGAGGTGGTCGGCGACCGTCGCGGCCGTGGCGACCGGGCGCGGCGTCGACTCCTCGAAGGCCGCGTGGACCTTCATCGCCTCCGGCTTCGTGTCCAGGTGGTGGAAGCCGTGCGCCCGCATGTTCTCGTCGGCCGCCGCCGTCCAGTCGACCGCCGCCTGGAGGACGAACTTCGGTACGAAGGTGACCATCGCGACGCCGCCGTTCGCGGGCAGGCGCTCCAGGACGTCGTCCGGGATGTTGCGCGGGTGGTCGCAGACCGCCAGCGCCGAGGAGTGCGAGAAGATCACCGGCGCCACGGAGGTGTCCAGGGCCGCCCGCATCGTCGTCGCCGCCACGTGGGAGAGGTCCACGAGCATGCCGCTGCGGTTCATCTCGCGTACGACCTCGTGGCCGAAGGCGGAGAGACCGCCGACGCCGGGATCGTCCGTCGCCGAGTCCGCCCACGCGATGTTGTCGTTGTGCGTCAGCGTCATGTAGCGGACGCCGAGCGCGTGCAACGCCCGCAGTGTCGCCAGGGAGTTGTTGATGGAGTGGCCGCCCTCGGCGCCCATCAGGGACGCGATACGACCCTCCGCCCGCGCCGCCTCCATGTCCGCGGCCGTCAGCGCGCGCCGCAGGTCCGCCGGGTAGCGCGTGAGCAACTGGTCGACGCAGTCGATCTGTTCGAGGGTCGCGCTCACCGCCGCATCGCCCGTGAGGTCCGTGCGGACGTAGACGGACCAGAACTGGGCGCCGACCCCGCCCGCCCGCAGGCGTGCGATGTCGGTGTGGAGGCTGCCCGTCTGGTCGGACGCGATGTCCAGGCGGTCGATGTCGTAACCCGCCTTCTCGCGCAGCGCCCAGGGCAGGTCGTTGTGACCGTCGACCACCGGGAAGTCGGCGAGAAGGGCGCGGGCCTCGTCGAGGGAAGTCATGCCACTGCCACTCGTCCCAGTCATGCCGCTCACTTCCCCGAGCCGAAGCCGGAGCCCGAGCCGAAGCCGAAACCGGACCCCGCGCCTTCGACCTTGGCGCGAAGACGCTTCCCCTTCTCCGTGGCCTGCTCGTTCAGCTCCTGCTGGAACTCCCGCATACGGCCGAGGATCTCGGGGTCGTTCGTGGCCAGGATGCGCGCCGCGAGGAGGCCCGCGTTGCGCGCGCCGCCCACCGAGACCGTCGCCACCGGCACGCCCGCGGGCATCTGCACGATGGACAGGAGCGAGTCCATGCCGTCGAGGTACTTGAGCGGGACGGGGACGCCGATCACCGGGAGCGGGGTCACCGACGCCAGCATGCCGGGCAGGTGCGCGGCGCCGCCCGCGCCCGCGATGATCGCCTTGAGGCCGCGGTCCGCCGCTTCCTCGCCGTACGCGACCATCTCGCGCGGCATGCGGTGCGCGGAGACGACGTCGACCTCGTAGGGGATCTCGAACTCGTCGAGGGCCTTGGCCGCGGCCTCCATGACCGGCCAGTCGGAGTCGGATCCCATGACAATGCCAACTACAGGTGCGGTCATTCCGTGATCGTTCCTCTGAGGTAGCCGGCCGCGTGACGCGCGCGTTCGAGCACGTCGTCCAGGTCGTCGCCGTAGGTGTTGACGTGGCCGACCTTGCGTCCCGGCTTCACGTCCTTGCCGTACATGTGGATCTTCAGCTGCGGGTCGCGCGCCATGCAGTGCAGGTACGCCTGGTACATGTCCGGGTAGTCGCCGCCCAGGACATTGACCATGACCGTCCACTTCGGCCGCGGGCGCGGATCTCCGAGGGGCAGGTCGAGCACCGCGCGCACGTGGTTGGCGAACTGGGACGTGATCGCCCCGTCCTGCGTCCAGTGGCCCGAGTTGTGCGGGCGCATAGCGAGCTCGTTCACCAGGATGCGGCCGTCGCGCGTCTCGAAGAGCTCGACCGCCAGGTGGCCGACGACGCCGAGCTCCTTGGCGATGCGCAGCGCCAGCTCCTGCGCCTGGCCCGCGAGGTCCTCCGAGAGGCCGGGGGCGGGCGCGATCACCGTGTCGCAGACGCCGTCGACCTGCCGCGACTCGACGACGGGATAGGCCACGGCCTGGCCGTGCGGCGAGCGGACGACGTTCGCCGCGAGCTCGCGCACGAAGTCGACCTTCTCCTCGGCGAGCACCGGGACACCGGCCCGGAAGGGATCTTCGGCGTCCTCGACGGAACGGACGAACCACACCCCCTTACCGTCATAGCCGCCACGCACCGTCTTGAGGATCACCGGGAAGCCGTCGCCGCCGCCCGAAGAGTCCGTCGAAGATCCCGCCGAAGATCCTTCGGCCGCGAAGGCGGCCACGTCGGCCGGATCGCGCACGATCCGGTGGCGTGGACACGGCACGCCGATCTCCGTGAGCTTCTCGCGCATCACGCCCTTGTCCTGGGCGTGCACCAGCGCGTCGGGCCCCGGACGCACGGGGATGCCGTCCGCCTCCAGGGCCCGTAGATGCTCGGTGGGTACGTGTTCGTGATCAAAAGTGATCACGTCGCAGCCCCTCGCGAACTCGCGCAGCGTGTCGAGGTCGCGATAGTCGCCGATGACGACATCGCTGACGACCTGCGCCGCGGAATCCTGAGGGGTGTCACTGAGGAGCTTGAACCTGATGCCTAGCGGGATGCCCGACTCGTGTGTCATACGAGCGAGCTGCCCCCCGCCGACCATGCCGACTACCGGGAACGTCACACCCCCAGGGTATCGGCCTGTATCAGCCACCCGGGAACGGCCGGTTACGGCCGGTTTCCGGGCACCGGACATGCTCTCCCGTCACAGAGCCGCCACAGTGTGGAGCGGTCCACGCGCCACGCGCGTGAGTCGCTGGTTAGCATGGCTGGGTTGACGCGACCGAAGGACCGATGCCGTCGACGGGACGACACGGCCGGAAAGACCGGAACGAACAGACGACGGGGTTGGGGCGACCACCATGACGGAACGTGGCGCACTACGGGTGCGGATGGAGCAGATCGCCCGCGAAGTGGCCAAGTTCGGGGCCGTGGGGGCGCTGGGCACGCTGGTGAATTTCGGCGTCTCCAACCTCCTGTGGCACATGACGGAACTACAGGCCGTGCGCGCGAACGTGATCGCCACGGTCGTCGCCATCGCCTTCAACTACGTGGGCTTCCGTTACTTCACGTACAAGGACCGCGACAAGAGCTCCCGTACCAAGGAACTCACGCTGTTCCTGATGTTCAGCGCGGTCGGCCTGGTGATCGAGAACGGCGTCCTGTACGCGGCGATCTACGGCCTCGACTGGGACAGCCCGCTTCAGCGCAACATCTTCAAGTTCGTGGGCATCGGCATCGCCACCTGCTTCCGCTTCTGGTCCTACCGCACCTGGGTCTTCAAGACGCTGCCCGCGCGCGACGCCGTCGCCCGTGCGGAATCGTTCCTGGAGGACGGGACGAAGGCCACGGCTGCCGACGAGAAGCGCCCCGCCGCACGCGGCACCCGCTAGCCGCACCCGTCTCCTCGGTCCGGCCTCGGTCCGACCTCGATCCGACCTCGGTCAGCGCACCGTCTCCTCGGTCGGGCCTCGGTCAGACCGTCGGTCAGCGCACCGTCTCCTCGGTCTCCTGGGCCCGCTTCTGCGGGGGCGTACGCGACAGGAACAGGCCGAACACCGGGGGCTTGGTCTGCAGCATCTCCAGGCGGCCGCCGTCGGCCTCGGCCAGGTCCCGGGCGACCGCCAGGCCGATCCCCGTGGAGTTGCGGCCGCTGATGGTCCGCTCGAAGATCCGCGCGCCGAGATCGGCGGGGACGCCGGGGCCGCCGTCCGTGACCTCGACGACCGTCTGGTTTCCCGTGACGCGGGTGCGCAGGGCCACGGTTCCGCCGCCGTGCATGAGGGAGTTCTCGATGAGCGCCGCGAGTACCTGCGCGACCGCGCCCGGCGTGCCCACGGCCCGCAGATGCCGCTTGCCCGAGCTGACGATGGCGCGGCCCGCGCTGCGGTAGGCGGGGCGCCACTCCTCGAGCTGCTGCTTGATGACCTCGTCCAGGTCGAAGGAGACGGCGGACCCGGTGCGCGGGTCCCGTGAGTTCGTGAGCAGCCGCTGCACGACGTCGGTGAGGCGCTCGACCTGCGCGAGCGCGATCGTGGCCTCCTCCTTCACCGTGTCCAGGTCCTCGGTGACGGTGATCTCCTCCAGGCGCATGGAGAGGGCCGTCAGGGGCGTACGCAGTTGGTGCGAGGCATCGGCGGCGAGTCTGCGCTCGGCGGTCAGCATCCGGGCGATCCGCTCGGCGCTGCCGTCGAGGACGTCCGCGACGCGGTCGAGCTCCGGCACCCCGTAGCGCTTGTGCCGGGGCCTGGGGTCGCCCGAGCCGAGACGCTCCGCGGTCTCCGCGAGGTCGGTGAGCGGCGAGGCGAGGCGGTTGGCCTGGCGTACGGCGAGGAGTACGGCGGCGACGATCGCGAGCAGGGCCACGGCGCCGATGATCAGCAGGGTGCGGCCGACCTCCCGGGTGACCGCGGTGCGCGGCTCCTCGACGGTGACCTTCTCGCCCTCCTCGCCCTTGGCCGTGTCGCGGATGACCTCGCCGGTGGGGCGGGTGCCGATCTCGACGGGGGCGCGGCCGGGGATCTCGATGAGGGCGTAGCGGGCGTTGTCGACCGCGGCCACGTCACGCAGGATGTCGGCGTTGATCTGCTCGTCGCTGATGAGCCTGCTGTCGACGATGCTGGCCAGGCGGAACGCCTCGGACGTGACGCGGTCCTGGGCGCTGGTGCTGATCGTTCTCGTCTCTACGATCACCAGACTCACGCCGAAGACCGCGATGACTACGAGGACGACGGCGAGGGTGCTGTTGATCAATCGGCGGCGCATGTCCCCAGTGTCCCGGATACGGGGCGCCTTTCAGGGGCGCGGGGAACTGCGCGAGCCACCACGGCGTGCCTGCGGTGGCCAACGGCGAAAGCCCCGCGGACGGGTCCGCCGTCGATCCGCTTCCCGCGGGTGGAGGTCGTTCTCGGTTGCTCGCGCGGTTCCTCGCGCCCCTACGGGGCGCCGCCCCTCAGCTCTTCTCGAAGCGGAAGCCGACGCCCCGCACAGTGGCGATGTACCGCGGGTTCGCCGCGTCGTCGCCCAGCTTCTTGCGCAGCCAGGAGATGTGCATGTCCAGGGTCTTGGTGGACGACCACCACGTCGTGTCCCAGACCTCGCGCATCAGCTGGTCGCGGGTGACGACCCGGCCCGCGTCGCGCACGAGCACCCGGAGCAGGTCGAACTCCTTGGCCGTGAGCTGGAGCTCCTCCTCGCCCATCCAGGCCCGGTGCGACTCGACGTCGATCCGCACGCCGTGCGTGGCCGGCGCCTGCTGCGGCTCGGTCGCCCCGCGCCGGAGCAGGGCCCGGACCCGGGCGAGCAGTTCGGCGAGGCGGAAGGGTTTGGTCACGTAGTCGTCGGCGCCCGCGTCCAGGCCGACGACGGTGTCCACCTCGTCGGCGCGTGCGGTCAGGATGAGGATCGGCGCCGTGTGCCCCCCGGCACGGAGGCGGCGGGCCACTTCGAGGCCGTCCATTCCTGGCAGCCCCAGGTCGAGTACGACGAGGTCGACGCTGCTCTGCAGCCCGGCGTCGAGGGCGGTCGGGCCGTCCTCACGCACTTCGACCTCGTACCCCTCCCTGCGCAGGGCACGGGCCAGCGGCTCCGAGATGGACGCGTCGTCCTCGGCGAGCAGTACACGGGTCATGGGGTGATGGTAGTCCGCGCCGGACGACCATCGTGGGGTGATCGCCAGCTGACGGTCGACGCCTGCGGCTATGGGGTGCGATCCTGTGGATCACCTTCAAATGTGGGCACCGGTTCCGTCATAACCTGTGATCCATCTCTCAAGTCCTTCCATATGCTCCCTTGACATGGCGTATGGTGACCCAACGCCTGATGCACTACACAAGGACCTTTGGCCCGCTGTGCGGCCTTAGGTCACTTTTATGTGCGGGCCGACCGTGTCGGCCTTGAAAGGAATGACCTGTGGTCGGGCCCTGCGCGTGAGAATGCGCCAGGGCGTGGATCTCGGAGTCGCCGTCCAGCGCTTTCCTCGAAACGGAGCGCGAACTCCCCCCGGGCGTGGGGGTGTGGGCGGAAGGACCCCGGTGCCGACCGCCCCCCACACCGGGCGCGCACACGCTCTTGCCGCGCGTCCCGAACCCACGAGGATCGACCCATGGCGTCCAGCCTGACGAAGGACTCCGCCGGTACCCCTGGCTCTGAGAAGACCTTCTTCGGCCACCCCCGCGGCCTGGCCACACTCTTCATGACCGAGATGTGGGAGCGCTACAGCTTCTACGGCATGAAGGCACTGCTCCCGCTGTACTTGATCGCCCCCGGCGGCATGGGCATGAGCGCCACGACGGCGACAGCGATCTACTCCGTCTACATGTCGATGGTCTACCTGCTCGCCATGCCCGGCGGCTGGGTCGCGGACCGCTTCTGGGGACCGCGCAAGACGGTCGCCATCGGCGCCGGCGTGGTCATCCTCGGCCACATCACGCTCGCGCTGCCGAGCTCGGCCTCCTTCTTCGCCGGTCTCGCGCTGGTCGCGCTCGGCTCGGGCCTGCTGAAGGCGAACATCTCCACGATGGTCGGCCACCTCTACGACGGCCCTGAGGACCCGCGCCGCGACGGTGGCTTCACGCTCTTCTACATCGGCATCAACGTGGGCGCCTTCCTCGCCCCGCTGACGATCGGCACCGTGGGCGAGAACGTCAACTGGCACTTCGGCTTCGCGCTCGCCGCGATCGGCATGGCGCTCGGCCTCGCCCAGTTCATGCTCGGCTCGCGCCACCTGAGCGGCGAGAGCAGCGTGGTCTCCAAGCCCGCGACGGTCGAGCAGCGCAAGTCCGCCCTGCGCACCGGCCTGATCTGGCTGATCGTGGCCGCCGCGCTCTACACGTTCCTCGCCGTGACCGGCAACTTCGCCGACTGGGCGCTGATGCCGCTCACCATCGCCGGTCTGGTCATCCCGGTCACCGTCCTGGTCCGCATGAAGCGCGACAAGGAGCTGACGAACCTCGAACAGTCCAAGCTCTCGGGCTACATCTGGTTCTTCATCGTCGCCGCCGTCTTCTGGATGATCTACGACCAGAACGGCTCGACCCTGTCGATCTTCGGTGAGGGCTCGACGACGAACAACCTGCTCGGGTTCCACTTCCCGACCTCCTGGTACCAGTCGCTGAACCCGATCTTCATCATGGCGCTCGCCCCCGTGGTCGCCTCGGCTTGGCTGTGGCTGAACAAGCGGGGCAAGGAGCCGAGCACGGCCGTCAAGTTCGCCTCCAGCCTCACGCTGATCGGCATCTCCTTCCTCGTCTTCCTCATCCCGCTGATCGACACCGCCAACAACGGCGGCAAGGTCAGCCCGATGTGGCTGGTGGCGATCTACTTCATCCAGACCGTCGGCGAGCTCTGCCTCTCCCCGGTCGGCCTCTCGGTCACGACCAAGATGGCCCCGGCGAAGTACACCGCCCAGATGATGGGTGTCTGGTTCCTCGCGGTCACCGCGGGCGACTCCGTCACCGGCCTGCTGACCTCGCCGCAGCTCGGGGTCAACCTGAACACATCGGGTGCGGTCGCCGTCGAGGCGGTCATCGCGGTCATCGCGGGCTTCGGCATCTATCTGAACCGCAAGAAGGTCAAGGAAATGATGGGTTCCGTCAACTGACCTCCACCGCGCCCCCAGCGGGCCGCTGAACGACGGCGAAGGTCGCCGCGCCCCAGGGTGCGGCGGCCCTCGCGTTCGTTCGTCCACTCGCGCGAACAGGGGATCGTTCCCTAACCCGTGGCGGTGACGGAGAACGTTTCTGCGCCGGTGCCGGGTCCTTGCGGTGCAGCATCTGGCCATGCGCCGTACGTTGCCGGTCCTCGCCCTCTGTCTGGCGTTGCTGTCGTCCAGTGCCGCCGCCGAGGCCGCCCCCGAGCCGTCACAGCCGTCACAGCGGTCGAAGCCGTCACAGCCTTCGCCCGGCCGGACCTTCTCCTACGGGAAACACGCCCGCCAGAACGTCACCGTGTACGGCTCCGTGGCGGCCCGGCGCCCCGCCCTGGTGATCCTGCACGGCGGTTCCTGGGTGCGGGACACCGACTGGAGCGGGTGGGCACGGTGGTTCGCGGCGCGCGGGTTCACCGTGTACGACACCGACTACCGCCTCGCGTCCGACGCCGCATGGCCCGCGCAGCGCGACGACGTGCTCGCGGCCCTGCGGTGGATCAAGCGGCGGGGCGGCGGTACTCCCCTGGTGCTCGGGTCGTCCGCGGGCGGGCATCTCGCCGTCAGCGCCGGGGCGTACGGCGCCGGGCGCAAGCGGGTACGGGCCGTGGCGGCCCTCTCCCCCGTCGCCTCGCCCTTACGCGCCTGGACGGACGGCGGGACGCGCGCCGCGTCCCCTGCCCAGCGCAGGCTGCGCAGGTCGGCGGAACGGCTCGCGGGGTGCGCGCCGGACCGCGGCGGGCCGCGCTGCCCGAGGCAGTGGGAGGACCTCGCCGCCAAGTCGCACGCCTCGGGGACGAACGACCCGCCGATGCTCCTGACGCACTCGGCGGCGGACTTCGTACCCGTGGCGCACTCCACCGAACTCGCCCACGCGCAGACGGTGGCGGGCCTGCGCGACGTCACCGTGCGCATCGAGCCCGGGAGCGCGCACGGGGGCGAACTCCTGAGAAACCCGGCCGTCGCCCAGTCCGTACTGCGCTGGCTGCGAAAGCACGCCTGAGGGGCGCCCCTTCAGGGGCGCGAGGAACCGCGCGATCAGCCACGACGGCGCCGCGGCCGAGATCCCCGCGCCCCGAGACGTCAGCGCAGACCGCCCCGCCGCCTGGGCAGGAACGTGAAGACCGCGCCGCCGAGCAGAATCACCGTGCCCGCGACGAGGCCGAGCGCCCGCAGTGCGCCGTTGTTGTCGGCGCCGGTCTCCGCGAGGTCGCCGCCTCCGCCCGTGGCGGAGCCACCCGCGGAACCGGAACCGCCCGCGGAGCCGGAGCCACCGCCCGCCGAACCCGAACCGCCCGCCGCGCCACCGGGCTGCGCCGCTGTGTCGATCTCCAGGGACACCTCGGACTTGGACGGCGTGCAGGTCGTCGTCGTACCGAGCGCCTTGACCGTGAGGACACCCGGCGAGAGCGTCGACTTGCCGTCGGCGCCCGGCTTGTACGTGCCGGTCAGGTCAGGGATGGTCATCGGGTCGCCGGACTTGATGGGCTCCTTGTTCGTGGGCCCCTCCACCGCCACCGTGCCCTTGTCCGCGCCGCCCAGCTTGACCGCCATCGACGGCTTCACGGAGTCCGCGGGGATGTCGGCCGGGCTGTCCATGACCGACTTCTTGAACTTCACCGTGAGGGCGTAGTTCCCGCCGTCCTTCTTGGCGTTGATCTGGACGGGCGATGTGGCGTCCTTGTCGCCGATGGGCGTCTTGCACTTGTAGGGGGTCTGGACCTCCTTCCCGGGGAAGTCGCTCTTGCCGCCGTCGTCACCACCTGTGGAGCCTCCACCCGTGGAACCACCGCCGCTGGTCCCGGCCGTGTCGCCGCCGGTGTTGCCACCCGTGTTGCCGCCCGACGTCGAGCCACCGGACGCCGTACCGCCGCCCGAGCCACCCCCGCCGTCCGTCACCTTGATGGTCGCGCCCGCCTTCACCTGCTCCTTCGGCGTGCACTTGGTGTCGGTCGACATCGGCTTGCTGACGTTGATGTTGTACGCGTCCGGGGTGAGCGTGATGTCGCCCGCCTTGGTCAGCTTCAGCTTGCCCTTCATGTCGGACAGGATCATCGGGCTGTTCTTCTTGATCGGCGGATTGACCCGCTCGCCCGCCACCGCCAGGTCACCGCTCTGGCCGCCGCCCACCTTGATGGTGCCGGTCGGCTTCACCGTGTCCTTGTCCAGGTCCAGGATGTCCGGGTTCTTGGACGCGGCCTCCGTGGTCTTCCATACGACGTCGACCTCGTCGCCCACCTTCGCGGTGGCCGGCGCGGTGATCTCCACCTTCGTGGTGCCCTGCACCGGTGGCAGGCCCGAGATCGACGGCGGTATGCACTCCGTCTTGTACGCGGTCCCGGCCGCCTGCGCGGAACCCGCGCCCAGCAGGATGCCCGCCCCGCCGAGCAGCAGCGAGACCGAGGCCGCGCCCGCTCTCCGTCGTGTGCTGATCACGTGTTTCCCTTCGTCGTCGGGCTGTTGTCTGACGGTGCGGAGAGCTGTCCGGCGGGATCGGTCCCGGCGCCGGGGTCTGTGTCAGGGGTGAACCACGGCAGTGTGGCCGTGTTGTTCGTGGCTGTGTCCTTGCCGGACTCGCCGGACTCGCGGGGCGGCTTCGTACGTGACGTACGTGATGTACGTGGCGTACGGGCCGCCTCGTCCGCCGCGACCGCACCCTGGGGCAGCCGCAACTTCGGGATTCGTTCGGTGAGTTCGGAGAGCCTGCCGGTGCGGTGGCGGCCCGCCGGACGGCTGCGTCCGCCACGGCGGCGATGGGGGCGGAGCTTGTCCACCACCGCCATGCCGACGCGGAAGACGGCGGCCGGTACGACGACGCAGAGCAGGACCCAGAAGACGGTGACACCCCAGGGGCGGCCGACGCCCCAGGGCTGCTCAGCGAGGACCTTGCCGCCGAACTTCAGGGAGACCAGGTAGTCGCCGTGCGCTCCGGCCGAGAGTTCGACCGGGAGCTTGATCTGGGCCTTCTTGCCCGGCGCGATGGTGCCGCGCCACTGCTGTTCCTCCCACTGCGGGGCGAACACGCCGTGGGAGGTGCCCACTTGGAAGACCGGGTTCTTGACCGGGGCCGAGCCGACGTTGCCCACGGTGAAGGTGAACTTGCGGGACGGCGGGGCACCGAACCAGGTCAGTACGCCGCCCGATCCTTCCAGCCGGGTGTCGGTGAGCACGGAGAGTCTCCCGCCGCCCTGCTGCTTGGGCAGGGGTTCCACGGGGTGGCCCGCGACCTTGAAGGCCGCGTCCGCCTGGGCCTTCTCCCCCGTGACCGTGGCGACGTGCACCACACAGGGGCAGGGCTTCGGGGGCTCGGCCACGGGGAGCTTCTTGCTGAAGGTGCCCTCGCTGTCCGTGGTGACGGCGCGGCCGGTGTCGTTGGCGCAGGAGTTCGTGCCGCCCGGTACACCCCTGGCCGGGGTGGACTGACCGCAGACGAGCATCATCAGGAGGGCCTTCGGCCGCCACCCCTCGCCCTTGACGGTGATGTCGCCGCCTTTTCCCGCCTGGGACTGGGAGAGTGCGACCGTTGGCTTGTCCGCCGCTGCGACTTGGCCCGCCGGGAGCAGCAGCGCCGCGAAGAGCGCCGCCAGCGCGGCGGCCGCGGCCATGTACCTCTTGCCGTTTCGTCTGCCGGTGCCGGGCCGTGGGCGGGTGTGCCCACCCACCCACGACGTGGGCCGCTCGACGTTCACAGTTGCTCGCCCCTTCCCGTACCTGCTCCCGCCAACTCCAGCTCCGTACCGCCCTGTTCAGGTTCATCCGGTGGCAGACCCCCGGCCGCCCCGCTGCGTCTGCGCACGAACCAGACGCCGGCCGCGGCCAGGCCGAGCACCCCGGCCCCCACTCCCGCCACCGCTCCCCACGGCACGAGGCGCACCGACGCGGACGCCGTGCCGTGGGCTCCGCCCGATGCCGTGACCGTGAGGGTGACCTCGACGGAGTCGAGTGCGGGGGCGTCGGTCCACGGTTCCGTGAGGGTGACCCGGCGGCCGGGGAGGAGCTCCACCGGAAGCGTGCGGGGCCCCCGGTCGAGCAGCGGGCCGAAGACGCCCTCCGCATGGACCTTGAGCCTGGGGGTCAGGACCGTGTTGCCCCGGTTGACGACGTCGTACGAGATGCGCCCGTCCCGGGGCTTCACGTGCTCGACCGTCAGCGCGGACAGCGTCGGTCCGCTCACCCGCAGGTGCACGCGCACCCCGGCGTCACGGCCGCCCTCCCGCGCGACGATCGCGCCGGGGTGGTCGCCCGGCACCGCCCCCTCGGGGACGCTCACGCTGAACGGCACCTCGGCGCGGGTGCGCGGCGGCACCTTCACCTTGCGTTCGGCGAAGGTGATCCAGGAGCCGGTGTCGGTCGGCCCGCCCCGCTCCAGCGAGAACGCGCCGTCCCGCGTGTTGTCCGCGTCCGCACCGCTCAGCTCCACCGTGCGCGGTCTCGATCCCGGATTGGTGACCGTCACCGTGTCCTCCAGGACCGATCCGGGCGTGCCCTCCACGTAGAAGTAGGGCCGCCCGTCCTTCGCGGGCCGCGTCCCTCCTCCCGCGGAGGGCGCGAGGGACCACGCTCCGGAGTCGTCGGCGAACACCGGGGCCGACTGCGCCGCACCCGTCCCCAGTAGGACCACGGCCACGGTGAGTGCACGGACAGCGGACAGCAGCGACGGCATCGGCGGCTCCTGGATCTTCGTACTCGTCGTACGCGTCGTGCGCGTCGTGCGCGTCGTGCGCGTCGTGCGCGTCGTGCGCGTCGTGCGTGATGTACGTGCCTGGCGCGACATGCACGTGCCTAGCGCGAGCGGGCCGCCTGGTTCCTGCGGGTCAGCCAGAGCGCGCCTGCCGCGCCCGCGAGCAGCACCGTGCCGCCGAGGGTGCCGAGCGCGATCGCGGAGTCCGCGGGTCCGGTCTGCGGGAGTTCGTCGCCGCCGGAGGGAGTGCCGGCCGAGCCGCCGGAGCCGCCGTCGTCACTCGATCCTCCGGAGCCGCCGCCACCCGTGGTGCCACCGCCGCCCGATCCCTTCACGTCGAGCGAGAGCGAGGGCTTGGGGCTGTTGGACGGGGTGCACGTCGTCGTCGTACCGAGCGCCTTGATGGTCAGGACACCCGCGGTGAAGGTGACCTTGCCGCTCTTCTTCGGTGTGTACGTCCCCGACAGGTCGCTGATCTTGATGGGGGTGTTGGCCGGGATCGCCTTGTCGTTGGGAGCTCCGGAGACCGGCACGGTGCCGCTCTCCGCGCCGCCCAGTTTGACGAGCGCACTCGGCTTCATCGCGCCCTTGCCGAGCTCCACAGGGCTTGAGGAGACGCCCTTCTGGAAGGACATGGTGAGTTTGTAGCCGCTGCCGCTCTTCACGCTCTTGATATCGATCGGCGATACGGCGCCCTTGTTCCCGATGGGCGTCTTGCACTGGTAGTTGACGTCCTGGACATCGGCCTGCGCGGCGGGGGCGGCCATCAGCACCGCCGAGCCGCCGGCCAAGGCCGTGGCAAGCGCGAGCGCGGCCCTACGTTTTTGGTACGACACCTCGAGTTCCCCTCATGCCGGTCGTGGCGTGCCGCGGTGCGGATTTCCTGACGGCACATCAGATTGGGCGCTCAAGGTACGCCCGGGGCCTTGTCGAGGGAAGACAAAGAACGCGCCGGATCTCAGTGATCCGGCGCGTGTGCGAACCGTGGGTAACCCAAGGGGGAACTGAGCGGGCTCCGAGGGGAACTACGCGGGCGCGCTCAGCTCCGCCCACACCGTCTTGCCCGTGGCCCCCGGGGTGCGGACGACACCCCAGTCCAGGCAGAGCCGCTGCACGATGAACATCCCGTGCCCGCCCGGCCGACCGGCGCGGTGCGGGGTACGGGGTGCGGGCTGCCCCGCGCCGCGGTCGGACACCTCTATCCGCAGCACCTTGTTGTCGGAGGAGAGCCAGAGCTCGTCGGGACCCTCGGCGTGCAGGCACGCGTTGGTCACCAGCTCGGACACGACGAGGAGGACGTCTTCGGCGGCCGCACGCTGGTCGGCGCCCGCCGCGGGCAGCCAGCCCCACGCCTGGAGCGCCTGGCGCGCGAAGTCCCGGGCGAGCGGCACTATGCCGCTCGCGCCGTTCAGGCTCAGCCTGCGGACCTGGCGCCCCTGACGGACCGTGGCCGCCGTAGCGACCTGGTCCGCAGGAGCGTCCGCGACAACGGTCTCGGACTCCGGACCGCGGTCGCCCGGCGAGCAAGGCCGGGTGGTGCTCATCAGCGCTTCACCTCACCGACAAGAGGACTCTGGACAAGGAACGGGACAAGTAGCGGCAACCCAAGAGAGATCATCGACTGCTCGACCGTTCCTGCTGTTGATTTGGCAACGATTTATTTCCGGACCGCTGTAGACGCATCCAGGGTGTCTCCTGCCCGGCCGAACCGTGAGAACACCCACTTATTCGACGCGACCTGTGTGACGCTGGTAACGCGATGATCACATAGAGACAACTGGCGCGTAACTCTTGCGTACGCTCCGTCAACAGGCCGCCCGATCAGCTGGCCAACGCCGTTTCGAGCGTCTCGTGGACAGTGAAGACCGCATCGGCTCCGGTGATCTCGAAGACGCGGGCCACCACCGGCTGCATCGCGACCAGATGCACTCCGCCCCCCGCGGCCTCGGCCTTGAGCCGGGCCCCCAGGAGGACATTGAGTCCGGTGGAGTCCATGAATTCCAGGCGCGAACAGTCGACGACAAGTCGCGAGAACCCGTCATTGAGGCAGGTCTCAAGTGGTTCACGCAACACATCGGCGGTGTGGTGATCCAACTCACCCGCCGGAGTCACGACGACGCTCGGGCCCTCGGCCCGGACTTCAACCAGAAGCCGGCCACCCTGCGCGCTACCGACTGTCCCGCGGTCCATTCCGTCACTCACTTCCGACCGTCGTGGCTGTTGATGACGCCCCTGAACATTACGCCTTCCGAACGGTCTCGGGTACCCGAACAAGCTCCAGAATTCGGACATTTCACACCAGAGCGCACTTGCGACCAGGCTGTGGAAACGGGTAGGGGTAGAAGAGACAGTAATCAACACTGA
This sequence comes from Streptomyces sp. NPDC058257, assembly GCF_042881845.1. Lineage (NCBI taxonomy): Bacteria > Bacillati > Actinomycetota > Actinomycetes > Kitasatosporales > Streptomycetaceae > Streptomyces > Streptomyces sp. NPDC058257. The sequence continues at coordinate 67,344 of NZ_JBHVXJ010000004.1, forward strand.
CGGCTTTGGAGGCGCCGCACACCGCAGTGCACGTATTGGCATCGGCAGCCATATGCCGAGAACGATGGAGGACACCATGTCACCCCGGCTCGACGAATCGCGCACTGACCTAGCGACGTCGACACTCTCACCGAACCGTATAGAGACCGAGATCCCGGGTCCCCGCACGGAAGCCACGCCGGACGAACCGGACCTGACGACCGCAGCGGAGACGGAAGCCCTTCCCGAGGGGCTCGCCGATCTGCCCGAGATCCCGCCGTACGCAGAGGTGGGGCCGCTGGATGCGAGGGCGCTGTCCAAGACCCTCTTCGAACGCCTCGAGACGCTCGAGGAAGGCACGCACGAGTATGCCTACGTACGCAACACTCTCGTCGAACTCAATCTCGCTCTGGTCAAGTTCGCCGCCTCCCGGTTCCGCTCCCGCAGCGAACCCATGGAGGACATCATCCAGGTCGGCACCATCGGCCTGATCAAGGCGATCGACCGCTTCGAGCTCAGCCGAGGCGTCGAGTTCCCCACCTTCGCGATGCCGACCATCGTCGGCGAGATCAAGCGCTTCTTCCGTGACACGAGTTGGTCGGTGCGCGTCCCGCGCCGCCTCCAGGAACTCCGTCTGGACCTCGCCAAGGCGGGCGACGAACTCGCCCAGCAGTTCGATCGCGCCCCCACGGTGGGCGAGCTCGCCGAGCGCCTGGGCATCTCCAACGACGAGGTCGTCGAAGGCATGGCGGCGTCCAACGCCTACACGGCGAGCTCCCTGGACGCCCAGCCCGAGGAGGACGACTCCGAAGGCGCGCTCGCGGACCGCATCGGCTACGAGGACCACGGACTCGAAGGCATCGAGTACGTCGAGTCGTTGAAGCCGCTGATCGCCGAACTTCCCTCGCGTGACCGCAAGATCCTCTCGCTCCGCTTCGTCGCCAACATGACGCAGTCGGAGATAGGCGAGGAACTCGGCATCTCGCAGATGCACGTCTCGCGACTGCTCTCGCGGACGCTCGTCAAGCTCCGCAAGGGACTGACCGTCGACGAGTGAGGGTTCGCGCCGCTCGGCGTTTTTTCGGGTCACTGAGTCGCCGCTTCGCGGCGGATGTCTCCCACCCACCCACCCGTTTGCCCCGCATGGATTGTGCGCGAGGGCGGCGGGTGGGTTGTTTTCTGCACCTCGGCCCGGCTACGAGGTCGCTGCCGCCACCGCCGCTTCCGCGTGCAGCCTCGTCGTCGGGAAGAGCGGCACCCGGCTGTGCTCCTGCCCGATGAGCAGCTCGATCTCGGTGCACCCCAGAATGACCCCCTCCGCTCCGTTCCGTACGAGATCGCCGATGACCTTCTGGTACCCGACTCGGGACTCCTCACGCACCACACCTAGACACAATTCCTCGTAGATCACCCGGTGCACCAGCGCACGCCCCTCCGCGTCCGGAACCAGCACGTCGAGCCCGCGCGCGGCAAGGCGGTCCCGGTAGAAGTCCTGCTCCATGGTGAACGCCGTCCCGAGCAGCCCTACGCGCCGCAGACCGCCTCGCAGCACCGCGTCGGCCGTCGAGTCCGCGAGGTGCAGAAACGGCACGGAGAGAGCCTCCTGGACCTGTTCGGCGACCTTGTGCATGGTGTTGGTGCAGAGCAGCACGAGCTCGGCACCGGCCGCCTCCACCCCCTCGGCCGCCCTCGCGAGGACCTCACCCGCCTGCTCCCACTCCCCCGCCGCCTGAAGCCGCTCGATCTCGGCGAAGTCGACGGAGTACAGCACGCAGCGGGCCGAATGCAGGCCGCCCAGGCGTTCGCGTACGAGTTCGTTGAGCAGCCGGTAGTACTCCGCGCTGGACTCCCAGCTCATGCCGCCGATGAGGCCGATGGTCTTCATGGGGCCAGGGTCGCACCCGTAGAACAGACCCTTCAGACGGGCAGCGCCACGCCGTGGACGACTGTCGGCCCGTAATCCACGCCCTCCAGCGCGAGGGCCAGGGCCAGCCGCCGTTCCGCCTGGAGCAGGCGGCGTTCGGCCGCGCGGTAGTAGGGCCGCGCGAGGGGGATGCCGCTGACGTCGACGGGGCGGTCCTCGGCGGCCTCACGTGCGTATGGGCTGCGGGGGCGCGGCCGGGGTCGGACGCGGGACTCGGGGCTCGGCGGCCTCCGCGTCGGCGGCTCTTCCGTGGCGGCGCGGGCACGGCGCGTGCCCGTGCCTGGCAGGAGCCTGGCGAGGAGACGTCGCAGCATCTATCCCTCCCCCAGTTCGCACCAGACGGTCTTGCTGTCGGGCCCCTGCTCCACGCCCCAGCGCAGCGAGACCGCGTCAAGGAGGGCCAGTCCACGGCCCGTCTCGTCGTCACTGCCCGCCCTTCGGAGCAGGGGCCAGGCGCGGGGGTCGGGATCCGTGACGGCCACGCGGATCCGGCCCTGCGCACCGGTGAGGCGGACGGTGACGGGGGTCCCCTCACCGAGGTGCCGGATCACGTTGCTGAGCAGTTCGCTCACACAGAGTTGCACGTCGGGGTGCGGGCTGCCGTGCGGATGGCTGCTGAGGGTGCGGCGGAGTTCGGGGACTGCCTTGGGGACCGCGAGCAGGGACAGTTCGAAGTCCGGGGTGGCGGCATGGGTGGAGGTGGGGGCGGGGTCTGGCATGGGGGGTACGCCTTCCGTGCACTGTGTGATGTTTCGGTCACACAGTGCTGTGGCTCGGCGTAACGTAACAGGGGTTTGGGTTGCGCACGGTAACTGGCAAATGGCGGTGGTGGGTTGTGCCTTCTCGTAAGGATCCTGACGCGTCGACGAGCGTTCCGGCCTTCTACGGCGCGGAGTTGCGCTTCAAGAGGGAAGCAGCGGGCCTCACGCTCGAACGGCTGGCCGAGGGCAGCTACCGGGGCGTGCCCTTCCTCAGCCAGATCGAGCGCGGCGAGCGCCGCATGCCGCTCGATCTCGCCCAGCACGTCGACGAGAAGCTTGAGACGGACGGCTTTTTCCAACGCCGTTGTGAAGATGCACGCAGGGCCCGCCAGGGCGGTCACGCCGAGTACTTCGCGGACGTCGCTGAGATGGAGCGGTACGCGGAGAGCATCGAGGACTGGGCGCCAATGATCGTCCCAGGCCTGTTGCAGACGTCGGCGTACACACGCGCGATCGTACGGGCGGCAATGCCCCGGGCTTCGGCCGATGAGGTCGAGGAAAAGGTGACCGCTCGAATGGAGCGGGCCGATCTCTTCGAGCGGGAGCGTCCTCCAACCTTCTGGGCGATCCTGGACGAGTCGGTGATCCGCCGCCGGGTCCTCTCACCGGAGCAGATGGCCGAACTACTGGAGCACATCGGGGAAGTGGTCCAGTCCACCCGGTCCATTTTGCAGATCGTTCCGGAAACCACCGCTGCCCACCCATTCATGATGGGCATGACCAGGGCCATGACCTTCGCGGATGCGCCTCCACTGGTGTACACCGAGAGTCTTCACAGCGGCCAACTAATCGACTATCCGCCGCTCGTGAAGCAGTACAGGGGGTCGTACGATCTGCTCAGGGCCGCCGCACTACCGCCTGAGGCGTCCCTCGCCATGATCGAGACAGCGGCAGAGGATTATCGAAATGGCCAGCAGCCAGATTGACTTGAGCTCGGCGCTCTGGCGCAAGAGCAGCTACAGCAACGGAACCGGCGGAGAGTGCGTCGAGGTGGCCGAACACTTCCCCGGCGCCGCCCACTGGCGCAAGAGCAGTTACAGCAACGGCTCCGGCGGGCTCTGCGTCGAGGTGGCCGACGGCCTCCCCGGCATCGTCCCCGTCCGGGACTCCAAGGCGCCGCACGGGCCCGCCCTCGTGATCCCCGCATCCGCGTGGGCCCCCTTCGTCGCCGCCGTCACGAAGGGCGAGCTGGGCGCCTGAGTTCATTCGCTCCGGTCAGCGGCGCCCACTGGGCACGAGGGCAGGCGGCGTCAGTTGCCGGTCCGGGGCCTCGTACTGGTCGACGGAGCGATAAGCGCGCTCCTGCGATCGGTCGGGGAAGCGGGCGCAGGGACTGCTGCCGAGGCCGGTGACCTCCTTGAGGTCCGCATCCCAGTGGATTGACAGCTGGTAACCGTCTTTGCGGGCGACCACGCCGAAGTTCCGCTTGTTGATGGATTCGCTCCAGTCGACTTCCCAGCCGTTGGCCGCGAGGTGGTCCTCCAGGCGGCCGAAGGCGGCCCGCACCCCGGAGGCGTCCTTCCTGACGACGGTCCAGCTGTGCCGGACGTTGTAGACACCGTCAAGAGGCTCGTCCTCCATGGCTTCCAGGCCATCGGGGTAACACTCGCCCGTCGAAGCGGAGTTGCTGGAGTGGTGTTCGGCGGGGTCCTCCGGACCGGACCGCGGCTTCAGCACGGGGCCGAGATCCAGTACGCGGTAGGCGTCCTGATTGTCGGCCGCGATACGCCGCAGCATCTCCGGCGGCGGCTCCCTGTCGTGCTGCTCCGGCCAGCCGAACATCACGTACCAGGCGCCGCAGAGCAGCACCACCACGGGCGTGACCAAGAGGACGATGATCCCGCGCCGTCTACGGCTGGGTACGGATACGGACTCGGGTGCGGACATAAACGCCACCGTAAGCACCCCCACGCCAACACGAATCCGCACGAATACTCAAATCGCCCCCCCCACACCTGAGTACCCCGGCCATTCTCAATTTCGTCCCACTCGCGTCCGCGACGACCTGCGGCTTTACCGAGACCACCTGGGATTTTTCTGCAGTGCCCCCCCAACCAGCAGGCCCCAGGGGGACGGTGCTCAGGGGCGTCCCTCGGCCGCGGCCATCGCCGCGTCGATGCAGGCGTGGTGCGGCATGCCCAGCAGTATCGCCGCCGTGTGGGTCCGGCTTCCGGGGGCGATGACGAGACAGGCCGTCCGCTCCGAGATGAGGCGGTCCAGGACGGCGAAGCCCGCGCTGTCGAGATAGAGCACGTTGCTCAGGTCGAGCACGAGGGGGCGTGGGCCGGGCAGCGCGCCGACCTCCGTCCCGAAGTCGCCGGCGTTGGTGATGTCGATCTCGCCGGTGACCTTGACGACGGGGATGCCCTCGCCGCCTGGATGCCCTACGTGGGCGGTGCGCAAGGCGTACATGGACGCGGTCATGGGGTTGCTCCCCTGGATGTGGCATGCGCCCCCGGAGCGGGACTTCGCCGGTGGTGCATGGTGACGCGTGTTCCTCTGCTCGAACGGACGGTCTGGACGTGTTCGCTGAGGCCGTTGATCAGGGTCAGGCCGCGACCGCGCGTGGCCTCCCGGCGGCTCGCCGATGAGTCACCGCTCCAGCTGCCGGGGTCCGAGACGGTCGTCGAGACCATCTCCTCGTCGGCGAAGGCCTCGACGGAGATGGTGTTCGCCGAGTTCGGTGCGCTGCCGTGCTCGATGGCGTTGCCCACCGCCTCACCGACCGCGAGCAGCACGTCGTGCTGGAGCATCTCGGGCATGCCCAGGCCGGTGAGCCACGCACGCAGGCGGTGGCGCAGGTCGGGCACGTGCGTGGTGGCCGCGGGGATCGCGGTCACGAAGCTGCTCGGGGTGGTTCCCGACGGTCGCAGTGCGAGCACGGCGACATCATCGGTGTAACCGCCCCGGGGTGCCAGGGCCCCGAGCAGTTCGGCGCAGATCGAATCGACGGGCAGGTCGCGGTATCGGCCGGCCGCGGCGGCGAGTCGCGCGAACCCGTCGTCCAGCGCCTCCCCCCGCCGTTCGATGAGCCCGTCGGTGTACATGATGAGCAGGGAGCCCGGTGGGAACTCGGCGAGGTCCGGGGGACAGGATTCACGGGATGTGAACGCCGCCAGCGGCGGGCACCTGCCCTGATCGAGATAGCGGGGGGCGCCGGTGGGCGGGACGAGGAGTGGGTAGGGGTGACCGGCGCAGGCGTAACTGACGGTGCGCGCCCGGGAGTCGACCACGGCATAGCCGACGGTGGAGCAGGCCGCGCCCGGCACGGTTGACGCGTACTTCTGCAGGAGTCCCAGCACGGAGTGGGGGTCCGCCGCGGACAGGGCCGACACGGTGGTCGCGCTGCGCAGCTTGCTCATCACGGTCGCGGCGGAGAGGCCGTGGCCGACGACATCTCCCACGGACACCGCGACACGCGCCGGGTCGTCGAGGGGCGTGACGAGGTACCAGTCCCCGCCCACCCGCATGGCTTCGGCCGCGGGCTCGTACAGCGCCGACACCACGGCGGCGGGAGAGCGTCGGTCCAGGTCGAGGAGCTGGTCCTGGAAGTCGGTGGCGATACGGCGCTCGCGCTCCGCGCCGCGCACGCGGTCGACCGCCGCCCAGGCCGTTGCCGCGAGTGCGGTGAACGTCGCCACGTCGGCGGGGCCGAAGGAACGCGGTTCGGGCCAGAGGAACGCCACCGCTCCCTGGACGGATCCGGCCGCGTCCTTCAACGGGTGGACGAGCGCGGCGCCGACACTGCTTTCCGCGTCGCGGGCGAGAACCCGGTAGCGCGCGTCGGCCGCCGCGGTGTCGGTGATGATCATCGGCTCGCCCGAGCGGATCACGTCGGTGAGCGGGATCGGCGCGTCCAGGGCGACCGTGTGGTAGCGATCACGCAGCTCGGCCGGGACCGCACCGGCGTAGTGGATGCGGATCTGGCCGAGCTCATGGTCCGGCAGGGCGAGCGCGGCGGCACCGGCCCGCGACGAGCTGCCCGGGGCGGCGAGCAGCGCACGGAGGATGTCCTCGATCGAGGTGGCCGCGCTCAGCCTCCCGGAGGTCTCGGCCCGCGCCGTGGCCCGGCGCGTCCGGTCCTCGCTCCGCTCCCGCTCGACGCGCTCGCGGTCGGCGGCGGTGATGCGCGCGGCGACCCGGTCGACGAGGTCCGCGGAGCGGAACGGCTTGGGGAGGTAGTCGTCCACACCGCTGGCGAAGCCCTCGCCCGCGGCTTCCTCGCCCGCCCTGGCGGAGAGCATCAGGACGGGAATCGACGCCAGTTGCGGATCGGCACGGACCGCGGTGACGAACGCGAACCCGTCCAGGGCGGGCATCATCACGTCGGTCACGATGACATCGGGACGGTGCTCCCGGGCGCCGCGAAGTGCGGCTGCCCCGTCACCGAAGGCGACGGTGTCCCACCGGGCCGACAGGATGCGTCTGAGGTGTGCGCGCATATCGGCGTTGTCGTCGGCGATGAGGACCAGGCCGCGCGTCGGCACGTCCGTGCCGGGGCCGGTGCGGCCATCCAGGCTTTCCGGTGTGTCCTCGTCGTGGCCGAGCCACTGCGACGCCTCCGCGACGAAGGGGTTGTCGCTGTCGGATCGCGGTGCCGGAAGCGCGGTGACGCCGCGAACCATGCGGTCGTCCTCCGTGACCGGCGGGAGGCGGACGGTCACGGTGGTGCCGACGCCGAGCTCGCTGGTGAGCTCAACCGTCCCCTCATGCAGTTCCACGAGGCCGCGTACGAGGGAGAGGCCGATCCCGCTGCCCTCGACGCTGCGACCGAGGCTGTTGCCCGCGCGGTAGAACCTGTCGAACAGTTTGCCGATGTCCGCTCCGTCGATTCCCGTACCGGTGTCGCTGACGCTGAGGCTGACGGCCTTGTCCTCGACCTCCGCGACCCGCACCGTGATGGTGCCCGCGAAGGTGAACTTGACGGCGTTGGACAGCAGGTTGAGCACCACCGTCTCCCACATTCCGACGTCGACGTCCGCGATCACGTGGTCGCACCTGATGACCAGTTCGACCCCGGCCTGAGCGCACAGCTCGGTGAAGGACGAGGCGATCTGCGCGGTCAGCGAGCCGAGGTCGACCAGGGTGCGCGCCGGGGCGGCCTGCCCGGCCTCGGCGCGCGCGAAGTCCAGGAGGGAGTTGACGAGGCGCAGCAGCCGTTGTGCGTTCCGGCGAGCGGTGCGCAGACGGTCCGCCTGTACCGACTCGCCGGGAATCTGTTCCAGAGCGTCATCGAGCGGTCCGAGGAGCAGCGTCAGGGGTGTTCGGAACTCGTGACTGACGTTGGTCAGGAACACCGTCTTCGACCGGTCGAGCTCGGCGAGGAGGTCGGCGCGTTCCCGTTCGCGCTGGTACGAGGCCGCCGTGGCGAACGCCGCCGACAGCTGATCGGCGAGCAACCGGCAGAACCCGCGGTACTGGTCGTCAAGAGGTTGGCGCGGATTGAGGCCGATCACCACGGACCCCACCGGCACACCGTCGCCCTGCGCCGAATCGGAGACGGGGAGCACCAGGGCGCGCTCCGGGCACGACCCGGCGTCGAAGACCGACGCCAGCGAAGGCAGCGCCGTCCCCAGGCCCTCCACCAGCGGCATTCCCGAACCGGACGCCTCCGCCGGTGCGGGAGGCAGCAGGTCTTCCAGGGAGGGGGGCAACAGTCCGGCCACCAGTGGCGTGCACCGGCTGAGGCGGCTGACGCGCGCGTCAGGATCCTCCACGTACACGGCGAGGAACGGCAGGTCCCTGTCGTGCGCCGCGCAGGCCTCCACCACGGCACGGGCGGCGTCCTGCGCCGTACGGGCCTCCATCAGCGCCGTACCCACGGTGTTCAGGATGTGCAGCCGCCGCTGCCCGAGCACACGCTCCGTGGTCTCGGTGACCGCGCAGAACACGCCGTCCACATCGCCCGCCGCGGTGACGATCGGGCCGTAGCTGAAGGTGAAGTACCGCTCCTGAGGCCGGCCCGCGGTGACGATCGGCAGCAGCAGGTCGCTGGACCAGGTCGCCTCTCCCGTCTCGATGACCCCGGCGAGCATGGGCTCGATGGAACCCCAGATGTCCCACCAGACGTCACGCCCCCGCCTGCCCAGAGCAGCAGGGTGCTTCTCTCCCAGCGGGGCGATGTTGGCGTCGTTGTAGACGAGGAACAGGTCCTCGGCGCCCAGACACAGCACGATCGGGAACCGCGACGTCAGCCCCACCGCGACCACGGCGCGCAGTTCGTCGGACCATGTGGACGGCGGCCCGAGTGGATGGGAACTCCAGTCGTAGGCGGCGAAGAGCCTGCCCGTCTCACCGCCGAGCAGAGCCGCCGTGGCCAGATCAGGTGGAAGCCCAGGGAACTCCGTAAGCTCAGGGTCCATCACACAGCACCTCCGAGCGAGCACCTCCAACTCACCCGATTCTGCCCGGACATCGGCCCCTCAGACAGAGATTCAGCGCACACGTTTCGGTGAAACGTGCGCTCCCCGCTGCCATACCTCGCTGACCAGCGGCACTCCTGGCCGGTAGGCCAGGTGGACGTGGCTCGGGGCGTCCAGGAGTGCGAGGTCGGCGCGCGCCCCTTCGCGTACGACACCGATGTCCGTGCGGCGCAGGGCCGCCGCGCCGCCCGCCGTGGCCGACCAGATCGCCTCGTCCGGGGTCATGCCCATGTCCCGCACGGCGAGGGCGATGCAGAAGGGGACGGAGGATGTGAACGAGGAACCCGGGTTGCAGTCCGTGGAGAGCGCCACCGTCGCGCCCGCGTCCAGGAGGCGGCGGGCGTCGGGCCACTCGGCGCGGGTGGAGAACTCGGCGCCGGGGAGGAGGGTCGCGACGGTCGCGCTGTTCGCCAGTGCGTCCACGTCCTCGTCCGTGAGGTGCGTGCAGTGGTCCGCCGACGCCGCGTCCAGCTCCACCGCCAGTTGGACCCCGGGGCCGTACGAGAGCTGGTTGGCGTGGATGCGGGGGTGCAGGCCCTTCGCCCTGCCCGCCGTCAGGATCGCGCGGGCCTGGTCGCCGTCGAACGCGCCCTTCTCACAGAAGACGTCGATCCAGCGGGCGTGCGGCGCGCAGGCGTCCAGCATCTCGCCGGTGACGAGGTCCACGTACGCCGCCGGGTCCTCGGCGTAGTCGGGGGAGACGATGTGGGCGCCGAGGAAGGTGACTTCGTCGGTGTGGCGGGCCGCGATGCGCAGGGCCCTCGCCTCGTCCTCCGTGTTGAGGCCGTAGCCCGACTTCGTCTCGAAGGTGGTCGTGCCTTGGCGGAGGGCTTCGCGGAGGTAGTGGGTGAGGTTCGCTTCGAGTGTCTCGTCGGTGGCGGCGCGGGTCGCTGCGACCGTCGTGCGGATGCCTCCCGCGGAGTAGGCGCGGCCCGACATGCGGGCGTTGAACTCCTGGGTGCGGTCGCCCGCGAAGACGAGGTGGGAGTGGGAGTCGACGAAGCCGGGGATGGCCGCGCGGCCCTGTGCGTCGTGGGTCTCGTCCGCCGCGGGGGCCTTGGCGGCCGGGCCTACCCAGGCGATCTTTTCGCCGTCCAGGACTACGGCGGCGTCCGTGAGGAGGCCCAAGGGGCTTCCGTCCCCCTGGGCGGGGTCGTTGGTGACGAGGCCGGCGATGTTGGTGATGAGGGTGGTGGGCATGGGGGTCTCCAGGGTGCGCCGGGGTCTGGGCAACTTCTCTTTCCCCAACCCCGCCCCTTCCCGAAAACCCGCTCGGCGCGGGGGCCTTGTGCCTTGTGCGTACCGTCATCGCCGGCTGCGCCGAGCTCGTCCTCAAACGCCGGACGGGCCGGATACTGGGACCGAGCCCCGATGGGAAGGGTGGGGTTGGGGAAACTTTCAATCTCTCAGCGCCGCCACCGCCTCGGTCAACGCCCCCGCCACATCGGGAACGAGCTCGTGCTCCCCGTCCCGTACGACATGGCGGCCCCCGACCACCGTGTGGCGGACGTCCGCCGCCGTGGCCGCGAACACCGCCGTCTCGGCGGCGAGGCGCGGCAGCGGGCCCGCCGTGCGGACGGAGTCCAGCGCGACCGTCGCGAAGTCGGCGAGCGCGCCCGTCTCGATGGCGCCCGCATCCGCCCAGCCAAGGGCCGCGTGCCCATCAGCCGTAGCCGCCCGAAGGAGCGCCGCCGCCGTCCAGTGGCCCCGCGTGTGCGAGCGCAGGCGCTCGTTCAGTTCCATCGCGCGTGCCTCTTCGAGGATGTCGATGACGGCGTGGCTGTCGCTGCCCAGGGAGAGGGGGCTGCCCGCTCGTTGCAGGCGGACCGCGGGGCCGATGCCGTCCGCCAGGTCGCGCTCCGTCGTCGGGCACATGCACGTGCCCGTCGTCGTGCGGCCCAGGAGCGCGATGTCCTCGTCCGTGAGGTGCGTGTTGTGCACGCCTGTCGTACGGGGGCCCAGAACCCCGTGGTCCGCCAGGAGGCGCGTCGGAGTGCGGCCATGGACCGCAAGGCACGCCTCGTTCTCCGCCGTCTGCTCGGAGAGGTGCACGTGGAGGGGCGCCTGACGGGACGACGCCCACTGCGCCACCGCTGCCAACTGCCGTGCCGGTACCGCTCGTACGGAGTGGATCGCCGCGCCGATCCGGGCGTGGTCGCGGTCCTTGAGTGCCGAGGCCCGTTCCGCCCACGCCTGGGTCGTGCCGTCGGAGAAGCGCAGCTGGTGGCGGTTCGGGGTCTTGCCCCGGGTCTCCGAAAGCAGCCCCGACGCCACGTACGCCGTGTCCAGGAGCGTGATGCGGATCCCCGCGTCCGCCGCCGCCTGGATCAGCGCCTCGCCCATCGCGTTGGGATCGGCGTAGGCGGTGCCGCCCGGCGCGTGGTGCAGGTAGTGGAACTCGCCCACCGTCGTGATGCCCGCCAGGGCCATCTCCGCGTACACCGCGCGGGCAAGCGCGTGGTACGTCTCCGGTGTCAGGCGGTCCGCCACCGAGTACATGACCTCGCGCCATGTCCAGAACGTGCCCGAGCCCACCTGGACCGTGCCGCGCAGGGCCCGGTGGAAGGCGTGCGAGTGGGTGTTGGCGAGGCCGGGGAGCGTCAGTCCGCGCAGGACCGTCGCGCCGGGCGGGGGCGCCTCGACGCCCTTGCGGACGGCCGTGATCCGGTCGCCCGTCACCTCCACCGCCACGCCCGGCTCGACATTCGTGTCGAGCCAGGCGTGCTCCAGCCAGTACGTGTCCGTCTTCACCTGCACGCCAGCCCTTCCAGTACGTCAGCCAGTGCGGTCACCCCTGCGACGCAGTCGTCCTCGGCGGCGAACTCGGCCGGGGAGTGCGAGACGCCCGTGGGGTTCCGTACGAACAGCATGGCGGTGGGGATCGACCCGGACAAAATACCCGCGTCGTGTCCGGCGCCCGTGCCGAGGACGGGGAGGCTCTTGCCGGCGGTGGCGCCCAGGATCGCGCCCAGCTCGTCCCGAAGGGCGTGCTCGAACTCGACCACCGGCGTGAAGGACTCGCGGACGACGTCCAGGTCGATGCCGTGCCGGTCCGCGTACTCGCGGGCCGCCTTCTCGATCCCCGTCACGACCGTGTCAAGCGTCGACTGGTCCGCGGCGCGCGAGTCCAGCCAGCCCCTGACCAGGGACGGGATCGCGTTGACGCCGTTCGGCTCGACCGCGATCTTGCCGAAGGTGGCCACCGCGCCCGCCAGTTCGGCCTCCCGGCGAGCCGCCAGGACCGTCTCCGCGTACGACAGCATCGGGTCGCGGCGGTCCACCAGGCGGGTGGTGCCCGCGTGGTTGGCCTCGCCCTTGAAGTCGAAGCGCCAGCGGCCGTGCGGCCAGATGGCGGACGCGATGCCGACCGGGTCGCCGGTGAGGTCGAGGGCGCGGCCCTGCTCGACGTGCAGCTCCACGAACGCGCCGATGCGGGCCAGGCGTTCGGGGTCGGGGCCGATCGCCGCCGGGTCGTACCCGGCCGTCTCCATCGCCTGCGGGAGCGTGATCCCGGACGCGTCGTGAAGCTCGTACGCCTTCTCGCGCGTGAGCTGTCCGGCGGTCAGCCGTGAGCCCACGCACGCCAGACCGAAGCGGGCACCCTCCTCGTCGCCGAAGTTGGTGATGGCCAGGGGGCGGCTGAACGACACCTTCCGTGCGCGCAGTTCGTCGAGCGCCGCGAAGGAGGAGACGACTCCCAGCGGGCCGTCGAAGGCGCCGCCGTCCGGGACGGAGTCAAGGTGCGAGCCGGTGACGACCGCGTCGCCCCGGGCCGGATCGCCGAGCCAGGCCCACTGGTTGCCGTTGCGGTCGACCTCGTAGTCGAGGCGTCGCGCCTCGGCCTGCGCCTGGAACCACAGGCGGCACTCGGCGTCGGCGCCGGTCCAGGCGTAGCGGCGGTAGCCGCCCGAGGCGTCGCTGCGGCCGATGGGCCGCAGCGAGCGCCACATGGCGTGGAAGGTGTCGCTCACGCGGTGCCGTCCTCCTCGCGCATCGGGATCCGTACGCCCTTCTCGTCCGCCACCGACTCCGCGATGTCGTAGCCCGCGTCCACGTGCCGGATGACGCCCATGCCGGGGTCGTTGGTGAGGACGCGGCGGATCTTCTCGCCCGCCAGCTTCGTGCCGTCGGCCACCGAGACCTGGCCCGCGTGGATGGAGCGGCCCATGCCGACGCCGCCGCCGTGGTGGATGGAGACCCAGGAGGCGCCCGACGCGACGTTCACCATGGCGTTCAGGAGCGGCCAGTCGGCGATCGCGTCGGAGCCGTCGAGCATGGCTTCCGTCTCGCGGTACGGCGATGCCACCGAGCCGCAGTCCAGGTGGTCGCGGCCGATGGCGAGGGGGGCGGCGAGGGTGCCGTTGCCGACCATGTCGTTGAACATGTCGCCCGCCTTGTCGCGCTCGCCCTGGCCGAGCCAGCAGATGCGCGCGGGCAGGCCCTGGAAGTGGACCCGCTCCCCCGCCATCTTGATCCAGCGGTGCAGCGACTCGTTCTCCGGGAAGAGGTCAAGGAGCGCCTTGTCCGTCTTGTGGATGTCCGATGCCTCGCCCGAGAGGGCCGCCCAGCGGAACGGGCCCTTGCCCTCGCAGAAGAGGGGACGGATGTAGGCGGGGACGAAGCCCGGGAACGCGAACGCTCGCTCGTAGCCCGCGAGTTGAGCCTCGCCGCGGATCGAGTTCCCGTAGTCGAAGACCTCCGCGCCGGCGTCCATGAAGCCGACCATCGCCTCGACGTGCGTGGCCATCGACTCACGCGCGCGGGTGGTGAAGCCCGCCGGGTCCTTCGCCGCGTACGCCGCCATGTCGTCGAAGTCGACGCCTACGGGGAGGTACGCGAGCGGGTCGTGGGCCGATGTCTGGTCCGTGACGATGTCGATGGGCGCGCTCTCGGCGAGCATGCGCGGGAGCAGCTCCGCGGCGTTGCCGAGCAGGCCGATGGAGAGGGGGCGCCGGGCGTCGCGTGCCTCGACGGCCAGCTGGAGCGCGTGCTCCAGGGAGTCGGCCCGCACGTCCAGGTACTTGTGCTCGATGCGGCGCTCGATCGCGCGCGGGTCGACGTCGATACAGATCGCGACGCCGTCGTTCATCGTCACGGCGAGGGGCTGGGCGCCGCCCATGCCGCCGAGTCCGGCGGTGAGGGTGATCGTGCCCGCCAGGGTCCCGTTGAATTTCTTGGCGGCGACGGCGGCGAACGTCTCGTACGTGCCCTGGAGGATGCCCTGCGTGCCGATGTAGATCCACGAACCGGCGGTCATCTGGCCGTACATCGTGAGGCCGAGGGCCTCCAGGCGCCGGAACTCCTCCCAGTTCGCCCAGTCGCCCACGAGGTTCGAGTTGGCGATCAGGACGCGCGGGGCCCACTCGTGGGTCTGCATGACGCCGACCGGGCGGCCGGACTGGACGAGCATCGTCTCGTCCTGCTTGAGAGTCCTGAGCGTGCGCACCATCGCGTCGAAGGAGCGCCAGTCGCGGGCGGCCTTGCCCGTGCCGCCGTAGACGACGAGCTTGTCGGGGTGCTCGGCGACCTCGGGGTCGAGGTTGTTCTGCAGCATGCGCAGGGCGGCTTCCTGCTGCCATCCCAGGGCGCTCAGTTCACTGCCGCGCGGTGCCCGTACGGGGCGGGGTCCTGACATGGCGATGCCTCCTCGCGTGAAGCTCTGCTTGTGAGCTCGTGATGGACTGCTGTGAGCTTGTTATTCACATCCTGCGATTTTGAATAGAACTAGTCAATACGTTGACGGTGCAGCGGGACCGCGTCACGGATGATTGTCTGGAACGCATGAGCGATCAGGGAGCGGAGACCGCACGCGCGTCCGAGGCGAACGCAGACTCGGGCAGAGGTCCGGACGGAGCCCCGGGCAGCCACCCGGAAGCCCCCACGCAACGCCTCACGACGGCGGATCCCGCAGCGCGGCCCCCGGCGCCGCGACCCCTGGCGCCGCGACCCCAAGACCCGCAGCCCCAAGACCCGCAGCCCCCGGCACACTCGGCCGCGGATTCCGCGTCACGCCGCGACCGGGCCGTCCGCGCCGCCGTCGAGCAGGGCCTCGCCGACCCCGCGTCGCCCATCGTCGGCCTCCTGGACGTCACCGGCATCCGCGCGGCCGCCGCCCGTCTGCACGCCGCCTTCGAAGCGGTCACACCGCCCGGCACTCCCGTCCTGCACGCCTTCGCGGTGAAGGCGTCGCCCCTGGTCCCGGTCCTGCGCCTCCTTCGCGACGCGGGCATCGGCGCCGAAGTGGCGAGCCCCGGCGAACTCGCCCTGGCGCGGGCCGCCGGAGTGCCGCCCACGCACACCGTCCTGGACTCGCCCGCGAAGACCCCGGCCGAACTGCGCGAGGCCCTGGCCCTGGGCATCGCGGTGAACGCGGACAATCCGCAGGAGCTCGCCCGCATCGACGCCATGACCCGCTCGGCGCCCACCCGCTCCCCCGTCGGCCTGCGCGTGAACCCGCAGATCGGCGGCGGCTCCATCGGCGCCCTGTCCACCGCGACGGCGACCTCCAAGTTCGGGATCGCGCTGCTCGACGAGGGTGCCCGCGAGTGGGTCGTCCAGGCGTATCTCGACCGGCCTTGGCTGACCCGCCTGCACGCCCACTCCGGGTCGCAGGGCATGCCGCTCGAAATGATGGTGCGGGGCGTGTCGGCGACGTACGAACTGGCCGAGGAGATCAACGGACGGGCCGGGCGGCAGCAGATCGACACCATCGACATCGGCGGCGGCCTGCCCGTCAACTTCGGCTCGGACGAGGAGACCCCGACGCACGCGCAGTACGCGCGCCGCCTGAAGTCCCGCGTGCCGGGGCTGCTCGACGGGCGGTACGGCATCGTCACCGAGTTCGGCCGCTCGCTGCTCGCCAAGCACGGCACGATCCTGGCCCGCGTCGAGTACGCCAAGACGGCGGGCACCCGGCCCATCGCGGTGACGCACGCGGGCGTCCAGGTGGCGGCGCGCACGGTGTACGCGCCCGCGTCCTGGCCGCTGCGGATCGCCGCGTTCGACGCGAAGGGCCGCGCCAAGAGCGGGCCGAACGTCGGGCAGGACATCGCGGGCCCGGCCTGCTTCGCGGGCGACCTGCTCGCGGAGAACCGTCCGCTTCCGCTGCTCGAACAGGGCGACTACGCGGCGGTGCTCGACACGGGCGCGTACTACTTCGCCCACCACTACTCGTACAACAGCCTCGCCCGGCCCGGGATCTACGGCTTCGCGACAGCGGGTGAGCAGGTCACCTTCGCCACCGTGCGGGAGCCGCAGACCCTGGAGGAGATCGTCGCCGAGTCGGGAGGCGCGGGGCGGGACGCGCTGCGGGACCTCTGAGGTTCCTCGGGGGCCGCCCCCGAGGTGCCCCCCAGGTAACTCCGGAGCGCCCCTGAAGTTCCTCCGAGGTTCCTCAACTCCCGCATCCCTGCCGCGCTTACGGGGCAGATCCTCCCTCCAGGCACCTAGGCAACCAGGCGCCCAGGCACGCTCTCGGGGGAGATGATCGTGTGACGACGTCCAAGGCGACCACCCAAGCACCGCCGCCCGCCGAAGAACCCGCGCTCGTCCGCGCGATCGGCCCCAAGCTCCTGATCCTCTTCGTGATCGGCGACATCCTCGGCACCGGCATCTACGCCACCACCGGCAAGGTCGCCGGAAAGGTCGGCGGCGCGCTGTGGCTGCCGTTCGCGATCGGCTTCGTCGTGGCGCTCCTGACGGCGGCGTCGTACGTCGAACTGGTCGGCAAGTATCCGAAGGCGGCGGGCGCCGCGCTCTATACGCAGAAGGCGTTCAAGGTCCCGTTCTTCACCTTCATCATCGCCTTCATGGTGATGTGCTCGGGCCTGTCGTCGGCGAGCGCCGCGGCCCGCGCCTTCAGCGGCGACTACCTCGGGGAGCTGACGAACGACGCGCTGCCGCCGACGCTGATCGCCATCCTCTTCATCCTCGCGCTCGCGGCGCTGAATCTGCGGGGCGTCTCGGAGTCGGTGAAGGCGAACGTGGTCCTCACGCTCGTCGAGGTGACGGGCCTTGCCATCATCCTGGCGATCGGCGCCTACGCGGTACTGAGCGGGGACGGCGAACCGTACCGCCTGACGGACTTCGAGGGCGGTGGCGGCACGGGCTACGCCCTGATGACGGGCATCCTCGGCGCGACGGCGCTCGGCTTCTTCGCGTTCGTCGGCTTCGAGGACTCGGTGAACATGGCCGAGGAGACGAAAGATCCCGCACGCACGTTCCCGCGGGCCATCTTCATCGGCGTCGCGGTGACGGGCACGATCTACGTCCTGGTGGCGCTGGTGTCGTCGCTGCTCGTCGACTACAAGGTGCTCGAAGGATCGAGCGGGCCGCTCCTTGAGGTCGTGAAGGCGGGCGGCATCGACTTCCCGCACAAACTCTTCGCGCTCATCGCCCTGTTCGCGGTCACCAACTCGGCCCTGATCAACATCATGATGGCCTCGCGGCTCTGTTACGGCATGGCCAACGAACGCATCCTGCCGCGCGCGATGGGCCGCGTCCTCTCACGCCGCCGCACACCCGTGGTCGGCATCGTCTTCGTGTCGCTGCTCGCGATCGGCCTGGTGTCGACGGGCGAGATCGAGGGGCTCGGCGACACGACCGCGTTCCTGCTCCTGTGCGTGTTCGCGGTGGTCAACGTGGCGGTCCTCGTCCTGCGCCGCGACCCCGTCGAGCACAAGCACTTCCGCGCGCCGACGGTCCTTCCGGTGCTCGGCGCCGTCACGGCCCTGATCCTGGCGAGCCCCCTCGCGGACCGCCCCGCGGAGGTCTACATCCGGGCCGGGGTCCTTGTCGCCATCGGCATCGGCCTCTGGGCCGTGAACAAGGTGGTGCTCAAGGCTCGCGGCGAGGAGTGAGACCGCAGGGCTGACACGGGAGGGCTGAGACAGGAGGGCTGACGCGGGAGGGCTGAGACAGGAGGGCTGAGACGGGAGGGCTGACACGGGCGTCCCAGGGATGACACGGGGGCGGCCCGGTCGCTAGGTCGATACTTTCGGTCAGGCTCGGGCCTTCCCTGACCGCTCGTCGCGCGGATCCCGTCGAGGTCGGGCATGTTCCCCTGGAAAGTGCCTACTTGCCTGGAAACTCCACGACTTCTGCGTACCTTCCTCACACCGGGCGGCGATGAGCCCCCGGTCGGGTGGTAGGGGCCACCCGGTTCAACCCTGGGGAAGGGGACCGCGTGCCCGGAATCGACGAGTGTCTGCTCGAAGCCATGACACTGCCCGGTGCGCGCGGAGCGGCGATCGTCGACTGGACCAGCGGGCTCGCCCTCGGTTCGGTCGGCGATCCCCCGGGCGGCGACCACGAGTCCACCGCCGTGGAGACCGCGGAGGTGGCGCGATCGGCGGCCGAGTACCAGGCGTTCGCCCCGAAGGACGACGCACTGGACGCGGCGCGGGACACCGGCCCCGAGGAACTCCCCGTCGAGGACCTCATGCTCACCACGAGGACCGGATTCCATCTGATCCGCTTCGTCGAGACGACCTTCGACAGCAGCGTGTTCCTCTACCTCTGGCTCGACCGGCACACCGGCAACCTCGCCCTCGCGCGCATACGGCTGCGGGATCTCTCCGAGCGCCTGGTGCTGGTGTGAACGCCATGCGCATCACCGCGTCCACCACATCGCCCATGCTGATGCGTCTGGCCGGTGAGCGGGCGACCGGAGCCCTGCTGCGCGACCAGGGAACCCTCTACCTCGTCGACGGCCGCGTCGTGCACGCGGAGAGCCCCGCGGCACCCGGCATCGACGTCCTGCTCACGGCCGGCGGGGCGCTGCCCGCGCAGGGCTGGCAGGAGGCCCTCTCACTGGCCGGGACCCGGCACGAGGTGGGGCGGCACCTGATAGACAGCGGCCGGATAACCGCCGGCGAGCTGGAGATGTGCCACATCGGCGCACTGTTCGACGCCGCGTTCTTCGTCCTGGGCCCGGCGAGCGGACCCACCCGCTTCCGCTACGGCGTCGCGCACTGGCTCGGCCGGGTGCGCCCGGTGACGGCCGAGACCCTGGAACGCGAGACCCGGCGGCGCCGGGCCCTCCTCGACAGCGTCTGGCCCTGCCCGGAACTGGACACGTCGCCCGTCGTGCCGAGGCCGCCAGCGCCCGGCCACAAGCTCACCGGACGCCAGATCTCCCTGCTGCGGCTCGCCGACGGCGTCCGCACACCGACGGCCATCGCCTGGGCGCTCGGCCGACCGTCGTTCCACACCCTCATCGAGGTCAGGCGGCTCGCCGCGGCCGGGCTCGTGGAACCCCCGCGGACGGCCGAACCGGCCCTGGCGATACTCCCCGCCCCGCCCCCCGACGATCCCCCCGAACCGGACGTCGCCCTGCTGCGCCGGGTCCTCGACGCGCTGGAGGCAAGTCTGTGAATCTCCGTACGCGGCGCAGGACTTGGCCCCCGACCTCATGAAGTTCTTCGCGCTCTTCAAGCGCGCCGGGAGGAGAGAGCCGATGGTTGCCGAAGCCGACGTACTGGTCGAACTGAAACGGCTGCGTACCAGGATTCCTCAGCTCAGGGGCGCTCTGACGGCCAGCGTCGACGGACTCCTGCTCGCGCAGGACGCGACGGACGTCGAGGCGGAGGGCGTCTGCGCGCTGACCGCGGCGGCGCTCGGAGTCGCCCTGCGGCTGTCCGACGCCACGCACCAGGGCCGCTTCCGAGAACTCCTCATCCGCGGCGAGGACGGCTACGTAGCCACGTACACGGCCGGTTCGTCCGCCGTGCTCACGCTGCTCGCCGAGCCCCGCGTCAACGTGGGCCGGCTCCATCTGGAGGGCCGCCGTTCCAGCGCGCTCATCGGAGAGCTGGTCGACGCCGCCGTCGAACGAGCGGAGGAAACCTGACCCATGTCCCCCACCACACCCTCATCGTCCTCCTCACCACGGACTCCCGGCAGACGGAAAGGAAGTGCGAAATTCATGGCCAACACAGAGACATCGCTGAAGGAAACGACCACCTCGATCGAGGGGGTCATCGGCGCCGCCCTGGTCGACTACACCAGCGGCATGGCCCTGGGCACGATCGGCGGCGGCAAGGACCTGGACCTGTCCGTCGCCGCGGCCGGCAACACGGACGTGGTGCGCGCCAAGCTGCGCACGATGGAGCTACTGGACCTCAAGGACGAGATCGAGGACATCCTGATCTCGCTCAGCACCCAGTACCACCTGATCCGGCTGATCAAGGGCCGCAACAACAACGGCCTCTTCCTCTACGTGGCCCTCGACAAGGACCGGGCCAACCTGGCCATGGCCCGCCACCAGCTCAAGCGCATCGAGGCGAACCTCGACGTCTGAGCCCGAGCGGCACACGCGGCGGGCCGGGCCTTCGGGTCCGGCCCGCCGTGCGTTCGCCGCCACTCCACGAAGAGACCGCTGCTCCCCGAAGAGACCCCTACTCCACGAACAGTCCCCGCGCCGCGGCCCCCGCGTCGAACTCCTCCAACCGCGCCTGCGCGTCCGGAAGGCCGTCGCACATGGCCT
Organism: Streptomyces sp. NPDC058257; assembly: GCF_042881845.1. NCBI lineage: Bacteria > Bacillati > Actinomycetota > Actinomycetes > Kitasatosporales > Streptomycetaceae > Streptomyces > Streptomyces sp. NPDC058257. The sequence continues at coordinate 87,915 of NZ_JBHVXJ010000004.1, forward strand.
CAAGGAGCACCCGGCCGAGCAGCATCGGCGCGCACGCCGTGTCGAAGGCGAGGCCCGTGCCGACCGCCGCCGGGAGGAGGAGGTCCGAGTGGGCCGCCACGGGGGCGAACGCCGAGTCGGCCACCGTCACCACCGAGAGACCCGCCGACTGCGCGTGGGCGAGCGCGTCCACCACCTCCCGCGGATGCCGGGGCAGCGCGAAGCACATGAGCGCCGACGCCCCCGCCCGTACCGCCGCGTCGATCCGGTCGGCCAGCATCGTGCCGCCCTCGTGGAGGAGGCGTACGTCGGGGTGGACCTTCGCCGCGAAGTACGAGAAGCCGTACGCCTGTGACGCGGCGGCCCGCAGGCCCAGGACCGGGAGCGGCCGGGAGGAGGCGAGGAGCTGCCCGGCGCGCTCGACCGGTGAGGGGTCGGCGAGCACCTCCGCCAGGTGCCGGAGGTTCTCGATCTCCGCCTCGACCGCCTGTTGGTACTCGTTCAGGGAGGCCTCGCCCGCCGCCTCCGCGGGCGCGAGCTCCCGCAGGTGCCTGCGCAGCGCCGGGTAGCCGTCGAAGCCGAGCGCCACGGCGAACCGGGTCACCGAGGGCTGGCTCACCCCGGCCAGCTCGGCCAGTTCGACGCTGGAGAGGAAGGGGACGTCCGCCGCCCGCCGCACCATGCAGTGCGCGATGCGCCGCTGCGTGGGCGTGAGGCGGTGGCCCTCGAAGAGCACCTGAAGCCGCGCCGCGGGACTGTCACTCATACCGTTCCCCTCACAACACCCTGGCTCTCGAAGCCCGTCCCGTTCCCGGACCCGAGGTCCAGCCACAGCTCGGTGAACCGGTCGAGCAGCCCGGCCGCCACCGTCACATCATCCGTCAACGGCCGGTCGGCGAGCTCCGGGTCGAGTACCGAGTCCGCGAGGTCGAAGGCCCGGCCGACGGGCAGGTCCGGATCGAGGCGCATGTCCCGCTGCCTCAACACGCGGACGGCCGCCACGAGTTCGCATCCCACGACCAGGCGGTACGCCGCACACGCCCGCAGTGTCTGCCGCGCCGCGAGCGAGGCGAAGCTGGCCTGTTCCTCGACGCCTCGGGAGAGCACCGCGTGGCCGAGCGAGGCCGGTGCGGAGAAGGCGCTCAGGTCGCCGAGGGCCGCCCCGGCCGCGTACTCAAGGATCATCACGCCCGACGAAGCCGGTTCGCCGTCCGCGAGGAAGGGGCGCAGGCGGGTGAAGCCGGGTTCGTTCAGCGTGGAGAGGCGGGATGTCGAAAGACGTGCCGCCTGCGTCACCGCCAGCCTGAAGTGGTCCAGGGACAGGGCGAGTTGGGCCAGATAGAAGCCGCCGTGGTGGTACGCCGCCATATCCTCCGCCGAGATCAGCGGGTTCTCCGCCGCCGCGTTGATCTCGACCGTGAGGACGTCTTCGAGCGCGTCGGCCGCGTCGTGCGCGGGGCCGTGGATCTGCGGCAGACAGCGCAGTCCGTAGGGGTCCTGAATGCGGCCGAGCGGTGGCGTGGGGCGGTCGGGCGCGCCGAGGATCTGCCGCATCCGTTCCGCGACGGCGTACGAGCCCGCGTGCCGCCGAGCCTCGTGGACGGGCAGCGCGTACGCCTCGTACGAACCGTCGACGGCCATCAGGGTCAGCGCCGCCACCAGCTGCGTGGCCGCGACGAGGCCGCGCAGTTCGTGCAGGGCGAGCGCGGACTGGCCGAGGGTGAGGGCGTTGCTGCTGATCAGGGCGAGGGCGTCGTTGTTGTCGAGGGGCTGCGGGTCGGGGGCGGCGCCCGTTCCCTGCCAGGGGTGTTCACCCGCGAGCGCGAGGCCCATCTGGGCGAGCGCGGCGATGTCGCCCGTGCCGACCGAGCCGAATTCGTTGACCTGGGGGTACGCGCCCGTCGTCAGTGCCTCGCAGAGCGCCGTGACGACGGTCGGGCGCAGGCCCGCGCCGCCCGCGAGCAGCTGGTTGGCGCGGACCGCGAGCATCGCGCGCACCTGCCGCGCCGGAAGCTCGTCGCCGATCGCTCCGGCGTGGCTGCGCAGCAGGCGCAGACCGTGGTCGGCGGCCGCCTCGGTCGGCACGGACTCATTCCGGTTGGCGCCCACTCCGGTGGAGCGGCCGTAGACGCGACCCCAGGAGGCGATCTCACGAGCGGCGTTCCACGAGCTCTCCACGCGCTTCATGCCGTCCGTTCCGGGAACTGGCTTAGCGGTAGATTCGGCCATACGTACGACATCTGCGACCATCAGTCCGCGGCCGTCCAGGACGACGACCGAGCCGCTGTCGTCGGTCGCCCTGCCGGTCGCCCTGTCCGCGATACGAGACGACATCACTCGCAATTCCTCCTCAACCGGACGCTTCGTCTTGCCCTGCGACCACTTGTAACCAGCGATTTACACCTGGGCTGCGACTAACTATTGACAATCTATTCAGTCACAAAGAACTCTGCATGAAGATATACAGCCGGGCAAGGGACTCCTCATGATCCAATTCGATACGGTCCACAAGCGCTTCCCGAACGGCACAACCGCGGTCCACGACCTCACCCTTGAGATGCCGGAAGGGGGCGTGACCGTCCTCGTCGGATCTTCCGGTTGCGGCAAGACGACGACGCTCCGCATGATCAACCGGATGGTCGATCCGACCTCCGGGACGATCCGGGTCAACGGCAAGGACGTCCTGGAGCAGGACGCGGCCGAGCTGCGCCGTTCGATCGGTTACGTGATCCAGCAGTCCGGGCTCTTCCCGCACCGCACGGTCCTGGACAACGTCGCGACCGTGCCGCTGCTGCTCGGCTGGGGCCGCAAGAAGGCGCGGGCGCGGGCGGCGGAGCTCCTGGAGACGGTCGGTCTCGCCGCCGACTCCGGGAAGCGCTACCCGCACCAGCTCTCCGGCGGCCAGCAGCAGCGCGTCGGCGTGGCCCGCGCGCTCGCCGCCGACCCGCCGGTGCTCCTCATGGACGAGCCGTTCGGCGCGGTCGACCCCGTGGTCCGCACCCAGCTCCAGGACGAACTCCTGCGCCTCCAGCGGGAGTTGAACAAGACCATCGTCTTCGTCACGCACGACATCGACGAGGCCGTACGGCTCGGCGACCGCATAGCCGTCTTCCGCACCGGCGGCCACCTCGTGCAGTGCGCGAGCCCCGCCGAGCTCCTGGCCCGCCCCGCGGACGGCTTCGTCGCCGACTTCCTGGGCGCCGAGCGCGGCCTGAAGCTGCTCTCCCTGACGACGCTGTCCGAGGTCCCCAGGGCCCCGGCTCCCGAGGGCGGCGCCTGGACCCTGCGTCTCGACTCCGCGGGCGCCCCGCTGGCCTGGCGGCACAAGGACGCGCAGGCCGCGGACGTCCCCGTACGCCCCCTGCGGGACACGGACTCGCTCCTGTCGGCCCTGAACGAGTCCATAGCCGCCCCCAGCGGCCTGGTCGCCCGCGTCGACGCCGAGGGCATCCTGACCGGCGTCACGTCCCGCGACGACATCCACGAGCACGCGGGGACGGCCCACGAGAACGGCCGCGTGGGCGCCCCTTCAGGGGCGCGGGGAACTGCGCGAGCAACCCAGGACGGCGCGGGCGACACGGACGCGGCGACCGCCCCCGGCCCCACCGCAGCGGAGCGTCCCGCATGAGTGTCGACTGGTCGTGGATAGCCGACCACACCGACGATCTCACCAGCCTCACCCTGTCCCACCTCCAGGCCGCCCTCACCGCCGTACTCCTCGGCCTGCTCATCTCGCTCCCCCTGGCCGTCGTCGCCCACCGCGTGCGCCCCCTGCGCGGGCTGCTCCTCGGCCTGTCGAACGTCCTGTTCACCATCCCGTCCATCGCCGTCTTCGTCCTGCTCCTGCCGGTCAGCGGACTCACCCGCACCACGACCGTCATCGGCCTGACGATCTACACGCTCGTCGTGCTCCTGCGGAACACCGTCGAGGGTCTGGACTCCGTCCCCGCGAAGACGAAGGAAGCGGCCAAGGCCATGGGTACCCGGCCCCTGCGCACCCTCCTCACCGTCGAACTCCCCCTCGCCCTGCCGGTGATCATGGCCGGCGTACGGATCGCGACGGTCATGGCGATCTCCCTCGTCTCCGTGGCGACGTACATCGGCGACGGCGGCCTCGGACAGCTCTTCACGGACGGGTTCCAGCGCAACTTCCCCACCCCCGTCATCGTCGGCGTCGTCCTGACCCTGCTCCTCGCGCTCGTCGCGGACGCGCTGCTCGTCACCCTCCAGTACGTCCTGACCCCCTGGGCCCGCCGCAAGAGGAGCGCGTGACATGTACGAACTCTTCAAGGACCTCGGCGCCTGGCTGGTCGGCGGCGAGCAGTGGGCCGGGTCCGACGGCATCGGGCACCGCCTCATCGAGCACCTCCAGTACTCGCTGCTCGCGACCCTCATCGCCGCCGCCATCGCGCTGCCGATCGGCCTGCTCATCGGGCACACCGGGCGCGGCGCCTTCGTCGCGATCAACCTCTCAAGCTTCGGACGCGCGCTGCCCACGGTCGGCCTCGTCGTCCTCGTCTTCCTGGCGAGCGGGCTCTCCATGTGGCCCATCTACATCGCGCTCGTCGCCCTCGCCGTGCCGTCCATCGTCACCAACACGTACGCCGGGATGACCGCGGTCGACCCGGAGGTGCGGGACGCCGCGCGCGGCCAGGGCATGCGCTGGCATCAGGTCCTCTTCCAGGTCGAACTGCCGCTCGCGCTCCCCCTGATCATGACCGGCCTGAGGCTCGCGCTCATCCAGGTCGTCGCGACCGCCACCATCGCCGCGTACGTCTCCTTCGGCGGGCTCGGCCGGTACGTCTTCGACGGGCTCGCCCAGCGTGACCTCGTACAGGTGCTCGGCGGTGCCGTGCTCGTGGCCGTCGTCGCCGTCGTACTCGATCTCGCGCTCTCCGCACTGCAGCGTGCCCTCTTCCGCCACCGCCCCGCCAAGTCGGCCTAGGAGCAAAGCCAGATGGCCCCCATGAACCGCAGAAACGTCCTCGGCGGACTCTTCGCCGCCGCGTCCGTCCCCGCGCTCGCCTCCTGCAGCGGCGGCATCACCTCCCTCAACGGGGACGGCTCCGGCGGCTCGGGCGGTGGCTCCAGCAAGAACGGCGTCACCATCGGCACCGCCAACTTCACCGAGAACCAGGTCCTCGGCCACCTCTACGCCGCGGCCCTCCAGGCGGAGGGCGTGAAGACGTCCGTCCGCCCCAACCTCGGCACCCGCGAGATCCTCATCCCGGCCCTCAAGGGCGGCGACATCGACCTCCTGCCCGAGTACCAGGGCGCGCTCCTGCACTACCTCGACGCGAAGGCGAAGGCCACCGAGGAGGGCGAGATGCAGAACGCCCTCGCCATGGTCCTGCCGCGCGGCCTGCAGATCCTGCCCTACGGCAAGGCCGAGGACTCCGACGCGTTCGTCGTCACCCAGGAGACCGCCGACAAGTACGGCCTCAAATCTCTCGCGGACCTCGCGAAGCACAACGGCAAGCTCGTCATCGGCGCGGCGCCCGAGGTCAAGAAGCGCACGGTGGGCTCGGTCGGCCTCAAGGACGTCTACGGAGTCGAGTTCAAGGAGTTCAAGTCCCTCGACTCCTCGGGGCCGTTGGTGAAGGGCGCCCTGAAGAAGGGCGACGTCGACGTGGCGAACCTCTTCACCACCGACACCGACATCGTCGCCGAGAAGTGGGTCGTGCTCACCGACCCCAAGAACCTGATCCCCGGCCAGCACGTCGTCCCGCTCGTCGCCGACCGCAAGGCCGACTCGACGGTCCGCAAGGCGCTCGGCCGCCTGGGCAACGCCCTGACGACCAAGGACCTCACCGAGCTCAACCGCCTGGTGGACAAGGACAAGAAGGACCCCGAGGACGTAGCGAACGACTGGGCGGCGAAGCACGGGATCAGCAAGAAGTAGCCCGGTCAGAAACCACCAGGAACCGCCAAGAGGCAGCTCGTACAGCAGCAGGGAGTTCAGCGGATCATGGCAGAGAGTCTCGTGGAGCGGCGCTCCATCGACGTCGTCCCGGACGACGAACGGCACGGCACCGCGTTCAGCCAGTTCACCCTCTGGCTCGGCGCCAACCTCCAGATCACCGCGGTCGTTACCGGCGCGCTCGCCGTCGTCTTCGGCGGCGACGTGGTCTGGTCGCTGACCGGCCTGCTGCTCGGCAATCTGCTCGGGGGCGCGGTGATGGCCCTGCACTCGGCGCAGGGGCCGAAGCTCGGTCTGCCGCAGATGATCCAGTCCCGGGCGCAGTTCGGGGTGCGCGGCGCCGTCGTACCGCTGCTCCTCGTCATCCTCATGTACGTCGGCTTCTTCGCGTCCGGCAGCGTCCTGGCCGGACAGGCGACGGCCCGGCTGACGCACACGAACGACACCACCGGCATCATCGTCTTCGCGGTGATCACCGCGGTGGTGGCGGCGGTCGGCTACCGCGTGATCCACGTCCTTGGCCGGGTGGCGAGCGTGATCTGCGCGCTGGCCTTCATCTACCTGGGCATCCGCCTCCTGGACCGCGTCGACCTCTCGGCCCTCCTGAGCGACGCGCACTTCGACCTGCCGATGTTCCTGCTCGCGGTCTCGCTCTCGGCGTCGTGGCAGCTCGCCTTCGGTCCGTACGTCGCGGACTACTCGCGCTATCTGCCGCGTACGACATCGGGGCGGGCCACGTTCTGGTGGACCCTGTCCGGTTCGGCGCTCGGCTCGCAGTGGTCGATGACGTTCGGTGTCCTGGTGGCGGCGAGCGCGGGGGACGCGTTCCTCGACAACCAGGTCGGATACGTGGTGGGCCTGGGCGGTACGGGCCTGATCGCGTCGCTCCTGTACTTCGTGATCGCGCTGGGCAAGCTGACCATCAACGTGCTCAACACCTACGGCGGCTTCATGTCGATGGTGACGAGCATCAGCGGATTCCGGGGCCAGAAGACGCTCTCGCCGCGCGGCAGGGCGGCGTACATCGCCCTGATCATGGTGGCGGGCACGGTGGTGGCGCTGCTCGGCAAGGACAGCTTCCTCACGTCCTTCAAGGACTTCCTTCTCTTCCTCCTGACGTTCTTCACGCCGTGGTCGGCGATCAACCTGGTCGACTACTACCTGATCTCCAAGGAGCGCTACGACATCCCGGCGCTCTCGGACCCCGACGGCCGTTACGGAGCCTGGCGCTGGGACGCGCTCACGGTCTACGGGGTGGGTGTCCTGACCCAGCTCCCGTTCCTGGCGACGCACTTCTACACGGGTCCGCTGGTGGAGCCGCTGGGCGGCGCGGACATCTCCTGGATCGTGGGTCTGGTGGTCCCGGCGGCCCTGTACTGGCTCCTGGCCCGCCGCGACACCTCGCACATCCCCACGGAAAGGGGGGATAGCCCCACTGTCACGCCCGCGTCGGCTGCGTAACGTAACGGCCCATGGAAGCCCGTGACGCCGAACTCAAAAAGGAACTCGACGCCACTCTGCACGCGCGCAGAGAGCTAGGCGAAGAGTACGAGTCCGCGCTGGTCGACTCGTTCCTCGGGAAGGTCGAGCAGCGCCTGGACGGCACCATCGACCGGCGCATGCGCCGGCACATGGCCGAGCAGCAGATGGTCGTCGCCCGCGGATCCCGCGCGCCCACCAATCCCGTGGACTCCTGGGGCGAGCGCTTCGGCTTCGGCATCGTCTCGCTGATCCTCGCGATCCCGCTCTCGGCGATCGGCGTGGTCAACGCGGACCTGCCCGGCCTCTTCGTCACCTGGGGCGGCATCGTCGGCGTGAACGCGGTGCATTCGATGCGGGGCATGAACTTCGGGCGCGGCAAGGACCGCGAGCGCACGTCGGAGTGGGACGACTGAGGCCTGAGGCCACGGCTCAGGGGGGATCCTCCCCTGATGACCACATCCGTCGCGCACCTCAGTGACCCGCACCTCACCACCGGCGCCCTGGCCGCCGCTCCGGCGGCCGGCCTGCGCCACGCGCTCACCCGGGTCCTCGCCCTGGAGCCCCGGCCCACCTGCGTCGTGATCACCGGCGACCTGACGGACCACGGCAGCCCCGCCGAGTACGAGCAGCTGCGCGAACTCGTCACGGGTTTCCCGCTGCCCCTGCACCTGACGACCGGCAACCACGACGACCCGGTGGCCCTGGCCAAGGCGTTCGGCGGTACGGCACACCTCGGCGGCGCCCACTCCACGCACTACGCCGTCGAGTACGCGGACCTGACGCTGATCGCCCTGGACTCGCACGTGCCGGGCGCCGGACACGGCCGCCTCGGCGAAGACCAACTCACGTGGCTGGACGCCCGGCTGACGGCGCGCCCCGGCATCCCCGCCCTGGTCTGTGTGCACCACCCCCCGGCGGACATCGGCATCCCGTTCCTGGACGGCATGCGCCTCACGGACGGCGACGCCCTGGCGCGGCTCCTGATCCGCCACCCCCAGGTCGCCCGGGTGCTCGCGGGCCACGTCCACCGCCCGATCACCGGCGCCTACGCGGGCACGACCCTCTCGACCGCCCCGTCGACGTACCTCCAGAGCTCCCTGACGCTGAACGCGAAGGGCGCCATGGGCTACGTGCCCGAACCGACCGCCTTCCAGCTCCACCAGCGCACGGCCACGGGCTGGGTGACGCACACGGTGCCGGTGAGCCACGCGGCGGCGCCGATCCAGGGGTTCTGAGGGGCGCCAGGGGTTCTGGGGGTCGTACGAAGTTCATGCGCGGGGACCGCCGCACCCCCGGGGTAACCAGGGGGCGGGACGACGGCGGTCCCCGCGAGGGACGCGGGCCGGGTCAGGACCGGGTCCGCGTCCAGGCGTTCAGAGGTCCGGGAGCCGCTCCGGAGTTCCTGTACGCCGACAACGACCAATGTGCCGGAGCCGTGTTAAGCGTGTGCTGCGCGGACGTGACGTGCTCGTACCACTTCCGCGAAGTTCGAACCACGGCTCACGGCACACCCCCTTGGTCACTGGTTCCTGCGGCTACCGGACCTGCTGCTGCCGGACCTGCTGTTACCGGGCCTGCTGCTGCCGGACCTGCTACTGGCCCTGCTGCGCCGCGAGGAAGGCCAGCAGGTCCTGGCGGCTCACCACGCCGGTCGGTTTGCCCTCGACCAGGACGATCGCCGCGTCGGCACGGCCGAGCACCGACATCAGGTCGGCGACGGGTTCGCCGGAGCCGACCTGCGGCAGCGGGTCCGACATGTGCTTCTCCAGCGGGTCGGAGAGCGAGGCGCGCTGCGCGAACAGGGCGTCGAGGAGCTCGCGTTCGACGACGGAGCCGATGACCTCGGCCGCCATCACGTCCGGGTGGCCCGCGCCCGGCTTGACGATGGGCATCTGCGAGACGCCGTACTCCCGCAGTACGTCGATGGCCTCACCGACCGTCTCCTCCGGGTGCATGTGGACGAGTGAGGGCAGTCGGCCGCCTTCCTTGCGGCTCAGTACGTCACCCACGCGAGGCTGGTCGCCCGCCTGCTCCAGGAATCCGTAGTCGTTCATCCACTCGTCGCTGAAGATCTTGCTCATGTAGCCGCGCCCGGAGTCGGGCAGGAGTACGACCACGACATCGTCGGGGCCGAGCCGTTCCGCGACCCGCAGCGCCGCCACGACCGCCATGCCGCAGGAACCGCCGACGAGCAGCCCCTCCTCCTTGGCGAGGCGCCGCGTCATCTGGAAGGAGTCCTTGTCGGACACCGCGATGATCTCGTCGGTCACGGTCCGGTCGTACGCCGTCGGCCAGAAGTCCTCACCGACGCCCTCGACGAGGTAGGGCCGCCCGGAGCCGCCGGAGTACACGGACCCCTCGGGGTCGGCGCCGACGACCGTGACCCCGCCCTTCGAGATCTCCTTCAGATATCCGCCCGTCCCGGAGATCGTGCCTCCGGTCCCGATACCCGTCACGAAGTGGGTGATCTTCCCTTCCGTCTGCTCCCACAGCTCGGGGCCGGTGGAGTGGTAGTGGGAGAGGGGGTTGTTCGGGTTGCTGTACTGGTCGGGCTTCCAGGCGCCGGGGGTCTCGCGCACGAGGCGGTCCGAGACGTTGTAGTACGAGTCCGGGTGATCGGGGTCGACGGCCGTGGGGCAGACGACCACGTCCGCGCCGTACGCGCGCAGCACATTGATCTTGTCGAGCGACACCTTGTCGGGGCAGACGAAGATGCATTTGTAGCCCTTCTGCTGGGCCACGATGGCGAGTCCGACGCCGGTGTTGCCGGACGTCGGCTCGACGATCGTGCCGCCGGGCTTGAGCTCACCGCTCTGCTCGGCCGCCTCGATCATGCGCAGCGCGATGCGGTCCTTCACGGAACCGCCGGGGTTGAAGTACTCGACCTTGGCCAGGACGGTCGCCTGAATGCCCGTGGTCACGTTGTTGAGCCTCACCAGCGGGGTGTTGCCGACGAGGCTGATCATCGAGTCGTGGAATTGCACCGTTGTCTCCGGGCTGCGATGTAGTGCGACGAATGGGTGTCGTCAGCGTAAGGGTCCCGTTCAGTCGTTCACCTCCGCTTGCGATTGGCCGACCGTCCTTACGGGGCAATTAGTTGATGTAGGGCGGATTGGCTACGAGGAGGTGGCTGCAGGGCATGTCGAGGGCGAGGGTGGCGCGGCGGATCGCTGCGGGCGCGGCGTACGGCGGCGGAGGCATCGGGCTGCTCGGGGCGGCGGCCGTGGGCGTGGTGCTCGCCGAGGTGCAACTGGCGAAGCGGACCGTGGGAAACAGCGGGGAGCATCCGGCTCCACCGCGGGCGGACGGACGGTACGGATGGGGGTTCGCGGATCGGCCCGAGGGCGCGGAGCCCTTGCGGTTCGCGATGCTCGGCGATTCGACCGCCGCGGGGCAGGGGGTGCACCGGGCCCGGCAGACCCCGGCGGCGCTCCTGGCGGCGGGGCTCGCCGCGGTGGCCGAGCGGCCGGTGGAACTGCGGAACGTGGCGCTGCCCGGCGCCCAGTCGGACGACCTGGACCGCCAGGTGACGCTGCTCCTTTCCGAGCTCTCGTCCTGGGCACCCGACGTCTGCGTCGTGATGATCGGCGCGAACGACGTGACGCACCGGATGCCCGCGACGCGTTCCGTGCGCTGCCTGTCGGCGGCGGTGCGCAGGCTGCGTACGGCCGGGGCGGAGGTGGTGGTGGGGACCTGTCCCGATCTGGGGACGGTCGAGAACGTCTATCAGCCGCTGCGGTGGATGGCGCGGCGCGTGTCACGGCAGCTGGCCGCCGCGCAGACGATCGGCGTGGTCGAGCAGGGCGGGCGGACGGTGTCGCTGGGGGATCTGCTCGGCCCCGAGTTCCTCGCGAACCCGCGGGAGCTGTTCGGACCCGACAACTACCACCCCTCCGCGGAGGGGTACGCGACCGCCGCGATGGCGGTGCTTCCGACGCTGTGCGCGGCGCTTGGGCTCTGGCCGGAGGAGGAGCGCCCCGACGTGTCGCGTCGCGAGGGGTTCCTGCCGGTGGCACGGGCCGCGGCGCAGGCCGCGTCGGAGGGCGGCACGGAGGTCGCGGCCGCGATGCCCACGGGGCCGCGTGGTCCCTGGGCCCTCCTCAAGCGCCGTCGGCGGCGGCGCATCCATCACGCCCCGGATCCCTCGCCGCTGCCGAGGTAGCCGGCCCCCTGCGGGGCGCCTCGGGGCCGTCGCTTCACGACGGATTCTTTCCCGCCCACCCACCCGATTGCCCGGCGATGGTCAGGTGGGGGGTAGGGAAAGCTGGCCCCCGCCACCCTGAGCAAGCGCTTAGAAAAATGCGGTCCGCATCACAGTCCCGCACCGGTGACCTTCTCGGTACGTACGGGTAACTTCCGAAGCGGTCCGCCTTTCGCGAAGCAACCTCTGGAGCCCCGCATGCCCGAAGCCGTGATCGTCTCCGCCGCCCGCACCCCGATCGGCCGCGCCTTCAAGGGCTCCCTGAAGGATCTGCGGCCGGACGACCTGACCGCCACGATCATCGAGGCCGCCCTCGCCAAGGTCCCCGGGCTCGACCCGAAGCTCATCGACGACCTGATGCTCGGCTGTGGACTGCCCGGCGGCGAGCAGGGGCACAACCTCGGCCGCGTCGTCGCCGTACAGATGGGCATGGACCACCTGCCGGGCTGCACCATCACCCGGTACTGCTCCTCCTCCCTGCAGACCTCCCGCATGGCCCTGCACGCCATCAAGGCCGGGGAGGGCGACGTCTTCATCTCCGCCGGTGTGGAGATGGTGTCCCGCAGCGTCAAGGGGTCAAGCGACGGGCTCCCCGACACCCACAACCCCCTCTTCGCCGACGCCGAGGCCCGCACCGAGGCGGTGAGCAAGACCGAGGGCTCCAGCTGGCACGACCCCCGCGAGGACGGTCTGATCCCGGACGCGTACATCGCGATGGGGCAGACCGCCGAGAACCTGGCCCGCGCCAAGGGCGTCACCCGTCAGGACATGGACGAGTTCGGCGTCAGGTCCCAGAACCTCGCCGAGGAAGCCCTGAAGAACGGGTTCTGGGAGCGCGAGATCACCCCGGTGACGACCCCCGACGGCACCGTCGTCAGCAAGGACGACGGGCCCCGCGCCGGCGTCACCCTCGAAGGCGTCGGAGGCCTCAAGCCCGTCTTCCGCCCCGACGGCCTGGTCACCGCCGCCAACTGCTGCCCGCTCAACGACGGCGCCGCCGCCCTCGTGATCATGAGCGACACAAAGGCCCGCGAGCTCGGCCTGACCCCGCTGGCCCGCATCGTCTCCACCGGCGTCACCGGCCTCTCCCCCGAGATCATGGGCCTCGGCCCGGTCGAGGCGAGCAAGCAGGCCCTCTCCCGCGCCGGTCTCACCGTCGACGACATCGACCTCTTCGAGATCAACGAGGCCTTCGCCGCCCAGGTCATCCCCTCCTACCGCGACCTGAACATCCCGATCGACAAGCTGAACGTCAACGGCGGCGCCATCGCCGTCGGCCACCCCTTCGGCATGACCGGCGCCCGCATCACCGGCACGCTCATCAACAGCCTCCAGTTCCACGACAAGCAGTTCGGCCTGGAGACGATGTGCGTCGGCGGCGGACAGGGCATGGCGATGGTCATCGAGCGCCTCAGCTGACGCTCCGGGCCCCACGAATCCCGCACGTCTCCATTGATTCGTGACTCAATCTCCCCCAGGATGTGACCTATCTCCTGGGGGAGATGCATATCCCCAGCTCAGAGCCCATCTGTGGATAAACACCGGGCCGAAAGACCTGTCCAATTCGTGACGTAATGCACTGACAGGTGGATCGTGCAGGCTTCAAGCTGATGTAGGAAGTCGGGGGTCGACTTGAAACCGGGAGTACGTCAGTGAGCGCCATGCCTATTGCCTTGCTGCTCTCCACAGCCGCTGCCACGGCCGTGGGTGCCGCCGCCCTGCACGCCGTACACGGCCTGCGGAAGCAGCTCGCAGAGATCACCGCCCTGCGCGCCGAGCTGGCCCAGAGCCACTCGGCGAACGCACACGCCAACGTGCCCGCGGCCCGCACCGCGGACACCGACGAGATACGCACGGCCGTCGCCGAGGCACTCGCCGAGGAACGGGAGCGCGAGCTGGCCGAGGCGCGCGCCTTCTGGGCCGCCCAGGAAGCCCGTGACGCCTCGGACGCGCCCTCGCTCCTCAGTGGACTGCCGGGCCTCTCCGACATGGCCGACGAGCTGTTCCTGCCCCGCCAGGCGGACTTCTCGGGCCTGGAGTCGGAGAGCCTGGAGCCGGTCATCGAGCCGTACGCCGAACCGGTGGACGAGTTCGCGAGCGACTCCCCTGAGCTGGCCGCGGCCCGCCGCCGCCACCCCTCGCACCCGGACTTCGTCCCGGTCCAGTCCCCCGTCAACGGCGACCACGAGCGCACCGTCGCCTGTCTCGAAGAACTGGCCGACGCCCGTACGGCACTCGCCGACGTCCGCCCCGGACCGCTCGGCACCCTGGACGTCTACGTCTTCACGGACGGCACGACGCTCTGCATGACCCCGGGCCACCGCGAGACCGCGGAGCTGCTCGCCGACGCCCTGCGCGACGGGCACGCCCCGGTCCTGCTCGGCGGATCCGGCGTCTCCGGCGCCTACGCCCTGACCTTCGAGTGCGGCACCGAGAACGTCTACATCCTGGCCGACCGCGTCATCGCCTCGGTCTGACCGGAGCGACCCCGGCGCCCGCCGGGGTCGGACCACACCCCCGCCGCACCCCTCTCACGCCCCGTCACACACCGGCGCGCTTCTGCGCCTTCTCCACGAGCGTCAGTGCCTCACCGAGCTGACCCGCATCATCGAGCACAAGGGCCAAATCCCGCCCCGCGACCGTGATCTGATCGGCCGCCGCGAACATCCCCTCGTCCGGCATCTGTCTCGGCTCCTCCTGCGGCACCTCGATCCGCTGCGCCCACGCCGCCAGTTCCCTGGCCAGAGCGAGCGCCTCGGTCGCCGCCCCCCGCTGCAGGCGACTCTGCGGGGCTGCCCGCAACCGGTCGGCGAATTGGTCCACTGCGTCCGTCAAAGGCGTCGTATCAAGCACCCGGTGACCTTATGCGCCTGGGCGGGACTGTTGCCAACGTCTCAACGCTGAGGCACGGTGGCGTGAAGGACGGAACACATCGCGACGCGTCCGGAGGCGCCGATGTCCCAAGTCTTCTCCGAGGAGACCCACCGCAATCTGATCGCCCGTATCCCCCACTGCACCGGTCGTGAGATCTCCGACTGGCTCCGCGCCGTTGACGAAGGCCCTTCTCTCTTCCGCTTCGAGGAGAAGGTCAGCTGGCTTCGCGCGGAGCACAACCTGGCGTACGGGCACGCCAAGGCAATCATTCACGAGCACGACTTGCGGCGGGCCGCGCGCAAGCTGCTTTGACTCCCCTGTCCCCCTCGACTCACCTCACACGGCGAAGGGCCCCACGGAACAGATGTTCCGTGGGGCCCTTCGCGTTGATCAGCCGCGTCAGTCGTTGCCCTGCAAGATGGCGATCAGACGCAGGAACTCCATGTAGATCCAGACGAGCGTCATCGTCAGACCGAACGCCGCGAGCCAGGCCTCTTCCTTCGGAGCGCCGTACGCGATGCCGTCCTCGACCTGCTTGAAGTCCAGGGCCAGGAAGCACGCGCCGAGCAGAATGCCCACGATGCCGAAGATGATGCCGAGGCCGCCGCTGCGGAAGCCGAGACCGTCACCGCCGCCGAAGACCATGAACAGCAGGTTCACCGCGGTCAGCAGCAGGAAGCCCATCGCCGCGGCCATCACGAAGCCGTAGAAGCGACGGTTGACGCGAATCCAGCCCGCCTTGTAGGCGATCAGGACACCGGCGAAGACCGCCATCGTGCCGATCACGGCCTGCATGGCCGCGCCGTCCGCGATGCGGTTGTCGACGACGCTGGAGACGACGCCGAGGAAGACACCCTCCAGGGCGGCGTACGTCAGGATCAGCGCGGGCGATGCCTTGCGCTTGAAGGCCTGCACGAGGCCGAGCACCATCGCGACGAGGCCCGCGCCGATCGCGATGCCGTACGACTTGCCGATGTTGGCGTCGTCCACCGGCAGCAGCGCCCAGGCGAGTGCCGCCGTGACGAGGAGCGTGCCGAGCGTGGTGGCCGTACGCAGGACGACGTCGTCCATCGTCATGCGGCCGGCGGTGGTTACGGGCGCCTGGGGGGCGCCGTGCTGCAGGTCCTGCTGGGCGTACGGGTTGGTCGCGTACGGATTGGCGGGGGCCTGCTGGCCCGCGCTCGCGTACGGATTGCCCTGTTGGGTCTGTGTCCCGCCCGCGGGTCCCCCGGCCTGCGGCTGCTGCGTGCCGAAGCCCGCGTAGCCGTTGTCGCGGCTGAACCCCCGTCGCGAGAAGACCGGGTTACTGCTCCTCATCTCACTCCTCCATGGCCACCGTCATGGCCACCGTGTGTGGCTTTGGCTCAAGAGTAATGCGTAGGCAAAAGGAAGACCCTAGTGCTTGGGGAGGATCTTTCCCTCCTTGTGACCAAGAACGCTCGGCCCGGTGCTCTCTGTTCCCGGTGAGAGGGCGGATACACCCTCGTCGGCGGGGGTACGGCGGCTGCGCCGGACGAGTGGCACCAGCGAGATCGCGACGGCTCCGAGCACGGCGGCGACGGCGAACGTGGTGAATCCCAGTGACGCGTCGCCGCCGGAGACCACAGCGCCTCCCAGCCACGGTCCGACGACCGCGCCGGTGCGCCCGACGCCGGTGATCCAGCCGAGGCCCGTGGCGCGCTGGGCTGGCGGGTAGACGGAAGGGGCGGAGGCGTAGACCATCACCTGCGCCGAGAAGAGCCAGATGCCGGTGACGAAGACGATCACGTACGCGACACCCAGCGGCAGCTCGGCCTTGAGCAGGAAGGCGCCGCAGGCGGTGAGCAGGAACCAGATCGCGGAGATCCGCACGGCGCCGAACTTGTCGGCTGCCCGCCCCGCGACGAGCATGCCGACGATCCCGCCCGCGTTGATCACCATGAGGAAGGTCACAGAGGAGGAGAGCGAGTAGCCGGATGCGCGCATCAGCTCGGGGAGCCAGGTGGAGACCCCGTAGACGAGGAGAAGCCCGGCGAAGGACGCGATCCACAGGAGCGGGGTCGCGAGCCGCCGACCGGGGTCGAAGAGCGAGGCGACGGCGGCGAAGCGGCCCCTGGCGCCCGCCTCCGGGGCCTCGGCGAGCGTCGGTGAGGGCAGCGCGAAGCGGGCGGCGACGGCCTGCGCCTCGCTCGCGCGGCCCTTGCCGAGCAGCACGCCGGGCGATTCGGGCAGCCACTTCAGTACGAGGGGGATGGCGACGGCGGCGGGGATCACGCCTGCCCAGAAGACGACGCGCCAGCCGTGGTCGGGTCCGAGCGCCAGCCCGAGGCCCGTGGCCGCCATGCCGCCCGCGTGGTACGAGGTCATCATCAGGCCGGTGGCGAGCGCGGCCCTGCGCGGCGGCGCGAACTCGGCGACGATCGCGAGGCTGATCGGCATCAGACCCCCGAGCCCGAGCCCGGCGATGAAACGCCCGCCCCCCGAAGACGGCGGCGGTCGGCGCGAGCGCGCAGACCGCGGAGCCGAGCGAGAACAGCGCGACGCTCCCCGTCACCATCGGCCTGCGCCCGATCCAGTCGGTGAGCGTGCCGCAGCCCAGGGCGCCGATGAGCATGCCGAAGGTGGTCCAGGAGCCGATGGTGCCCGCGGTCGACGCGGTGAAGCCGAAGCCCTCGTCGTCGATGAGGTGCGGCATCACGGCGCCGTAGATGTTGACGTCCATGCCGTCGAAGAAGACGACGAGCCAGCACAGGGCTATGACGGGGGCCACTGATCTGAAGGTCCGCTGGGGCGCGGCGCTTTGGGGAGCGGTCACGGGGCTCTCA
This sequence comes from Streptomyces sp. NPDC058257, assembly GCF_042881845.1. Lineage (NCBI taxonomy): Bacteria > Bacillati > Actinomycetota > Actinomycetes > Kitasatosporales > Streptomycetaceae > Streptomyces > Streptomyces sp. NPDC058257. Next base: position 105,175 of record NZ_JBHVXJ010000004.1, read on the forward strand.
CTTCGTTGTGGGACCTGGTGTGGGGACGGAGGTCTGGTGGGGGGCAGAGGTGGGGCTCAGTCGAGCGGGAAGCCCGTGTAGCTCTCCGCGAGATCGGCCTCCGCCGAGCGCACGGTGGCGACGCGGTCCAGCTGGGCGAGCTGGATGCGGTCGTCGAATCCGGTGGCCCCGGGGGCGCGGTGCAGCATCGTGGTCATCGCGTACGAGAAGCGCTCGGCCTGCCAGACGCGGCGCAGGCAGGTCGCGGAGTACGCCTCAAGGCGGGCCTCGGAGCCCGTCTCGCGGAGTTCGACGAGCGCGCGGGCGAAGGTGACGACGTCGCCGACGGCGAGGTTGAGGCCCTTGGCGCCGGTGGGCGGGACGATGTGGGCGGCGTCCCCGGCGAGGAAGACGCGTCCGTGCCGCATGGGTTCGTGGACGTAACTGCGCATGGGGGTGACGGACTTGGAGGTGATGGGTCCGCGCTTCAGCGTCCAGCCGGGGTCGTCGGTCTCCAGGCGGCGGTCGAGCTCGTCCCAGATCTCCTCGTCGCCCCAGTCGGCGGCGTCGGTGTCCGCCGGGACCTGGAGGTACGCGCGCGTGACGGTCGGCGATCTCATGGAGAGGAGTGCGAAGCCCCGGTCGTGGCGGGCGTAGACCAACTCGTCGTGCGAGGGCGGCACGTCGGCCAGGACGCCGAGCCAGCCGAAGGGGTACGTCCGCTCGAAGAGCCGTGAGACATCGGCGGGCACGGCCTTGCGGGCCACGCCCCAGGAGCCGTCGCAGCCGACCACGTAGTCGCACTCCAGGACGTCCTCGCGGCCCTGGTGGTGGAAGCGGACGCGAGGGCTCCGGGTCTCGGCGCCCTCGACGGCGAGCGCCTCCGCCTCGAAGAGCAACGGGCCCCCGGCGGCGAGCTGGAGGGCTATGAGGTCCTTGCAGACCTCGGTCTGGGCGTAGACCATCACGGACCGGCCGCCGGTCAGGGCGGGGAAGTCGACGCGGTGCCTGCGGCGGTCGAAGCGCAGTTCGATGCCGTCGTGCGGGATGCCCATGCGGTCCATGCGCGCGGCGGCGCCCGCCTCGCGCAGGACGTCGACGGTGCCCTGTTCCAGGATCCCGGCGCGCTGGCGCTGCTCCACGTAGGCGCGGTCCCGGGTCTCCAGGACGACGGAATCGATACCGGCGTTGTGCAGCAGGCGGGCGAGGAGCAGCCCCGCCGGTCCGGCCCCGATGATTCCGACGGTGGTGCGCATCGATGGATCCCCTTCGCTCCCGAACGACGACCACCCACCGGCCGCTTGTTCGCCTGGTGAACTTTCGTTCATAATGTGCTGACGGGAGTCTCCGACCGGACCCAGCGACTGTCAACGGGTGCGGGGCATCCACTTTCGAGGCACCCGTTCTCCACCCGTGCGAGGAGCGGCGCCATGTCCGAAGAGTCCGTACGCCCCCTGGAGCGCGGCCTCGCGGTGCTTCGCGCCCTCGCGGTCGGCGACCAGGTCAGGGCGGGCGACCTCGTCCGCGCCACCGGCCTGGCCCGCTCGACGGTGGACCGGGTCGTGGCGACCCTGGTCCACCTCGGCTACGTACGCGAGCACGGCCAGGAACTCCGCCTCACGCCCCGCCTGATGGAGCTCGGCAACGCCTATCTCGCGGCGAGCGGGCTGAGCGGCGAGGTCGCGGCGCGCACGGCCCGGCTCGCGGACGATCTCGACGAGTCGGTGTCCCTCGCGGTGCCGGACGGCGACGGCGTCCGCTTCGTCACGCAGGCCGCCCGGCGCCGCGCGATGTCGGTGGCCTTCCACATCGGGGACCTGCTGCCGCCCGAACGCTGCGCCCCGGGCGCGCTGTTCGCGGACGCCTGGGACGAGGAGCGGTGGGCCGCCTGGCGGGCACGTGTGGCCTCGGGACCCGCGCGGAGCAGCTTCCCCGCGCTGCCTCCGGGGCCCGCGCCCGCGGACATCCCGGACCTCGCCGCCCGGGTGGCCCGCTCACGGCAGACGGGCTGGGCCCTCGACGACCAGCTGATCGAGCCCGGCCTGATCGCGGTCGCGGTCCCCGTACGGGACACCGCGGGCAGGACGCGCTACGCCCTGTCCGCGGTGAGCCACACCAGCAGGCACACGGCACAGGGCCTGGCCCAGGCGATGCTGCCGCGCCTGCGCGCGGAGGCCGGGGAGCTGGAGGGCCTGGCGGCCGGGGCCCCCGAGCCCCCCGCCGACGTCGCACCCACGCCCGGCCACGCGTTCGAGACCGAGCGCGCGACCGACCCGGTGGCCGCCAAGGCCGAGCTCGGCTCCGGCTTCCTTCAGTCGCTTGCGCGGGGCCTCGCCGTCCTGCGCGCGCTCGGCGACGCCCGCGGCGACGGTCTGCCGCTGACCGCGCTCGCCGCGGCCACGGGCCTGTCGAGGGCCACCGCACGGCGCTGCCTGCACACGCTGGAACTCGCGGGGTACGCGGCCCACGACGGGCGCCTGTACCGCCCGCTGCCGCGCGTCCTGGAGCTCGGGCACGCGGCGCTGTCCCGGCTCACCTTCGCCGAGATCGCCGAGCCGCACGTGCGGGAGCTGACCGAGCGGGTGCACCAGTCGGCTTCGGTGACGGTCCTGGACGGCGCGGACATCCTCTATGTGGCACGGGCGGCCACCGTCCGCGTGATGAGCGTCCGCATCACCCTCGGCACCCGCTTCCCCGCGTACGCCACCGCCATGGGCCGGGTCCTCCTCGCCGGGCTTCCGGAACAGGAGCGGGAGCGTCTGCTGCGCCAGGCTCCGCCGCGCGCCCTGACCCGGCGGACCGTGACGGACCAGGGCGAGCTGGCGCGGATCCTGGAGCGCACGGCCGCCGACGGCTACGCCACCGCCGACCAGGAGCTGGAAGAGGGGCTGCGCTCGGTGGCGGTGCCCGTCAGGGACGCCTCGGGCCAGGTGGTCGCCGCCCTCAATATCGCCCGGCACGCGGGCACGGGCCCGCTGGCCGAGACCCGCGACGCCCTGCTGCCCGCGCTGCGCGGGACGGCGGCGGCGATCGAGGCCGACCTGCACATCGCGGCCCGCTTCCAAGCGGTGCGGCTGCCCTGAACCCCGTCGGGCCAAAGCCGTTGCGGGGCACTAGAACTGATGTTCCATCAGGCGGGTACGCCGGGAGACGTGGGGACGCGATCGTCGCTGTACGGCGAGCGATGGCGGATGTGCCCGGAGCCGGACTTGAACCGGCACGCCCGCTAGGGGCAGCGAGGTTTAAGCTCGCCGTGTCTGCATTCCACCATCCGGGCAGGCCATGGGCTCCGCATCAAGTGATTCGACCCTATCGGGAGGCGTCCCCCGAACAGCGGAACAACAGCCCGATGTTGTCTTATTTTATTGACGTCTGAGGGTGCATCAGCCACCGGTATGGCCCATCGGTACATGCCGCAGGCCCTTCCACCCCTGTACGGCCTCCGGGACGGATTGACGGAATTTAGACGCACCCGCGACGTCCACGGCCGCCCAGACGGGTGGTACTCGTCTCCGGGGCCGGGGTCATCCCCAGGTATGACTCCGGCGCCCCGGGTCCGACTCGAGAGGGCCATGGGAACCGGAACAGCGGCTGACTACACGGCGCGAATCCGCAGCGACGATGGAATCAGTCCCCACTCGTCGTCCCGACAGGAGCACCGCCCCGTGACCACCACCCACTTCGCCGCCCGCACCACCGCAGTGGCCGCCCGCGCCACGGACCTCTCCAAGGTGTACGGACAGGGCGAGACCCAGGTGGTCGCCCTGGACCATGTCTCCGTCGACTTCCGGCAGGGCGAGTTCACCGCGATCATGGGCCCGTCGGGCTCCGGCAAGTCGACCCTGATGCACTGCGTCGCGGGGCTCGACAGCTTCAGCGGCGGCTCCGTGCGGATCGGCGAGACCGAGCTGTCCACCCTCAAGGACAAGCAGCTCACCAAGCTCCGTCGGGACAAGATCGGCTTCATCTTCCAGGCCTTCAACCTCCTTCCGACGCTGACGGCCCTGGAGAACATCACGCTGCCGATGGACATCGCGGGCCGTAAGCCCGACAAGGCGTGGCTGGAGCAGGTCATCTCCATGGTCGGCCTGGCCGGGCGCCTCTCCCACCGGCCCACCGAGCTCTCCGGCGGCCAGCAGCAGCGCGTCGCCGTGGCCCGCGCGCTCGCCTCGCAGCCCGACATCATCTTCGGCGACGAGCCGACCGGAAACCTGGACTCGCGCTCGGGCGCCGAGGTCCTGGGCTTCCTGCGCAACTCCGTACGCGAGCTCGGCCAGACCGTCGTCATGGTCACCCACGACCCGGTGGCCGCGGCCTACGCGGACCGCGTGATCTTCCTCGCCGACGGGCGGATCGTCGACGAGATGCTCGACCCGACCGCCGACGGTGTCCTCGACCGGATGAAGGACTTCGACGCCAAGGGCCGTACGAGCTAGCGCTCCGAACGGCGTCGGCGGGTACACGCCCGCGGGTACGCCGTGGCTGATCGCGCAGTTCCCCGCGCCCCTTCGGCGCTCTCCCTCTCTCCCCCACCAGGACTCACACCCATGTTCCGTACCGCCCTGCGCAACGTGCTCGCGCACAAGGCCAGGCTGCTGATGACCGTGCTCGCCGTCATGCTCGGCGTCGCCTTCGTCTCCGGCACCCTGGTCTTCACCGACACCTTCGGCAACGCCTACAAGAACAAGTCTGCGAAGAGCTTCGACCACGTCTCGGTCGCCATCCAGGGCGACGGGGGCTCCTCCTCCTTCTCCGGGCCGAGCAGCGACGAAGAAGACGCCAAGAAGCCGCCGCGCCTGACCGACGCCCTCCTGAAGAAGACCCAGAACCTGCCCGGCGCCGACTCGGCGATCGGCGGAGTCAGCGGCTTCACCGCGGTCGCCGACAAGGACGGCAAGCTCGTCGGCGGGGACTGGGGCACCACCGGCGCCAACTACTACCCCGGCAAGGGCGGCAAGGACCCCCGGTACGACTTCACCGACGGCGCGGCCCCCAAGTCCGCCGGTGACATCGCCCTGGACTCGAAGACGGCTGAGCGCACCGGCTACAAGGTCGGCGACTCCCTGCGCTACTCCACCGACGGACCGGTGAGGACGGCGAAGATCAGCGGCGTCTTCGACACCGAGGACGGCAGCGTCCTGGCGGGCGGCAGCCTGGTGGTGTTCGACAACGGCACCGCGCACAAGGTCCTCGGCAAGAGCGAGTACGACGAGATCGACGTGAAGGCCGCGGCGGGCACCTCCGAGGCGGCACTGAAGAGCTCGGTCGACAAGATCCTGCCGAAGGACACGGACGCCGTCACCGGCGGGCAGCTCTCCGACGACCAGGCGGAGATGATCGAGCGCGAGACCAGCTCGATGAGCCAGGTCCTGCTGATCTTCGCCGGTATCGCGCTGTTCGTCGGCATCTTCATCATCGCCAACACCTTCACCATGCTGGTCGCCCAGCGCACCAAGGAACTGGCCCTGATGCGCGCCGTCGGCGCCTCGCGCCGTCAGGTGACGCGCTCCGTCCTCATCGAGGCGTTCATCGTGGGCCTGGTGGCCGCCGTGACCGGCTTCGCGCTCGGCATCGGCGTGGCCGTGGGACTTGAGTCCGTGATGAACACCGCGGGCGCCTCGCTGCCCGACGGGCCGATCGTCATCGCCCCGACCACCATCGTCGTCGCCCTGGTCATCGGCGTGTTCGTGACCATGCTGGCCGCCTGGCTGCCGGGCCGCCGCGCCGCGAAGATCCCGCCGGTCGCCGCGATGAACAGCGTCCACGCGACGCCGACGACGCGCGGGCTCGTCGTCCGCAACACCATCGGCTCGATCATCGTCGCACTCGGCACGGTCCTGCTCTTCATGGACGACAACTACGTGATGGCCGCCGGTGCCGCCGTGATCCTGGTCGGCGTCATCGTCCTCACGCCGCTCCTGTCGCGCCCGTTCATCGCCGCGTCGGCCCCGCTCCTGAAGCCGTTCGGCGTCACGGGCAAGCTGTCCCGCCTCAACGCGGTGCGCAACCCGCGCCGCACGGCCTCCACGGCCTCGGCCCTGATGATCGGCCTGACCCTGATCACCGCGATGACGGTGATCGCGACCTCCATGAGCAGTGCCATCGACAAGATGGCCGCGGGCTCCCTGAAGGCCGACTACACGGTCTCCATGGCGAACTACCAGGCGCTGGCCCCCGAGGTCGGCGAGAAGCTGGCCAAGCTCCCGGACGTCGAGGCGAGCAGCCCGCTGCGCACGGCCTACGGCGAGGTGGACGGCTCGTACACCCAGGTGTCCGGCGTCGACGAGAAGGCCTTCGGCAAGGTCGCGAGCCTCGACTTCACCAGCGGTTCGCTCGCGGACCTCAAGGGCGACTCCACCCTGGTCGACAAGGAGACCGCGGACAAGCAGGGCCTCAAGGCGGGCGACACCGTCCCGGTGAAGTTCGACGACGAGAAGACGGCGAAGCTGAAGGTCGCCGGTGTCTACCAGCAGAACGAGATGATCAACGGTCTGTTCACGCCGCTCGCCGTCGTGAACCCGCACCTGTCCAAGATCACCGACGAGCAGGTCCTGGTGAAGATGAAGGGCGGCGCCTCCGCCAAGGGCGAGGAAGCCATCGTCAAGGCCCTCGGCGACAACCCGGCGCTGAAGATCCAGGACAAGGACGCGATCAGCAACGAGTTCGGGGGCGCCATCAACATGGTCCTGAACATGCTCTACGGCCTCCTGGGGATGGCCATCCTGATCGCGGTGCTCGGTGTCATCAACACCCTGGCCATGTCGGTCTTCGAGCGGAAGCACGAGATCGGCATGATGCGGGCCATCGGCCTCGACCGGGCGAAGGTCAAGCAGATGGTGCGCCTGGAGGCGATCCTCATCTCCCTGTTCGGCGCGGTGCTCGGCATCGGGCTCGGCCTCTTCATGGGCTGGGCCGTGGGCAACAGCGTCGCCGACTCGGTGGCGAACTACACCATGGAGATCCCGGCGGGACGCATCGTGATCTTCCTCGCGATCGCGGGCCTGGTCGGTGTCCTCGCGGCCATGTGGCCGGCCCGCAGCGCGGCCAGGCTGAATCCGCTGATGGCGATCAAGGCCGAGTAGCACTCGGCGGTACGCGCACATGGACAGGGCCCCGGACGATCACCGTCCGGGGCCCTGTCCATGCGCGGCCTGCCGCTTACCGCCAGGTGCGCGCCCGCAGCGGCATTCCGGAGGTGCCGGCCTCCGGGGTCTTCACCGCGAGCACCTGGTTGACGCCGATGTGGTTGCGCTCGAAGGCGAGCGCGGACGCCGCCATGTAGAGGCGCCAGATGCGGGCGCGGCCCGGCGACGTGAGCCGCTGGCCCTCCTTCCAGCGGGCCTCCAGGTTGGCGACCCAGCGGCGCAGCGTGAGGGCGTAGTGCTCGCGGATCGCCTCCACGTCGCGCACCTCGAACCCGGCGCGCTCCAGGAGCCCGACGGTCGAGCCGACGGGAGCGAGCTCGCCGCCGGGGAAGACATAGGCGTCGATGAATTCGTCCACCGTGTACGTCGACTCGTCGGCCTGTGGCCGGCGGGCGATCTGGTGGTTGAGGAGCCTGCCGCCCGGCTCAAGGAGGGCGTGCAGGGCGTGTGCGTACTCCAAGTACTGCTCGGCGCCGACATGTTCGGCCATGCCGATGGAGGATATGGCGTCGTACGGGCCGTCACGCACGTCACGGTAGTCCTGGACGCGGATCTCGACCCGGTCGGTCAGGCCCTCCTCCGCGATGCGCTTCCTGGCGTACGCGGCCTGCTCCTGGGAGAGCGTGACGCCGACGACGGTGACGCCGTGCTCGCGCGCCGCGTGGATGGCCATGGAGCCCCAGCCGCAGCCGACGTCGAGCAGCCGCATGCCGGGCTTCAGGGCGAGCTTGCGGGCGATGAGCTCCAGCTTGTCGCGCTGGGCGTCCTCCAGGGTGAAGGCCGCCTCTTCATCGGCCCCCCAGTAGGCGCACGAGTAGACCATCGAGGGGCCGAGCACCAGCTCGTAGAAGTCGTTGCCCACGTCGTAGTGGTGGCTGATGGCCTGCCGGTCGCTGCCCTTGGTGTGCAGATGGAGCCTGCCCCGCCCGCGCATCTCCTCCTGCGGCGGGGGCGGCGGCAGGAAGGGCGCGGCGAGGCCGATCAGGGAGCGGGCCGCGGCGCGGAACTTCGGGTCGCGCAGGGACTCCCTGAGGTTCTTCGCGTCCTCGTCGCGCTCCCAGATGAACTCGGCGAGCCGGTCGAGCACCGCGTACAGATCGCCCTCGACGTCCAGGTCCCCGGCCACCCAGGCGCGGGCAAGTCCCAGTTCGCCCGGCTTCCACATCAGCCGGCGCAGGGCACGGCGATTGCGGACGACGAGGGTGGGGCCACCCGGCGGGCCTGCTTCGGAACCGTCCCAGGCACGAATGCGTACGGGGAGCGGGGCTCCCAGCAATTGTTCGGCAAGGTTCTTCAGCCGCAGTGCGGCATCGGGCATGGTGCACACCTCCGTGACACGGAAATCCCGGATAGGTTCAACACCACGTAAACACCAACCGGGCGCTTGCGCAGTCCCGTTGCCGCGTCACGGATCGGCAAAATACATGTAACAGCCATGCATGCGGGCCGGAAAAACCCGAAGGGGCCGCCCGCACCACGGATGGCGGGCGGCCCCTTCGGGGCTGATCAGTGACCCGAGGTCAGGAGGCCTTGGCCTTCTCCTCGACGGGAGCGACCGGCGGCTCAGCCTTGGCAGCGGGCTTGGGCGCAGGCTTGGCGGCCTCGTAGAACTCCTCGCGCGGAGTCTCCATGGCGCCGAGCGAGACGACCTCACGCTTGAGGAAGACCGCGAGCGTCCAGTCGGCGAAGACACGGATCTTGCGGTTGAACGTCGGCATCGCCATGCCGTGGTACGCGCGGTGCATGTACCAGGCCAGACGGCCCTTGAGCTTGATCTTCATCTTGCCCATGACGATCATCGCGACGCCCTTGTGCAGACCCAGACCGGCGACCGCACCCTTGTTGGCGTGGCTGTACTCCTTCTGCGGGAAGCCCCGCATGCCGGAGATCACGTTGTCGCCGAGGACCTTGGACTGACGCAGCGCGTGCTGGGCGTTCGGCGGGCACCAGGCGTTCTCGTTGCCCGCCTTGCGGCCGACCATGTCCGGCACCTGGGCGTTGTCGCCCGCGGCCCAGATGTAGTCGGTGCCCTGGACCTGGAGGGTCGTCTGGGTGTCCACGTGACCACGGGGGCCGAGCGGCAGACCGAAGCGGGCGAGCGCCGGGTTCGGCTTCACACCGGCGGTCCACACGATGGTGCTGGAGTCGACCTCGAGGCCGTTGTTGAGCACCACGTGGCCGTCCACGCAGGAGTCCATGCCGGTCTTGAGGTAGACCTCGACACCGCGGCCCTCAAGGTGCTCCTTGCCGTACTGGCCGAGCTTCGGGCCGACCTCGGGGAGGATCTTGTCCGCGACGTCCACGAGCACGAAGCGCATGTCCTCGCGCTTCACGTTGTTGTAGTACTTGGCCGCGTCGCGGGCCATGTCCTCGACCTCACCGATGGTCTCCGCACCAGCGAAGCCACCGCCGACGAAGACGAAGGTCAGCGCCTTGCGGCGGACCTCTTCGTCCGTCGTGGAGTCAGCCTTGTCCAGCTGCTCGAGGACGTGGTTGCGCAGGCCGATGGCCTCCTCGATGCCCTTCATGCCGATGCCCTGCTCGGCGAGGCCGGGGATCGGGAAGGTGCGGGAGACCGCGCCCATCGCGATGATCAGGTAGTCGAAAGGCAGCTCGTACGCCTCGCCCACGAGGGGGGCGACCGTGGCGACCTTGCGGTCCTGATCGATGGTGGTGACCCGCCCGGTCAGAACTTCCGCCTTGGGCAGCACGCGTCGCAGCGGGACGACGACGTGCCGAGGCGAAATGCTGCCGGCTGCGGCTTCGGGGAGGAAGGGCTGGTAGGTCATGTACGACCGGGGGTCGACGACCGTGACGGTCGCCTCTCCGTAGCGCATCTTCTTGAGGATGCGCCGAGCTGCGTACAGGCCTACGTACCCACCGCCTACTACGAGGATCCTGGGACGCTCCGTGGTGCTCATGCCATCGAGTATCCACCTGCCCGAGGGGGGTCGCTCGTGCGCCCCTTCACAAGCATGGGTAGACCCTCTGCTACACTTCGCCGCCCACGTGACACAGGCCATAGCGCCCCAGGGGAACCACGGGATTACCCGAGACGTTGTGCACCCCTTGTGAGCTGCCGCTCTCGCCTTCCGAGCCCGGTGGACCACTCACCCGGTTCACACACCGGACACACTGGCGAACCTTCACTGTCATGGGTCGCGCGGCCCTCAGAGGACACTTTTGGGGGGCCGGAACCCCTGAACATCGGCCAACCGAGCCGATTTCCTTGTGAAGAACTTCACGAACTTTCCCGACAGCCCGTCGCCGAGGGGCCTTCCGACCCCTCCACCAGCCGCTCAGACGCTACATCACGCGCTCAGGCGATCGACCAGCCGATGCCGTCGAGGATGTCGTGCTCACTGACGACGACCTCCCCGGCCCCGGTCCGGTCCATGATCGACAGGAGTACCAGCGCGCCCGCCGCGATGACGTCCACCCGCCCCGGATGCATCACCGGGATCGCGGCGCGCTCGTCGTGCGTGGAGCGGGTCAGGCGGCCGACGATCTCGGCGACCTGCTCGTAGGAGATACGGGAGTGGTGGATCGCCTCGGAGTCGTACGCGTCGAGGCCGAGCGCGATCGCGGCCACCGTGGTCACCGAACCCGCGAGGCCGACCAGGGTGCGGGCATCGCCGATCGGCACCGTCCGCTCCGCAAGGTCGAGCGCGGCCCCGATGTCCGCGCGCACCGCGTCGAGTTCGGCGGGCGCGGGCGGGTCCGTGCGGATGTGCCGCTCCGTGAGGCGTACGCAGCCGACGTCCACCGAGCGGGCGGCACCGACCCCGTCGTCGCCGACGACGAACTCCGTGGAGCCGCCGCCGATGTCCACGACGAGGTAGGGCTTGGCGAGGTGGTCGCTGCCCGTCAGCTCCTTCGTCGCACCCGTGAAGGAGAACTCGGCCTCCTGGTCACCGCTGATGACCTCCGGCTCGACACCGAGGATGTCCAGGACCCCGCGGACGAAGTCGTCGCGGTTCTCGGCGTCGCGGGACGCGGAGGTCGCCACGAAGCGGAGGCGCTCGGCGCCGTGCTCCTTGATGATCTCGGCGTACTCGCGGCAGGCCGCGAAGGTGCGGTCGAGTGCCTCGGGGGCGAGGCGGCCCGTCTTGTCGACGCCCTGGCCCAGGCGGACGATCGTCATCCGCCGGTCCAGGTCGACCAGCTCGCCGGTCGCGGGATCGGCGTCCGCGACGAGCAGCCGGATGGAGTTGGTACCGCAGTCGATCGCTGCGACGCGAGTCATGCACGCTCTCCTGTCCCCGGATGGGGGCTCAGCCCCGAAGCAGGGCGGGTGGGTGGGGAACAAGTCCGCCGCGACGCGGCGGCGGGCTCAGCCCTGTTCCTCGGCCGTCGAAACGCACGCGCCCTTGCGCCACCACTGCGGGAGCATCGCGATCGCCTCGTCGCCCAGCGGGTTCACCCCGGGGCCGGCGGCCAGCGAGTGGCCGACCAGGACGTGCAGGCACTTCACCCGGTCGGGCATGCCACCCGCGCTCGGGAAGCCCTCCAGGACCTCGATGGCGTCACGGCGCGCGATGTAGTCCTCGTGCGCCGCGCGGTACGCGGCCGCCAGCTCGGGGTCCGTCTTCAGCCGCTCCGACATCTCCTTCATGACGCCGTTGGCCTCAAGGGTGCCGATCGCGGAAGCGGCCCGCGGGCACGTCAGGTAGTACGTCGTCGGGAACGGCGTCCCGTCCGGCAGGCGCGGCGCCGTCTCGACGACGTCCGGCTGCCCGCAGGGGCAGCGGTGGGCGATGGCCCGCAGGCCGCGCGGCGGACGGCCGAGCTGCTGCTTGAAGGCCTCGACGTCGGCGTCGGTGGGCTCGGTGCGCGGAGTGGTCGGCGGGGGCGTTTCCATGCCTGTCTTTCGATCGGTTCGCTACGAGAGGTAGCGGGTATTGGTGAGAGAAGTCAGTCGTCGTCGGGGCGGTCGGCCTTGTCGACGCCGTCCCAGACGTTCGAGTACCAGGGCCTGGCGGCCGCCCCCTGGTCGGTGCGCTGCGCCTTCGCCGCCCCGGGGCCGATCACCGTGTAGCCGGTCTCGCCCGGCATCACATAGTGCAGCCGCTCCCGGACACGCTGCTCCGCGAACGCATCGTCCCGCCAGCGGGCCTTCTCGTCCTTCAGCTTCTCGACGTTCTCGCGGTGCTCGGCCTGCTCGCGGCGCTGATCGGCGATCTCCGCGCGCTGCGAGACGTACTGCCTTATCGGGTAGGCGAGCGCGACGACCAGCGAGCAGAGGACGAGCGCGAGGAGCGCGGCGCGTCCCGTGAGCCGGGAGCGGCGCGCCTGACGCTTCGTCTGGGAGCGGTAGACACGCTCCGCGGTCTGCTCGCCGAGCAGCCGCAGCCTGGTCGCGGTGGAGAACCGGTCGCGGTCCTTCACGGCCATGTGTGCCGCCTCCCCGATACGTACGTACGTCCCCGCACACGGTACGGGACCGAGTACGGGGACGTACGTAACTACTCAGCGGAGCCGGAGCCCGGCGGGTCCAGCCGACTCGGCGGGTCCAGCCGACTCTGCCGGTTCAGCCGGTTCAGCCGGTTCAGCCCTTGAAGCGGGGGAACGCCGAACGGCCCGCGTAGACCGCGGCGTCGTCCAGGATCTCCTCGATGCGGAGCAGCTGGTTGTACTTGGCGACGCGCTCGGAGCGGGCCGGGGCGCCGGTCTTGATCTGGCCGCAGTTGGTGGCGACGGCGAGGTCGGCGATGGTGACGTCCTCGGTCTCGCCGGAGCGGTGCGACATCATGCACTTGAAGCCGCTGCGCTGGGCCATCTCGACGGCGTCGAGGGTCTCGGTCAGCGAGCCGATCTGGTTGACCTTCACCAGGAGGGCGTTGGCCGACTTCTCCTCGATGCCACGGGCCAGGCGCTCGGGGTTGGTGACGAACAGGTCGTCGCCCACGAGCTGGACCTTCTCGCCGAGCTTCTCGGTGATGGCGTTCCAGCCGGCCCAGTCGTCCTCGAACAGCGGGTCCTCGATGGAGACGAGCGGGTACGAGGCGACGAGCTCCTCGTAGTACTCGGTCATCTCGGCGGCCGAGCGGGACTTGCCCTCGAAGTCGTACTTGCCGTCCTTGTAGAACTCGGACGCGGCGACGTCGAGCGCGAGGCCGATCTGCTCGCCGGGGACGTAACCGGCCTGCTTGATGGCCTCGAGGATGAGGTCGAGCGCGGCGCGGTTCGAGTCCAGGTTCGGGGCGAAGCCGCCCTCGTCGCCCAGGCCGGTGGAGAGGCCCTTGTCCTTCAGGACCTTCTTCAGCGTGTGGTAGACCTCGGTGCCCCAGCGCAGGGCCTCGGAGAACGACTCGGCGCCGATCGGCGCGATCATGAACTCCTGGATGTCGACGTTCGAGTCGGCGTGCGACCCGCCGTTCAGGATGTTCATCATCGGAACGGGCAGCAGGTGCGCGTTCGGGCCGCCGAGGTAGCGGAAGAGCGGGAGGTCGGAGGCCTCCGACGCGGCGTGCGCGACGGCGAGCGAGACGCCGAGGATGGCGTTGGCGCCGAGCGAGCCCTTGTTGTCGGTGGCGTCGAGGTCGAACATCGCCTGGTCGATCAGGCGCTGCTCGGTCGCGTCGTACCCGACGAGCTCCGGGCCGATCTGCTCGATGACGGCGAGGACGGCCTTCTCCACGCCCTTGCCCTGGTAACGGTTGGGGTCACCGTCACGGAGTTCGATGGCCTCGAAAGCACCGGTGGACGCACCGGACGGAACGGCGGCACGACCCGTGCTGCCGTCGTCGAGGCCGACCTCGACCTCGACCGTGGGGTTGCCTCGGGAGTCCAGGATTTCCCGGGCTACGACGACGTCGATGGACGGCACGAGCATCTCCTTCTGGGATGTGACGCGGGTACGCGGGGCGTTGGCCTCGCGGACACGAGCCTAACCGGCTCCCGGACAAGAGCGAGCCGAGCGACCGCCCGGTGGACAAACCGAGAGCAAAATGTTTCCGAACGGAACAAAACGTGGAGGGGCAACGACCCCGCCCCGGTGCGTACGGGGGATACGCGCACCGGGGCGGGGAGAGCAGCGCCCGAAAGGGCGCGGAGAACCGCGCGGGCGACCGCGCGGGCGACCACGAAGCGCCCGCGGAGGAAGACAAGCCCCGCAGGCGCTCCGCCAGGACTAGCTGAGGTGCAGCTGCTGACCCGGGAAGATCATGTCGGCGTTGTCGATGATGTCGCCGTTGAGCTTGTACACCTTGTGCCAGCCGCCCTTGACGTCCTTCGCCTCGGCGATCTTGGAGAGGGTGTCACCCTTCTTGACCTTGTACTCGCCGTCGCCCTTCTTGACCGTCTTGCCGGTCGGGGTCTCGACGGTCTTCTTGGACTCGGTCTTCGGAGCCTCGGTCTTGGGCGCCTCGGTCTTCGGAGCGGCCTGCTGCGGCTGCTCGGTCTGGGCGCTGGGCTCGTTCTTGGGCTGCTCCTGGGTCTGCTGCGGGGCGCTCTCCTGCGCACCGCCACCCTCGTTGGAGGCGCCCGAGAGGCCGACGCCGCAGCTCGGCCAGGCACCCTTGCCCTGACCCGCGAGGACCTTCTCGCCGATCTCTATCTGCTGGGCCTTGGAGGCCTGGTCGGCGCTGGACGCGTACTTCGTACCGCCGTACGCGGCCCAGGTGGACGACGAGAACTGCAGGCCGCCCGTGAAGCCGTTGCCGGTGTTGATCGACCAGTTGCCGCCGGACTCGCACTGGGCGACGGCGTCCCACTCGGAGTCCGTCGCCGCGGAGGCCGAGCCGGCCGCCATCAGCGGGGCCGCGACCGCGACACCGGTGACGCCGGCGAGCGTGGCGACACGGGTGGCCTTGGACGGGCGGCGGTGCTTGCCCTTGCTGGAAAACAGCATGAGTGATCCCCTCACCGACGCCTGCGAGGTGAGCTGTCGGGTTCGGGCCGATGAAGTTGCCCGGCCGCGCTTCCTTGAGCGCGACTTAACCCCTAGCCGTTCCCGTCCGTTCTTCCGCCTCGCTCTCGCGATGCTGAACGGCCGGGCCCGGCGGAAACCTTGGTTCCCCCGCTCCTGCCTACGGCGCTTACGCGACGACTGTTCCCGAACGGCCGTTGGCAGGACTCGGCGTACCGACCGGCGGGGCCCGCTGTGGCGAGCGGTCACGACCGTAGGCATGGGACCGGTCGAATTCCAAAGACGATCAGGGCTTCTGAGACCCATCTCTCACTTGCACCAATCCGGACATCAGGCGCAAAGCAAGTCGCCAACTTCCCTTACTTTTCGCCCAAATCGAGGCTCTGACCGGGAAGGATGAGATCGGGGTCGGAGCCGACGGCCTTCTCGTTCTCCGCGTACAGCTCGGTCCACCCGCCCTTCACGTCGAGGTCGTCGGCGATGGCCCAGAGGTTGTCCCCGGAGCGGACCGTGTACGTCCCGTCCGCGCCGTCCCGCTGACGCTCGTCACCACGGGAGGCGTGCCGTCCCGAGCCCTCGCGGGAGTCGTCGCCGGACGGCTTGCCGCCCGCGCTGTCGCCGCGGTGGCGGCCTTCGCCCCCGCCGGTGGTGGGGGTGGGGGCCGGCGAAGTCTCATCGCCCTGCCCGGACTTGCCCGAGCCGCCGGAATCACCCGAATCGCCCGACTCGTCGTGATTCTTGTCTCGCGCCCCGTCGTCGGCTCCGGACTTGCCGGACTTGCCGGACTTGCCGGACTCACCGGACTCACCGGAAGGCTTCTTGGAGGACTCGCCCGAGGGCTCGTCCGAAGACGTGGCGCCGCCCGAGGGGTCGGCCGACCCGCTCGGCGACCCGCTCGGCTCATCCGGGTCAGCCGACTCGCCGGGTTCGGCCGACTCCGTCGCCCCGTCGGAAGGCGTCGTCGTGATCGGAGCGCCGGGGTCGACGTCGGCGGCGGCGCCGTCCTGAGTGAGCCCCGCGACCGGCGCGCAACTCGGCCAGGCCTTGGTCCCCTGGTCGTCGAGAACCTTCTCGGCCACGGATATCTGCTGCGAACGGCTGGCCTGATCGGCGCTCGGCGCGAAGTCGAGGCCGCCGTGGTCCTCCCAGACCCGCTGCGACAACTGGAGCCCGCCGAAGTACCCGTTGTCCGCGTCCGCGCTCCAGGATCCGCCGCTCTCGCACTCCGCGAGCTTGTCCCACGTGGCGGCGTCCGCCGCGCTCGCGCTGGTGGCGCCGAGCAGCGGGATGGCGATGGCCGATCCTGCGACTCCTGCCGCGACGATCAGGGCCGGGGCCTGGCGGGGGCGTCGGTGACGACCATTGCCGGAGAGCATGCGGTTGCCTTTCGCGTGACTGGAGCGACGACTGCGGCACGGGAGGCCGAGTCGTCGGTGAACGTAGCGGGAGTCGAACGCTTGTCACAAGTCGATGCAGCGGAGATCACGTGAAAGTCACAGTCTTGACGGCCTGTCAGCTGGACGGCGTTTCAGATGCCTGATATTTGCTCCGCTGTGCGGGCGCGAACTCCACGGGCAGCGTGCGGAGTCCACGCATGATGAGTCCGCCACGCCATCTCAAATCGTCAGGTTCCGCCGCGAGTCGCAGGTCAGGAAGGCGCGTCAGAAGCGTCGCGAGGGCCGTCCGCCCTTCGAGCCGGGCGAGCGGTGCGCCGAGACAGTAATGAATGCCATGGCCGTAGCCGAGGTGTTGGTTGTCGCGGCGGGAGAGGTCGAGCGTGTCCGGTCGGTCGAAGCGTTCCGGGTCACGATCGGCGGCGGCGAGGACGACGAGCACGGGATCGCCCTCGGCGATGTCCTCCCCTCCTACGGTCAGCCGCTCGGTGGCGAACCGCCAGGTGGCGAGTTCGACGGGTCCGTCGAAGCGGAGGAGCTCCTCGAGTCCGGTGTCCAGGAGACCGGTGTCGCCGCCCCCCAGGGAGCCCTGGAGCCGCTCGCGCTGTTCGGGGTGGGTGAGGAGGGCGTAGGCGCCGTTGCCGATGAGGTTCACGGTCGTCTCAAAACCAGCGAAAAGCAGAATAAAGGCCATAGCGGCGGCCTCGTTCTCCGTGAGGTGCTCGCCGTGGTCGGAGGCGCGGATGAGCCCCGAGATGAGGTCGTCACCGGGTTCGAGGCGCTTGCGGTGGATCAGTTCGGCGAGGTAGCCGCGCATCTTCTTCACGGACCGGGCGACCCCTCCCCTGGGGCCTCCCCCGTGGCGGATCATCATCCCCGCCCAGTCACGGAAGTCGTCCTGGTCCTCGCGGGGCACCCCCAGCAGGTCGCAGATGGCGTAGATGGGGAGCGGGAAGGCGAAGTCGTGAATGAGGTCGGCCTCCCCCTTCTCGATGAACTGATCGATGAGACGGTCCGTCAACTCCTGCACCCGTGGCGCGAATTCGGCGACGCGGCGGGGCGTGAAGGCCTTGGAGACGAGGCGGCGGAGGCGGGTGTGGTCCGGCGGGTCGATGTTGAGCAGATGCGTCATGAGGTTCGCACTGCGCTCGCCCGGGATCCCGGTCTTGCCCTTCGCGTGCGCGGGCTCACCGTGATGGGCCGGATTCTTGCTGAGCCTCGGATCGGCGAGCGCCTGCTTGGCATCGACGTACCGCGTGACGAGCCAGGCCTCCACACCACTGGGAAGCCGGGTCTTGTGCACGGGGGCGTGCTCGCGCAGCCAGGCGTAGGCGGGATAGGGGTCGGTGGCGAACTCCCAGGTGAAGAGCTCTGGCCCCTGGGCGGGGTCTGGCCCCTGGACCTCGGGCGCGGGGGCCCCTGCGGGGCAGGCTGCGGGGACGGGCGGCTGGTCTTGCATGGGGTCGACGCTATCCGGCGTACGGGGGGCTTTCTTCCTCCGGCCCGGCGCCTTGCGTACCGTCGTCACCGGCTCCGCCGAGTTCGTCCTCAGACGCCGGACGGGCTGGACGGCGGCCGGAATCCGCCTCCGCGACAAGCACCGCATCCCGATAGGCCCGCGCGGCGACCCGCAGCGCCGCCTCCGGGTCCACACCCTGTGCCTCGGCCCGCAGGGCGAGTGCCAGGAGTTCGTAGCCGACGCCTTCGCCCGAGGGTGTCGCTACCTTCAGGCCCGCCGTCCGTGCCCGTGCGGCCAGCTTCGATGCCAGTGCCAGGCCCGGCTGGCCCAGGGGGACGCCCTCCGTGACCGATGAGCGCTGCTTCTCCTGCGCCTTCGTGCGGAGCCAGTGCGCCTTCACGTCCTCGGGGGTTTCCGCCGAGTCGTCGCCGAATACGTGCGGGTGGCGGTGGATCAGCTTGTCGACGATCGTGCCCGCCACGTCGTCCACGGAGAACGGGGACTCTTCGTCCTCCTCCGCGATGCGGGAGTGGAAGACCACCTGGAGCAGGACGTCGCCGAGCTCCTCGCGCAGTTCCTCCCTGTCGCCCTCCTCGATCGCCTCGACCAGTTCGTACGCCTCCTCGATCGCGTACTTCGCCAGGCCCTTGTGCGTCTGCCGGGACGACCACGGGCACTCGACCCGGATCCGGTCCATGACCTGGACCAGGTCGAGGAGGCGCGCGCCCGGCAGGTCGTACGACGCCGGGAGCAGTTCCAGGTCCGGCATCGAGAGGCGGCCGGAGCCCGCGAGCCTCGCCAGGCCGTCCGTCAGGGCGCGGTCGCCCTCGGCCGTGGCGACGATCAGGACCGTGCGGTCGCCCGCGCACGCCGCCACCAGTTCCTGGGCCGTGGGCGAGGCCTGGTCCACCACGACGCCCGCCTCACGCAGATAGGGCAGCTGAGGGTGCGTGGCGTCGGCGCACAGGACCTCGTCGGCCGCGTGCAGGGCCTGCCACGCGGGCCAGGAGAGGAGGCCGGGGGCCACCCGGTGGCTGGTGGTGAGGAGGATGACGCGGCCGGGGGCGTCGGCCGGGGGCGTGGTTTCGTTCGTCACCCGTCGAACGTAACCCACGGCGCCGACAGCCCCGTTCCCGAGGCCGTTACGCCTGCTCGGGCCGTGCCTCGCCGTTCCCGGACACCTCGCGCACCCACGGCGTCCTGGCGTCCGCGCGCTTGCTCTTCTCCACGTCCCACCTGCCGTACCTGGGGTTCAGGTCCACGTCCAGCTTCTTGGAGGCCTTGGAGAGCTCCTTCCAGAAGACCGCCTGGCCCTCCGGGGCGTTCATGTCCGCGCCGATGACCTTCGCCAGCTTCTGGGCCTCGATCTCCGTACGGAAGCTCTCGGTGAGGCGGGACGGGGCGACGCTGTACTGCTGGAGCCAGCCCTGTTCGAGGGCCTTCTTGCTGCCCGCCTGCTGTTTCAGGCCGGCCTCCATCGTCTGGATCTCGCGGCGTGAGACCGCGACGCCCGCGTCGGCCGCCGCCTGGTGCAGCACCTTGTCCAGGACCATCGTGTGCAGCGTGCTGCGGGTGAGGCCGCCGGTCTTGGCGATGGCCTGCTCGTACTGCTGCTCGTCCGGGATCGCGGCGCGCTGCGCGTCGCGCACCTCGTTCACCCGGCTCTCCAGCTGCGCGACCGTGATCCGGTCGTCGCCCACGACAGCGGCGGCGCCCGGATGGGCCTCGCTGCCGCAGGCGGTGAGGAGGGGAGCCGCGGCGACGGCTGCGGCGGAGAGAACGAGCGCGGTGCGACGGCGGCGGTGCAAGTGAGCCTCCCGAGGAGATTGTGCGGCGGTGCACAAAGTCTTGCGGTGATCGATGTTAGGCAGTGGCCGGTCCCTCGGCCACCTATTCGACCAACGATTCTCGAAGAGTTGGGGCACCCCCGCGCCGAGCCGTCACTACCCGCGCATCTGTCCTAGCCACTGCAACGTACGCCGGATCTCCGCCGGGAACGGATGCCCGGCCCCGTGCATCCGCTCGGCGTCCAGGAGCAGCCGCCCCAGTGTGTCGTGGGCCGCCGCGCGATCGCCCAGAGCAAGGAGCAAGTGGCCGATGTGGCGGCGGATTTCGAGCGGGCGTTCGCGGTCGTCGGAGGCGTAGCGGTTCTCGTAGTAGGGCAGGAGGGCCCTGTACTCCGCGAGTGCTGCCGCCGGTTCGCCGAGTTGTTCCAGGCACTGCGCGGCCTCGAAGCGGAACTGGAGCGAGTGCGGGTCGGCCTGGCCCGACTCCGCGGCGCGCTCGTCGGCGAGGCGGCGCAGTTCGGGCAGGGCGCGGCGGTACTGGCCGTCGTCCATCAGCGTCGCCGCGTACTGCTTGCGCAGGGAGCGGACCACCGTGGAGTGCTCGCCGTGCTTGGCGGCGGCCGCGGGCAGGATCGAGCCGAGGATGTCCACGGCCTGTGTGATGCGGCCCTCGCCGAGGAGCCGCTTGACCTCGTCGACCGCGTGGACGACGTCCGTCTGGCTGCCGGGGGCGCCGGAGCCCTGGCGCTGGTCGGGCCGGTCCGGCTGGATGCCGGGGGTCGGCGCGGGTGTCGCCGCCCGGTCCGGCCAGGGGGCGTGCGGGCGCACGAAGGGGCGGGTGGGGTCCAGCGGGCCGCCGGTCGGGATGCCGCGCGCGGGCAGCAGCGGCGCCAGTTCCTCGTAGACCTCCTGGGCGCTGCCGTGCCGGTGCTGGGGGTCCTTGGCCAGGAGCCGGAGCACGAGGGCTTCGAGGGCATCGGGGACTTCGGCGCGCAGGCGGCGGACCGGGACCGGCGGTTCGTAGAGGTGGCGGTGCAGCACGCCGAGCGCGGTGGAGCCGGAGAACGGCACATCTCCGCTGAGGAGTTCGTGCAGCAGGACGCCGAGGGCGTAGAGGTCGGTGTACGGGCCGACCGCGCCGCCCATCGCCTGCTCGGGCGCCATGTACGCGGGGCTGCCGATGGGCGAACCGGTGTGGGTGAGGCGGGTGGTGTCGGTGTCCATGACCGAGGCGATGCCCAGGTCCAGGATGGAGACCGTGCCGTCCTGCTTGACCATCACGTTGCGCGGCTTGAGGTCGCGGTGCACGATCGGTACGGCGTGCACCGCACAGAGCACGGCGCACAGTTGCGCGGCGACCGCGACGGCCCACTGCCACGGGTAGGGGTGGTGCTCGGCCAGGTGGTCACCGAGGTCGGCCCCGTCCACGTGCTGCATGACGAGGTAGAGGTCCTCGTCCTCCGTGCCCGCGTCGTGGACGGTGACGAGGCCGGGGTGGTCGACCTGCGCGGTGACGCGGCACTCGCGCACGAAGCGGCGGCGCAGTTCCTCGGCCTCGGCGCCCGCGACCCGGTCGGGGCGCAGGAGTTTGACCGCGACGCGGCGGTCGAGGCGTTGGTCGTACGCCGTCCAGACCTGGCCCATGCCGCCCTGGCCGATGAGCGCGGAGAGTTCGTAGCGCGCTGCGATGACACGGCCGCCCGTCCCCGGTGACACGGTCAGCTGCCGCCTTCCTGCTTGCGCAGGTAGTCACTGAGTTCGTCGAGTTCGGCCTGTACTTGGTGGATGCGGGCCGGTGCGGGGCGCGTGGGCGGGGGCGGCGTGTGCTGGAGCGGCGGCTGCTGGAGCGGCGGCTGCTGGAGCGGCGGCTGCTGGGCCGGCGGATTGTGGTGCTGCGGCTGCGTGGGCTGGTGGTGGGCCGGGGTGGCGGCGGGGCCCTGCTGCGGATAGCCGTAGGCGGGCCCCGGTCCGGCGTAGCCCGTGTACTGCGGCTGGCCGTACCGGTTGAAGTGCCGTATGTCCGCGAAGAGGTAGTAGATGACGGCGGCGAGCATGGTCGTGAGCAGGACCACCATGCCCGCGCTGCCGCGCCCCTGGAACTCCTCCTCGCCGGGGTCGAGGGAGACCAGCACCAGAGCCGTCACGTCGAGCGCGGACACGAGCCCGAACAGGCCCCAGTCGGACGGCTTGCGGGTCACGAGCGCGAGCCGCAGCATCATCGCCCAGGCGAGCAGGCCGCACGACATGACGGCGAGGATCACGAACATCACGCGCAGCGTCATACGGGTGCCGCCCGAGGTCGGCGGCGGTTGCTGCGGCGCGTAGCCGTGGCCGTGCATGGCTGCTCCTGGTGCCTGATGCGGCCTCGCGTTCCCCCCGGGGCAACTCGGGGGAACCCGGGGAACGCACGGCCGAAAGTCGAAATACGAACGGATGCTGATTCGAGCGTATAGGCCGACGAGGAGAAGCGGTCCAGGGTTGTACCGAACCGTTGCCGTACTGGTCACGTCCTGATCGCGGCCTCCGCCGCGAGGGGGTCGCGTCACTCCGGCGGAAGCGTGCCGTCCGTCAGTCCGGCCGTCAGCCAGTCCGTCCGGCAGTCAGTCCGTCCGGCAGCGCGTCAGCCCGTCGCGCGGGTCGCGTACCGGCTGACCGGGGTCGGGCGCGGTGCGGCGCAGTGGTCACAGCACGTGCCGCACCCATACGTTCGGCTCGACGTACACCGCGTACCCGCGCTCCGGCTCGCAGAGCACCGGCACAAGGGCGCCCGGCACCTCGACAGGGCCCGCCGTGTCGAACGGAAGTCCCGTCCACGCCCGCCACTGCGCGGTCGACCCGGACACGGTCATCGACGCGTGTGCCACCTTCGCGATGGTGCCGCCCGCCCGCACGTGCACCCGCAGCCACGGGTCGGCGGGAAGACCGTCGTCCCGCTTGCGCTGGGCGTACACGTCGATCCGCGCGGCCGGTTCGAGGTGCTTGGCGTTCGGGCGCACCGGGGCGACGACTTCCGCGAAGCCACGCGCGCGGGCGCTCTCGCGCAGCGCGGCGAGCATCCGCCCGGAGACGCCCTGCCCGAGGTAGTCCTTCGCCACGGTGATCTCGATCGCGCTCACCGTGTCGGGCTTCCTGTCGTGCCGCAGGTCCGCGAAGGCCCACAGCATGACCTGGTCCCAGCCGCCGTCCGGCAGCTCCCCGCGCCCGTCGGCGCGCAGCGCGAACGGCACGCTGAACGCCTTGGCCGCGACCGCGCCCCGCTCGTCCGTGGCGACAAGGACGTACTCGGGAAGCTCCTTGACGATCCGCCCGATCATCGACCACGCGATGGGATCGTGGCCGATGAACTCCGGCCAGGTGTCGTCCATCGCCATGAGCGGCTCGACGAGTTCGGGCCGTTCGGCCAACGTCGTGATCTTCAGGTCCATGCCTCGGACGCTAGCGGCCACGGCCCCTGCCGGTAAGCCATTTTTCGCACACACGAGCGCGTCCGGACGGAAACGCCTCAGCCGTACGAGAACGCCTCAGCGCGCGTGGAACCGTCCCGGCGCCGCCGTCGCAGTGCCCCCGGTCGGCAGCTTCTCCCGCGGGCAGCTCGAAAGGACCCGCTTCATGGCGTCCTGCTCGGCGCCCGTCACCCACACCCCGTACTTCTTCTTCACCGCCACCTGCCGGGCCACGTAGGCGCACCGGTAGCCCTTGTCCGGCGGCAGCCACGTGGCCGTGTCGCCGTCGCCCTTGCCGCGGTTGGGGCCCGCGTCGACCGCGAGGAGATTGAGGGGGTCGTTGGCGAACGCTATGCGCTTGCTCGGCTCCCACTTTCCCGCGCCCTTCTGCCAGGCGTCCGAGAGGGCGACGAGATGGTCGATGTCGACCTGGCTGCGGCCGCGCACGAACGTGACGTCCTTGCCGGTGTAGGGGTCGGGCGCCAGCGCCCCGGAGGCCACCTCGCAGTCCTTGCCGTCTCGGTACTTCACGTCGTCGAGGTCGCGCCCCAGTATGTCGTCGCGCGTCCCGCAGCCGTTGGAGTCCGTGTCGGCCCAGGGGCTGCCGAACCGGTCACGGTCGTAACCGGTCTTGGGCGCGCGGCCCTTCACGGTGAGCGTGTCGACCGCGGCGAGCGCGGGTCCCGCCTTGGCGCCGGGCCCGGAAGAGCCGCTGTCCTTCTCCTGAGGCGAGCACCCGGTGACGGATCCTGTGACGAGGGCTGCGAGCAGCAGCGTGGTACGAACCGCGGTGGTACTACGGGTCACTTGACGGTCACCTTTGCTCCGATTTCGAGTGTTCCTGGCGTCGCGACGTCCGCGTACACCCCGATGCACGTGCCGCGCGACGCGGTGAGCGTCTTCGGGACGCGGTGGTCGGCGGGCGGCTCGCGCTGGGCCAGTGTGGTCATGACGCAGCGTTCGATGCGCATGGTGCCGCGCAGGCGGCGCACGTCGACGGGCCCGGAGTCGGCGAGCAGCTCGCCGAGGGCGGCCAGTGACGCGGTGCCGACGAGGGAGACGGCACCCGCGTCCTGATGGCTCACCTCACCCTCGCGCGCCAACTCCGTTTCCGCGCCGAAGAGTTCACCGACGCGGGGGTCGCCGGGGCGCACGTCCTCGTACCGCAGGGCCCACAGCCGGTCACCGGCCACGCCCCGCTCGTCGACGACGAGGCGCTCGCGCTCCTCCCCCAGCATCGACTTCACCGGAAAACAGGCGAGCCCCACAACGGCCTGATGCCCCATGGCACTTCCCCTCCCCTGGACCCACGCGCTGCCGCATGACCGCTTTAGACCATATCGCCCTCGCCGGGCGGGCCACTCGCGCCGTCATTACCTCTGGCGTAATCGATCCTTCTCCGGCCGCGCGGCAGTATCGACGGCATCCGCAGGAACACCGACCGAGGAGTCCGGATGACCGTCGAACTCGCCACCGAAGACGCCACCCGCGCCGCCGTCCAGGCCTTCCTGGGCTACCGGCTCACCGGTGACACCGAGGGCCTCACCGCCCTCTTCGCCGACGACGTCGACTGGATGCTCGCCGACAACCCGGGCGTGCCCTGGATCCGGCCGCGGTCCACGGCCGCCGAGTGCGCGGCCCAGTCGGCCGAACTCGCCGCGCACACCGTCCCGGAGAAGGCCGGCGCCACGGTCGACACCATCGTCGTCGAGGGCGCGGACGCCGTGATCTTCGGCCATCTCCGGGGCACCGTGCGCGACACCGGCAAGTCCTTCGAGGGACCCTTCGTGCTGCGGCTGACCGTCGAGGCCGGCCGGATCACGCGGCACCACCTCTACGAGAACAGCCGGTCGATCGCCGACGCGTGCACTCCCTGAGCGCCCGCACCCGGAGAGGGCCCCGCCCTACGCCCCGCTCTACGACCCCACGATCGTGGTGAGGAACTCCCCCACCCAGCCGAGCAGTTCCCGCCCGACCAGCGGCTTTCCGCCGACCTTGGCCGTCTTCGGGCGGGGGACCAGGAGCTGGTGGGCGTTGGCCTTGATGACCGTGCCGGGGTAGAGCCGCTTCAGGCGCAGCTCCTGCGACTCCCGCAGCTCCACCGGGGCGAACCGGATGTTGTTGCCCTGCAGCACGATCTCGCCGACCTCGCACGCACGGGCCAGCATCCGCAGGCCCGCCACCAGGAGCAGGTTCTCCACCGGCTCCGGCAACTTGCCGTAGCGGTCGGTGAGTTCCTCGCGCACCGCCTTGACGTCCGCCTCGCTGCTCGCCGACGCGATGGAGCGGTAGGCGGCGAGGCGCAGGCGCTCGCCGGGTGCGTAGTCGTGCGGGACGTGCGCGTCGACCGGCAGCTCGACCTTGACCTCAAGGGGCGGCTCCTCCTCCACGCCGCCCTCCAGGGACGCGCGGTAGTCGGCCACCGCCTCGCCCACCATGCGTACGTAGAGGTCGAAGCCGACGCCCGCGATGTGTCCCGACTGTTCGCCGCCCAGGAGGTTGCCCGCGCCGCGGATCTCCAGGTCCTTCATCGCCACGTACATGCCCGCGCCCATCTCCGTGTGCTGGGCGATCGTGGCGAGGCGCTCGTGGGCGGTCTCCGTCAGGGGCTTCTCCGGCGGGTAGAGGAAGTAGGCGTAACCGCGGTCGCGGCCTCGGCCCACGCGCCCGCGCAGCTGGTGGAGCTGCGAGAGACCGAAGTTGTCGCCGCGCTCGACGATCAGCGTGTTGGCGTTGGAGATGTCGATGCCCGATTCGACGATCGTCGTCGAGACGAGCACGTCGAACTTCTTCTCCCAGAAGTCCACCACCACTTGTTCCAGGGCCTGTTCGGACATCTGGCCGTGCGCGGTGGCGATGCGGGCCTCGGGGACGATGTCCCTGAGGCGGGCCGCCGCCCGGTCGATCGACTCGACCCGGTTGTGGATGTAGAAGACCTGGCCCTCGCGAAGGAGTTCGCGGCGGATGGCCGCGCCGATCTGCTTCTCCTCGTAGGGGCCGACGAAGGTCAGGACCGGGTGGCGCTCCTCGGGGGGCGTGGTGATCGTGGACATCTCGCGGATGCCGGTCACGGCCATTTCGAGCGTACGGGGGATGGGGGTGGCCGACATGGTCAGGACGTCGACGTTGGCGCGGAGCTTCTTGAGCTGCTCCTTGTGCTCGACGCCGAAGCGCTGCTCCTCGTCGACGATGACGAGGCCCAGGTCCTTGAACTTCGTCTCGGAGGAGAAGAGGCGGTGCGTGCCGATCACGATGTCGACCGAGCCGTCACGCAGGCCCTCCAGGGTCGCCTTGGACTCCGTCTCCGACTGGAAGCGGCTCAACGCCCGTACCTTCACGGGGAATTGGGAGTACCGCTCGGAGAACGTACCGAAGTGCTGCTGCACCAGGAGCGTCGTGGGGACGAGGACCGCCACCTGCTTGCCGTCCTGGACCGCCTTGAAGGCGGCGCGGACCGCGATCTCCGTCTTGCCGTAGCCGACGTCGCCGCAGATCAGGCGGTCCATCGGGACCGTCTTCTCCATGTCGTCCTTGACCTCGGCGATGGTGGTGAGCTGGTCGGGCGTCTCCACGTAGGGGAAGGCGTCCTCCAGCTCGCGCTGCCAGGGGCTGTCGGGCGCGAAGGCGTGGCCGGGTGCCGCCATGCGGGCGCTGTAGAGCTTGATGAGGTCGGCGGCGATCTCCTTGACCGCCTTCTTCGCGCGCGCCTTCGTCTTCGTCCAGTCGGCGCCGCCCAGGCGGTGCAGGGTGGGGGCCTCGCCACCGACGTACTTGGTGATCTGTTCGAGCTGGTCGGTGGGGATGTAGAGGCGGTCGCCGGGCTGGCCGCGCTTGGCGGGGGCGTACTCGACGACCAGGTACTCGCGGGTGGCGCCCTGGACGGTGCGCTGCACCATCTCGATGTAGCGGCCGACGCCGTGCTGCTCGTGGACGATGTAGTCGCCGGCCTCCAGGGTCAGCGGGTCGATCGTCTTGCGGCGGCGGGCGGGCATCCGCTGGCCGTCCTTGCCGGCCGCCTTCTGCCCGGAGAGGTCGGTCTCGGTGAGGACGGCGAGCTTGAG
The DNA here is from genome assembly GCF_042881845.1 of Streptomyces sp. NPDC058257. Lineage (NCBI taxonomy): Bacteria > Bacillati > Actinomycetota > Actinomycetes > Kitasatosporales > Streptomycetaceae > Streptomyces > Streptomyces sp. NPDC058257. Next base: position 132,313 of record NZ_JBHVXJ010000004.1, read on the forward strand.
GGCCGGGTCGAGGAAGCCGTAGTCGATCGAGCCGCAGGTGACCTGCACGACGGAGGGCGTCAGCTCGCCAAGCTCCGCGTCGAGGCGGGCCGCGATGCCCTCGCCGCCCAGGACCTCGACGGTGCGGGCGGCGGGGCCGTGGCCCTCCGTCACATAGACGGTGCGCCAGCCGTCGGCGAGCCAGCCCTTGGTGTCGGCCAGCGCCTTGGCGGTGTCGCCCCGGTAGGTCTCGGTGGCGTGCATGCCGAGCTTGAGGGTGTCATCGTCAAGGTCCTCGTCGGCGGCGAACGGGGAGACGGACCACCACATCATGCCGAGGTCGCTCGCGTGGTCGCGGACGTCCGCGATGCCCCAGAGGGAGGCCGCGCCCACGTCGATGGGGGCCTCTCCGCCGCCCGCCGTGGCGGCCCAGGACGCCTGGAGGAACTCCTGCGAGGTCGCCACCAGGTCGGCCGCACGGGTGCGCACACGCTCGGGGTCGCAGACCACGGCCATGCTGTCCTGCGGCAGGACGTCGAGCAGCAGCTCCATCTCGTCGACCAGGACAGGGGCGAGGGACTCCATGCCCTCGACCGCGATGCCCTCGGCGATCTTGCCGAGCAGCTCGCCCAGCTCGGGGTGGGCCTCGGCGAGCGCGGCGGCCCTTTCGCGTACGTCGTCCGTGAGAAGGAGCTCGCGGCAGGGCGGGGCCCACAGGCCGTGCTCGGCGACTTCCAGGGAGCGCTGGTCGGCGACCTTGAAGTAGCGGATCTCCTCGACGTCGTCGCCCCAGAACTCGACGCGCAGGGGGTGCTCCTCGGTCGGCGGGAAGACGTCGAGGATGCCGCCGCGCACGGCGAACTCGCCACGCTTCTCCACCAGCTCCACACGGGAGTACGCGGCTGCCGCGAGGGCCTCCACGGTCTCGTTCAGGTCCGTGGTCCCGCCCGAGCGCAGGGCGACGGGCTCCAGGTCGCCCAGGCCCTTGACCTGCGGCTGGAGGACCGAGCGTACGGGGGCGACGATGACGCTGACCGGGCCCGTCTCGGGGTCGTCGGGCCTGGGGTGCGCCAGGCGGCGCAGGATCGCGAGGCGGCGGCCGACGGTGTCGGAGCGGGGCGAGAGGCGCTCGTGCGGGAGGGTCTCCCAGGAGGGGTACTCGACGACTCCGTCCGGCGGGATGATCGTGCGCAGGGCGGCGGCCAGGTCCTCGGCCTCGCGGCCGGTCGCCGTCACGGCCAGAACGGTGCGGTCCGTCTCGCGGGCGAGAGCCGCGATGGCGAAGGGACGGGCGGCGGGCGGGCCGACCAGGTCCACGTGGGTGCGGTTGCCGTCGGTGGCGGCCTTGACCGCTTCGGCGAGTGCGGCGTCCTTGACGACAGCGTCGAGCAGACCGTGCAGGCTCATGTGGGCTTTCGCTTTCCGTCCAGGTTCGAGGGCGCGCGGGGCAACGCGAACCGCCCGGCAACGAGAACGGGCCGGGGGTCTCAAGCCTACGACTCCCCGGTGACAGATGCTGGCCGTCGCCTCCGGCCGCGCCCCGGACCCCGCTCCTCGGACGCCGGAACGGCTTGAAATGCCAGGCGGCCCCGGCGGCGCGCATACGC
>NZ_JBHVXJ010000004.1:133908-194918 GCF_042881845.1 Streptomyces sp. NPDC058257
GGGCCCCCCCGGCCGCCCCCCCCCCCCCCCCGCCGCGCCCGCCGCTCGCGAGCTATCGCCCCGGCCGCCCGGGGGGGGCGCTACCGCCCCCCCGGGGCCGGCCTCCCGCACCCCCGTAGCGGGAGCTATTCGGTCGCGATGGCGTTGAGGACGTTCATCCGGCCCGCCCGGAAGGCGGGCACGAGCGCCGCGAACAGGCCCACGAAGGCCGAGCCGATGAAGACGGTGATGATCGTCGGCCAGGGGATCTCCAGGACCTTCAGGCCCTCCAGGGCGAGCAGCTTCTGGGCCGTCGCTCCCCAGCCCATGCCGAGCCCGAGGCCGAGGAGCGCGCCGAAGAGCGCGATGACCACCGACTCCATGCGGATCATGCGGCGCAGCTGGCGGCGCGAGAGGCCGATCGCCCGCATCAGGCCGATCTCGCGGGTGCGCTCGACCACCGAGAGGGCGAGGGTGTTCACGACGCCCAGGATGGCGACGATGATCGCGAGGCCGAGCAGGCCGTAGACCATGTTCAGCATCTGGCCGACCTGGTCCTTCAGGGTCTGCTTGAAGTCGGTCTGGTCCATGACCTTGTACTGCGGGTAGTCGGCCATGGCGGCCTTCAGCGACTTGTACGCCGCGTCCTGCTGGCCCTTCTCCGCCTCGGCGAACATGATCTCGTTCGGCGGCATGCGGTCGGCGGGCAGGTACTTCTGGGCGGTCGTGAGGTTCACGTACATCGCGCCACCGTCGATCGTGGCGTCACTCGACGTGATGGCCCGGACCGTCATCTCGCCCGTCCTGCCGTGGTCGAAGGCGAGCTTCACCTTGTCGCCGACGGTGATGCCGTGGTCCTTGGCGAAGTCCTCGCCGACCGACATGGAGTCCGGCTTGTAGGCGTCGGTGAGCTTCCCGGCGACGGTCTCGCTGCGTACGTCCTGTGCGTACGTCGCGTCGGCGGCGCTCAGGCCGACCCCCTTCGCGGTCTTGCCGTTCGGAGCCGTCAGGTCCGCCTTGATGTCCTTGTACTCGGTGACGTGGGCGATGTGGTCGGACTTCTCCAGGGCCCGCGCGGCCTTCGGAGTGATCTGCTGGTTGCTGTTCGGCTGGATGATGAAGTCCGCGCCGACCGACTTGTCCAGCTCGTCCGTGGCGGAGGCGACCATCGAGGAGCCGACCACCGAGAGGCAGGCGACCAGGGCCAGGCCGATCATCAGGGCCGCGCCGGTGGCGCCGGTGCGGCGCGGGTTGCGCAGGGCGTTGCGCTCGGCCATCCGCCCGACGGGGCCGAACATCCGGAGCAGTACGACGCTGATGACGCGGACGACACCGTTGGCGAGGACCGGGCCGATGACGACGAACCCGATGAGCGTGAGGACCACGCCGCCGCCGAGGAAGAGCGAGCCCTCGCTCGCCTTGTCCGCCTGCGAGGCGGTGTAGAGGCCGAAGCCGCCCACGCCGGTGAGGACCAGGCCGATGAGCGCGCGCAGGGCGCTCGCCTTGCCGTCGGCCGGTGTCCCGGCGTCGCGCAGGGCGGCCATCGGGGAGACCTTGGCGGCGCGCCGGGCGGGGAGGTAGGCGGCGAGGACGGTGACGACGATCCCGAGGACCATGCCCACCACGGGAGTCGTCCACTTGACGGTGAGGTCCTGGGTGGACAGCTCCATGCCCATGCCGGACATGAGCTGCATCAGGCCGACGGCGAGTCCGACGCCCGCGCCGACACCGAGGACGGAGCCGAAGACGCCGAGCAGCAGCGCCTCGACGAGCACGGAGCGGTTGACCTGCTTGCGGCTCGATCCGATGGCGCGCATCAGGCCGATCTCGCGGGTGCGCTGGGCTACCAGCATCGAGAAGGTGTTGATGATGAGGAAGATGCCGACGAGGAAGGCGATTCCGGCGAAGCCGAGCATCGCGTACTTCATGACGTCCAGGAAGCTGCCGACACTCTCGCGGTCGTCGGCCGAGGTCTCCTTCTGCGTCTTGACCTGGTACGTGGAGGCGTCCGCGCCCATGGCCCCGCCGACCTCGCGCTTGAGCTCCGTGTCGCTGACGCCCGGCTCCGCGGTCACGTTGACGTGGGTGAACCGGCCGGTGGCGCCCAGGAGTTCGCGCTGTGCGGTGGCGGTGTCGAAGTAGACGATCGCGGCACCGGGGTTGGTGACCTTGAAGGTGGCGATGCCGGAGATCCTGGCGGTGTGGTCGCCGGTGACGGCGATGGTGCGCAGCTCGTCACCGATCTTGAGGTGGTGCTTGTCGGCTGTGTCGGCGTCGATCATCACCTCGGTGGGGCCACGCGGGCGGTGCCCTGAGGTGATGTCCATCGAACGCAGGTCGTTGTGCGTCCAGTTGCCGGCCAAGGTCGGGCCGCCGCTGGTCGGGCCGACGTTCTTGTTGTCGGAGTTGACGACGGTGACGCTCTCGCTGCTGACCGCGCCCTCGGCGGACCTGGCGCCGTCGGCCTTCTTCACCCGGTCGACGACCGATGCGGGTATCGACTCGGGCTTGCCCGTGCCGGGGCTGTCGCCGGGGTCCGTGGCGGACTTGGAGGAGACGGTGACGTCGGCGGACGTCGCGGCGAAGAGCTTGTCGAACGTCGTGTTCATCGTGTCGGAGAAGACGAGCGTGCCGCAGACGAACGCCACCGACAGGACGACGGCAACGGCGGAGAGCGCCATACGGCCCTTGTGCGCGAAGAAGTTGCGCATGGAGGTCTTGAGGACGGTCATGACGTACGCCCCCGCGCGTCGAAGTCCTTCATGCGGTCGAGGACGGACTCGGCGGTCGGCGCGTACATCTCGTCGACGATGCGGCCGTCCGCGAGGTAGAGGACGCGGTCCGCGTAGGAGGCCGCCACCGGGTCGTGCGTGACCATCACGATGGTCTGGCCCAGCTCGGTCACCGACTTGCGCAGGAAGCCCAACACCTCGGCCCCCGCACGGGAGTCGAGGTTCCCGGTCGGCTCGTCGCCGAAGATGATCTCGGGGCGGGCGGCGAGCGCGCGGGCCACGGCGACGCGCTGCTGCTGGCCGCCGGAGAGCTCGGTCGGGCGGTGCTTGAGGCGGCCCGCGAGGCCGACGGTCTCCACGACCTGGTCGAGCCAGGCGCGGTCGGGCTTGCGGCCCGCGATGTCCATCGGGAGCGTGATGTTCTCGAGGGCGTTGAGCGTCGGCAGGAGGTTGAACGCCTGGAAGATGAAGCCGATCCGGTCCCGGCGCAGCTGCGTGAGCTTCTTGTCCTTCAGGCCGGTGATCTCGGTCTCGTCGAGGTAGATCTGCCCGGCGGAGACGGTGTCGAGGCCCGCGAGGCAGTGCATCAGGGTCGACTTGCCGGAGCCGGAGGGACCCATGATCGCGGTGAACTGCCCGCGGGCGATGTCCACATCGATCTCGTCGAGCGCCACTACCCGGGTCTCCCCGGACCCGTACGCCTTCACGACCTGGCGCGCCCGTGCCACCACGGCCGTACGCCCTCCAGTGCCCCCGTGCCTGGGAATGGTTACAGCCGATGTCACGGTAAGTCTCCTAAGTCGGTAACGCGTTCAGTCAGGCGTGTTCGCCACGCATAAAGAGTCTGGTCGTCCGACGGGTCCTGCGCGCTGGTGCTCAGCGCAGTCTTCTGCTGGGGAAAACCCCACCCCCGAAGGTGTGGCTTGTCCGAACCGAGGCCTCCTGCGGCCCGCCCCCGTCGGCATAAAGCCAATCTAAGAAGCGGGCGGGGCCTTCTCGTCCTCCGGCAGTACGAACGGCCCCCGGTCCGTAGTACGGAGGATCCCTTAGGGGAACTCCACCTGCCGGTGGAGCCGTTCTCGGGGTCGCTCCACCCTCCTGCGGACGGGACACCGGCCCACCTGCCGGGATGCTCTCCACCCCTGCCCCGGAGGTACACCGGGTGAGAAGGTGGCCCGGAGTAAATAGATGCAGGGGGAAGGAATCTCGGTGGACGCGGACGGCACACCCTCGGGTTCGGACGACCGGCGGCGCCGCGGCCCCGTCGTCGCCGCCCTCATGCTCGCCATGGCGCTCGCCGCCCTGGACTCCACGATCGTCTCGACCGCCATCCCGCAGATCGTCGGCGACCTCGGCGGCTTCTCCGTCTTCTCCTGGCTCTTCTCCGGCTATCTGCTCGCCGTCACGGTCACCCTGCCCATCTACGGCAAGCTCTCCGACACCTTCGGCCGCAAGCCCGTGCTCATCGCGGGCAGCATCCTCTTCCTGCTCGGCTCGGCCCTGTGCGCGGTGGCCTGGAACATGGGGGCGCTCATCGCCTTCCGCGTCGTCCAGGGCCTGGGCGGCGGCGCGCTCCAGGGGACGGTGCAGACGCTCGCCGCCGACCTCTACCCGCTCAAGGAACGCCCCAAGATCCAGGCCAAGTTGTCCACCGTGTGGGCCACTTCGTCGATCGCGGGCCCGGCGCTGGGCGGTCTGATCGCCGCGTACGCCGACTGGCGCTGGATCTTCCTGATCAACCTGCCCATCGGCGCCGTGGCCCTCTGGCTGATCGTGCGCCACCTGCACGAGCCGCAGCGCGCGGCGGTCACCCGGGGGCGCGTCGACTGGGCGGGCGCGCTCACCGTCTTCGCCTGCGGCGGCGTCCTGCTCACCGCGCTCGTACAGGGCGGCGTCGCGTGGGGCTGGCTGTCGCCGCGGTCGCTCGCGCTGTTCGCGGGCGGACTGCTGCTCGCCGGAGCGGTCGTGGTCATCGAGCGGCGCGCGGCGGAGCCGATCATCCCCGGCTGGGTCTGGCGCAGGCGCACCATCGCGGCGGTCAATCTCGCCCTCGGCGCGCTCGGCCTCCTGATGGTGGCGCCGACGGTCTTCCTGCCGACGTACGCCCAGTCCGTGCTCGGCCTCGCGCCGATCGCCGCCGGGTTCGTGCTCTCCGTCATGACGCTGAGCTGGCCGGTCTCCGCCGCCCTGAGCCAGCACGTCTACCGCAGGCTCGGTTTCCGCGACACGGCGCTCATCGGCATCGGCGGGGCCGCCCTCTTCCTCTTCGCGTTCCCCCTCCTGCCCTACCCGGGGCAGGCCTGGCAGCCTGCCCTGATCATGCTGCTTCTCGGCGCGGCACTCGGGCTCTTCCAACTGCCGCTGATCGTCGGGGTGCAGTCCACCGTGGGCTGGTCCGAGCGCGGCACGGCCACCGCGTCCATCCTCTTCTGCCGCCAGATAGGCCAGACCCTGGGCGCCGCCCTCTTCGGCGCGATCGCCAACGGGGTCCTCACCTCGCGGCTCGGCGGCGCGGGCTCCCTGGACTCGGTGGCCCACGCTCTGGAGAACCCGGCCTCGGTCGCCGATCCCGAACGGCTGCGCCGGGCGGTCGACTCGGCGGTCGACACGGTGTACGTGGGGGCGGGGTGCGCGGCGGTCCTCGCGCTCCTCGTACTGGCGTTCCTGGCGCCTCGGCGGTTTCCGGTGATCGGGGTGCGGGGCCCGGAGGGCGGGGAAGCGGGAGCACCGGAGAACGGGGAGGTCGGAGCTTTGGAGAACGGGGAGGCCGGAGCCCCGGAGAAGGCCCTGGAGAACGGGGAGAACAGCGGGCCGACCCCGCTCGAACGCCCGGTGAACAGGTCGGCCGAATAGACCGACCAAGCAGTATGCGCAAAACCCTTCGCGGCTCTACTACTTACGAGTAACGTGCTCGATCCTCACCTCTCGCTCCCTGCGGTCCCGCTCCGGACCGACGCCGCGCAAGGAGAACCGGGTTGTCCTACCCTCACCAGCCCCAACACCCTCGCGACCCCCAACAACCGCACCCCGCTCAGCAACCGCACCACCTCCAACAACCAGGCCGCCTCCAACAACCAGGCCGCCAAGAACAACCGGGCCGCCTTCAACAACCGAACGACCCCCCACAGCCCCGGCACCCCCACCACGCGTACCACCCCCACCTCCCCCCGTACGACTCGTCCCCCTCCTATCCCACCTACCCCTGGCAACCCGTCGCCCCCGCACCACCCCCGCCACGCCCCAGGCTCCCCCGCCACCCCGCACTCGGCCGCCACAGCGACCTGCGCCACCTGCGCAGCGCCTACCGCTGGCAGCGCCGCGTCGCCACCCTCGCCGCGCTCGGCTACTTCACGCTCTTCCTGATCCTCTCCGCCTTCGCCCCGTCCCTGATGACGGACACGGTCACCGGCGGACTCTCCACCGGCCTGCTGCTCGGCCTCTGCCAGGTCCCCGTCACCCTGATCGCGATAGCGCTGTACGAGTTCACGGCCCGCCTCCGGGTCGACCCGATGGCCGAACGGCTGCGCAAACTGGCGGAGTTGGAGGCCAACAGGTGATCTCGGGCAGCACGCCGACGAGCCCCGCCGTCACACTCGCCACCGACTCGGCACAGGCCATGTCCCTGGTGGCGTTCACCGCCGTCGTCACCCTCACCCTGCTCCTGTGCGTGATGACGGGCCCCGACCGCGACAACCTCGGCGAGTTCTACGCCGGCTACGGCTCCCTCTCCCCGATGCGCAACGGCCTGGCCATCGCGGGCGACTACATCTCGGCGGCGACCGTGCTCGGCACGGGCGGAGTCATCGCGCTCCTCGGGTACGACGGGGTCGTCCTGGCCCTGAGCACGGCCCTGTCCCTGATGCTGCTGATGTTCCTGCTGGCCGAACCCCTGCGCAACGCGGGCCAGTTCACCATGGGCGACGTACTGGCCCGCCGGATGCCCGGCCGCGCCGTACGGATCACGGCGTGCGCGGCGACGCTCGCCGCGCTGATCCCGCTCATGCTGGTGCAGCTCGCGGGCGCGGGAGATCTGCTCTCCTTCATCCTCGGTTTCTCCGGCGAAGGAGTGAAGACGGGCTGCGTCGTCGCACTCGGCGCGCTCATGATCAGCTACGCGGCGATCGGCGGCATGAAGGGCACCGCCCTCATCCAGATCCTGAAGATCGTGATGCTGCTCGGCTCCGGAGTGGTCATCGCCGCCCTGATCCTGCGCCGCTTCGACTGGGACCCGGGCGCGCTGCTCGCCGCCGCGGAGCAGGGCAGCGGGGCCGGCCCGGCCTTCCTCCAGTCCGGGCTTCAGTTCCAGGGCGGCCCCAACCCCCGTCTGGACATGATCAGTTCGGAACTGACGGTGGTACTGGGCGGCGCCTGTCTGCCGCACGTCACGATGCGGATGTACACGGCGCGCAGCGCGCGCGAGGTGCGCCGCTCGATGTCCTGGGCGGTGTCGTCGGTGGCGCTCTTCGTCCTCGTCATCGCGATCGTCGGCTTCGGCGCGACGGCGATGGTCGGACGGGCGGCGATCGCGCGGGCGGACCCGCAGGGCAACACGGCGTACTTGCTGGGCTCAAGGGCGGTGTTCGGGGCGAACGCGTCGACTGCGCAGACCCTCCTCTTCACGACGGTCACCACAGCGATCTTCCTGACCCTGCTCGCCTCGGTCGCCGGAATGATCCTGGCCTGCGCCAACTCCCTGGCGCACGACGTCTTCGCGCATCAGCGCAGGGAGATCACCCCGCGCCGCGAGATGGCACTGGCCCGCGTATCGGCGCTCGCCATAGGAGGCCTGGCGATCGTCCTCGCGGTCATGGTGCAGCACCGCAATCTGCAGCCGCTGGTCACACTCTCCTTCTGCCTGGGCGCGTCGGCACTCGCCCCGGCGCTCGTCTACAGCCTCTTCTGGCGCCGCTACACCCGCAGAGGCCTCCTGTGGACCCTGATCGGCGGCACCCTCGGCTCCATCATCCTCATGACAGGCACCAACCTGGTCTCGGGCGCCCCCACTTCGGCGTTCCCGAACCACGACTTCAACTGGTTCCCCTTCACCACCACAGGCCTCGCGTCCATCCCCCTCGGCTTCTTCCTGGGCTGGCTCGGCACGGTGTCCTCGGGCCCACGGGAGTCGGAGGAACAGCGCAGGCGGTACGAGGCGGTGGAGGGCTGGATCCTGGCGGGGGTGACGAGGAGGTAGGTCAGCCCCCTAGGGGGCACCCTCGGCGGTCGCCCGCCCGGTCAGCGCGGCGAGGCTGCTGCGCACATGCTCCATGTGCCCCCGCACCTCGTCCCACTCCTCCCCGTGCTCCCGCAGCATCCGCTCGGTCTCCCGGGCGATGCCCTCGTCCCGCGCACGCGCCGCGGCAAGCAGCTCGGCGCCCCGCGCCTCCGCGTCCTCCTGCCCGTGCCGGGCGGACTCCTCCGCCTCGACCGAAGCCCGCCTCGCCTCGGAGAGGCGGGCCTGAGCGGCGGCCACGCGCGCGGCCTCCCAGGCCTCCACCTCCGCTTCCCGCGCGGCGATCTCCGCCTCGGCGGCCGCCCAGCGCTCGGCGTGCTCCTTCTCCTGCTCCTCCAGGAGCGCGGCACCGCGCTCCCGCGTCTCCCGCAGCGCGGCAAGGGCCTCGCCCCGCCACTCCTTCACGTCACGGCGGGCCGCGATCCGCGACTCGTCCGCGGTGGCCCGGCAGGCGAGCAGCCGCTGCCTGGCCCGCTCGTCCGCCTCGCCCAGCACCTCGTCGGCGTACGCGCGAGCGGCCTCACGGACCTCCCGCGCCTCCGCGTCGGCCGCCTCCGTCACGCGCCGCACATCGGCCTCGGCCGTCGTCCGTACGGCGGCGGCCTCCTCCTCACCCAGGGCGAGGATGTTCCGCGCGCGCTCACTCAACGTCTCGTACGTCTGAGGCGCGAGCCGCGACACCACGTCCCGCAGCCGCTCCGCCTCCGCCTCCATCTCCTTGGCGAGGACAGTGAGGCGGGCGGCACGCTCCCACGCGCCGTCGCGGTCCTGGGACAGATCGAGGGCGTACGCGTCCACCTGCTCGGGACGGTAGCCACGCCCGCGCACGGCGACGAAACCGTGCTCCGAGGCCGTTGCACCGCTGCTCATCCTTGAATCCCTCCTCCGACGCACCACGCGCGTACTACGCGATTGGCGCACATCTTGATGGATCAAGCCGAAGTGCTCATACCGCGACACTCCGCGCATCTCATCTGCTCAAGGATGCGCCATTTGCAGCCAGAAGCCGGAATCGGGTCGATCGGGTCGCCCCATCGTCGCGCCCCGGCTCCTGAACCACGTCGAAAAACGGACGAGGCGCCCGGCCCCCACAGGGCCGAGCGCCTCACGATGCGTACGTCGCCTCCGCCGGGGCCGATCAGAGCAGGCCGTCCCACATCTGCTCGAGCAGCACCGACCACCAGCTCTCCGGCGACGCGAGCGCCGCCGGGTCGAGCGCCGCAAGCTGGCCCTGGAAGTCGACGGTCCAGCGGCCCGCCTGCTCCTGGTTGAGCCCGAAGCGCAGCCGCCACATGCGGCCGAGCAGCGCCAGGCAGCGCGCGAACTCGGGCAGACCCGTGTTCACGAACTGCGGCGGCACCGGAGCACCGCCGGGACCTGCCTCCACGGGCACGGCGACGATGTTCGCCGTGCCGTACTGGACGCAGATCGCGCGGCCGAAGTCACTGCCCATGACGAGGTACGAGCCCGCGTCCGACGCGGCCTGCACCCCGCGCTCCTGCGCCGTCTCGGCGAGGGTCGGCACCGGGCGCCCCGGCTGGGCCTGCGCCCAGAAGAACGGCCCGAAGTCGATGGGCAGACCCGCCACGACGAGCGTGTGCGCCACGAGGTCGGGCACGCCCTGCCGGGAGACCGCCCGCTGGTCGAAGCGGAAGATGCCCGGCCTGAACGCGCCCGCCAGTTCCTGCGCCACACCCTCCGGCGGGATCGGCGGCGCGGGCTGCACCTGCGGCAGCGGCGCCCGCACCGGAGCGGGGCGCGCGGGACCGTCCGCGACCTGGTGCAGCTCGCCCTGGTGCGCGATGAGCTGCTGCATGCCGCCCTGCCGGGACGCGTGGTCCCTGCCGTACGGGGCGATGCTCGTGATCCGCGCCTGCGGCCACGTCTCACGGATCATGCGGGCGCAGTACGCGCCGGGCAGCTCGCAGGACTCCAGCTCCGTGTGGAGTTCGAGCACCTGCTGCGGCGGCACGTTCATGCCGCGCAGCTCGTGCAGGATCTGCCACTCCGGGTGCGGCGTTCCGGGCGCCGAGCGGCGGATGAGCTGCTGCTCGGAGCCGTCCTGCGCGCGGTAGCGCAGGACGGCCTGGTAGCCGGGGCCGACGGTCGGCTGCCCCGTGGGCGGCTGCGGGTAGCCGTAGGGCCGGCCCGCGGCGGGCGGCGGCATGCCCGGAGCGCCCTGGGGGGCGCCCGGCCCCTGCGGCGGCATGGGTGCGCCGGGACCGCCGACCGCGGGTCCGGCCAGCATGGTCGCGGCGTGGTGGACGCCACCGCCGCCGGTACCGGGGGCGCCGGGCGCGCCGGGGGGCTGGGGCGCGCCGGGAGCACCAGGGGCACCGGGCGGACCGGGAGGCTGCGGGGCGCCGGGAGCGCCAGGCGGCTTGATGCCACCGGGGCCACCCAGGCTCGGGTCGGCCAGCATCGTCGCGGCATGGTGGACACCGCCGCCGGGAGGCGTACCCGGAGCGCCGGGCGGGCCGGGAGGCTGGGGCGCGCCGGGAACACCGGGCGGGCCGGGAGGCTGCGGGGCACCGGGAGCGCCGGGCGGCTTGATGCCACCGGGGCCGCCCAGGCTCGGGTCGGCCAGCATCGTCGCGGCATGGTGGACACCGCCACCGGGAGGCGGAGTGCCGGGAGGCTGGGGCGCGCCCGGAGCCGCGGGCGGCTGAGGTCCGTCGGGGCCGAGCGACGAGACGAGCTGCGTCGGGACGTAACCGCCCGCCGGAGTGCCCGGAACACCGGGCCCGGACGGCGGCGGCGTACTCCCCGGGTGCACACCGGGAGTCCCCGGCGCGCTGGGAGGCGGCGGTGTGCCCGCGCCGCCACCACGGGCGCCACGCGGCGGCGACTGCGCCTTGCTTGTCGCGGCGTCGGCGATGTCGCCCGCGCCAGGGGGCACGGAGCGCTGAGGCTGAGCGGCGGCGGGGCCAGGACCCTGCGGGTAGCCGTACGCGGCCGGATCCGGGGCGCTCACGCCAGGAGGCGGCGGCAGGTTCACCGCGGAACCGGCGGGCGGCGGGGGCAGGTTCGGCCCCGGAGCCGCCGGGGGCTGCGCGCCGGGACCCTGCGGATAGCCGTACGCGGCCGGGTCGGGAACACCGGCGCCCGGGGGCGGCGGCGTGCTCGACCCGTCGTACGCGGGTGCCACCGTCGTCGACGGAAGGCCGCTGCCGCGCTGCATGAGCGCGGTCTTGGCCTCCGGCGCCACACCGGGCGGCGGGGTGTCGTCATCGTCGCCGCCGACCAGCGGCGGCGCGAACACCGTCGCGGGCGCCGGTACCGAACGGTCGTCGCCGTTGTCCGCGTTGGTGTCCGTACCGGCCCACGGGGTGGCCCCCGCGGGCGCACTCGACGCCCCGGCCGCGGGCCACGGCGTACCGCCGCCGGGCGCTTCGGGAGCGGCGGAGGCGGCGGGAGCCACGGGTGCCGCGGGCGCGGCGGGCGGCGCAGGAGCCGCGGGTGCCGCGGGAGCACCCGGCACCGACGCGTCCGAAGAAGCCGACCCCCGCGTCGAATCCGCCCGGCGATCGGGAATGCCCAGCTTGTCCGCCGCCTCCTGGAGCCACTCGGGAGGGCTCAACAGGAACGACGTCTGATTCAGGTCGACCCGCTCGGGCGGGGCCGGAGTCGAATCCTCCGGCGCCACGTCCGGGGCGCCGTACTCCTCTTCGTACCGGCGGATCACCTCACCGACCGGCAGGCCCGGCCAGAGCGTGGCCTCACCGCTGTCCCGCGCGATGACGAGCCGCTGACGGCCGCCGTCGGACACCGGACCGCTCTCACGGTCCTCCGCCCATACGACGAAGCCGAGCTCGAACTCCCGCACCCGCACCTCGCGATGCTGGTAGCCGGGCACATCGGCGTTGATCCACTCCTCGGCGCGCTCCTGCGCCTGCGCGAAGGTCACCATCGACAAGTCACTCCCCCACCGGGACGGCGCGCGCGAAGCCACCGTCCACCATCAGGTTCGCCACGGTCTCCAACTCCGGCGGGTTACCCGCGAGCCGGGACAAGAACGCGTCGAAGTCGTCACCGCACGGCAGCAGCAGCCGCTGCACCCGCTCGGCGGGCGCCCAGGAGGCCGCCTCCGAGACGTCCCGCGCGTCGTCGTACGCGCAGAACCACACCGACCCGATCCGATCACCCTTGACCTTCACGGCGAGAATGCCGCCCTGCACGAACCCAACTCCCAGGTAATCCTTGGTGAGATGGTCGCGCAGGCATTTGTTCACGTACACCAGATCGTTGACCGCGGCCTCGTCCCGCACCGTGAAGAACGGCTGGTCGATCAGGAGACCGAGCTCCGCGTCGAGCGCCGTACCCACCGGCGCGCAACCGCCCGCCGCCTTCAGGAAAGAACGGTAGGCGCCGGGCAGCCGGTAGCCAAGCTCCTCCTCGGCACCGAGGACCTCCTGCTCGGTCACCGCGACCGCCGACTTCGGCAGCGCGAGATGCGCCGGCCGGGTCTCCTGGAGCGGGCGCGTGCCCCTCTTGTTCTGGTCGACCGGCGTCGTGGCGAGCCCGCCGTGATGCCGAAGGAGCGCCTTCACCTCCACCGGGACCAGCTCCAGGCGCCTGCCGCCCCGCACGTGGTGCCAGGTCCAGCCGTGCGGGGTCGCCACCGGCGGAATCGTGTCCCACAGGTCATGATCCGCCGCGGCCATCGCCGCGTTCGCGGAGACGTAGTCCGTCAGGCGCAGCTCGTCGACGCCGAAACCCTCCGGGGGCTCGGCGATCTCGGCGGCCGCGCGCGCGTAGGCCGAGAAGTCCGGATAGCCGTGCTCGTCCACGCGCACGCCTCTGGGATGGCGCGTGGCCCGGACCGGATCCGGAAAGTGCACGAGCTGCCCGGCGTAGGCCGCGTTCGGCGGCGCGGCTTGCTGCCCCAGCCGACCTGTCGTCATGGCGGTTGCCCCCTGCGGCACTGTTAATGGTTCTGCGGATCGCTGTACATGAATGGTGCGTACCTCGTCCTGCGTTCCGCGGTCTGCGGATGTCGACAGCCTATGCGCAAGGACGACACCGGTCACCGGGCCTCCAGTTCCATGACCAGCAGCCACCGGGCCGTCACCGTGCGACGAAAACCGGGCGTGTCGCGGTGCCCCAGCTTCCGCACCACCCGCCCCATTTGACAGGCTGTCCCCGCAACGCGGGGGCGTGGCACACGCGGTCACACCGCGAGTTGCGGGGAGGGAAGCACCACCATGCACACGGCTCAGACCGGTACGGACGGCCGCACGGCGGCCACGACGGCGCCCTCGGCGATCACCGAGAACCCCGTCGACGCGGGGGATCCCCGCGTCGGCTGGAGCAGCGCGTCCGCGCACGCGCCCACGCTGCGCCAGCGTCGCGACGGCATACTTCCCACCGTCGCCGCCGCGCTCTCCGTACGCGGCGCGACGCTCACCTGTACCGCGGGGCGCGGCGAGGAACCTCCCGCTCTGCACCCACTCGTACAGGATTTCCTCGACACCCTCACAAGCGGCCAGCGCGAGCGCTTCACCGGGCGGTGCGCCGAAGCCATCCTCATCTCACGCCACCTCACGGCCGCCGACGGCAGCCGCTCCAAACGCGCGGCACGAAAACCCATGACCAACGGCGAAGCCCGCAAAGCGCTCAAACACGCCAAACTCACCACCCGTCGCATCCGCGAGGACGGCGACCCCCTGCACGGCGGATTCGCCCGCCCCTGCCGCTCCTGCACCGCCCTCACAGCGCACTTCGGCGTACGGATCGTGGACCCCACGACACCGGAATCCTGACTCCCGCCGAACCGCGCACCCAAGCCACGAACCGCTACGAGGGCCCCCATGCACCCGGAACACACGGAACACACGGAACAGCGCACCGAGCACCCCGCACACCCCACCACGGCCGCCGCGACGCCCCGCTTCCCCGTCCCGATCGACGCCGCCCTGCGGGCCGCGGGCTGGCGCCCCGGACGCTGGGACATAAAGCAGGCCGAGATCTGGGCCGACGTCCTGCGCGGCCACACCTCACCCGCCGGACACCAGCACGCCGTCTTCCCCGCCGCCGTCGAGGCGTGGGCCGAGTTCGGCGGACTGCACATCACCCCGCAGGGCCCCGGCCGCCACATAGCGCCCGCCACCGTCCACCTGGACCCCCTGTACGGCCTCCACCTGGCCCGCACCCTCGGCGACCTGGGCCGCGCCCTGGACACCGAGGTCTGCCCCATAGGAGAAGAGACCGAGACCCAGGCACTCCTGGCGATCGACGCCGAAGGCCGCGTCTACAGCCTCGACCACAGCGGCGACTGGTACCTCGGCTCCCACATCGACGAGGCCCTCGCCACGCTGGCATCGGGCACACGGCCGGAGCGCCTGAAAGCAGGCTGAAGGCTGAAGGCGGAGGCCGGTCTCAGAGCTGAGAGCTGAGATCTGAGAGCTGAGACCTGAGAGCTGAGATCTCAGGCCCAAGGCCCAAGGCCTAAGCCTCAGCGACGACGGCAGCCGCGGGAAGGACCGCCGACACCCGGAAACCACCCGCGTCCGTCGGCCCCGACACAAACACCCCGCCCAGCGCGACGACACGTTCCTTCATGCCCACCAGACCGTTGCCCCCACTGGGCAACCGCGCGTCCCCCGGGCCCGCCTCCGGCGGCGGCTCGTTCTCCACCTGCATCGCGATCTCCGCACCCCGGTGCGCGAGCCGGACATACGTCTTGGCGCCCGCGGCGTGCTTGTGCACGTTGGTCAACGCCTCCTGAACCACGCGATACGCGGTCTGCTCCACGTCCGCCGCGTACTCACGGGACTCGCCCTCCACGGACAGCGCGACCGCCATCCCCGCCGCACGCGACTGCCCCACCAGCTCGTCGAGCTCCGCCAGGCACGGCCCGTCCTCGTCCACCGCACGCGAGGCGGCAGCCGCCGCGGCGAACCCCACGGCCGCCAGCGGCAGCGCGTCGGAGACCGAACCGTGCCGACCGCCCGCCGCGGGCCTGGACTCCCCATTGCGCAGCACACCGAGCATCTCGCGCAGCTCCGTCAGCGCCTGCCGACCCATGTCACCCACCAGAGCGGCGTTCTTCACGGCCTTCTCCGGATCCTTCCTCGCCACGGCCTGCAAGGCGGCCGCATGCACGACCATCAGACTCACCCGATGCGCGACGACGTCATGCATCTCCCGCGCGATCCGGGTCCGCTCCTCATTACGCGCCCACTCCGCACGCTCCTCGGCCCGCTCGGCGAGCAACTGCAACTCGCGCTCCAGGCTGTCGGCACGCTCCCGAAGACTCTCCATGAGCCGCCGCCGCGCCCCGACATACAGCCCGAGCAGAATCGGCGGCGCGGTCAGACCGATGGAGGTGGTGATCGCGATGAACGGTATGAACCCCTCCGCGAACCCCAGATCCCCGCTCCTCATGTCCTGCCGTGTCCGTACCAGCGTGACGATGAGCGTCCCGAGCAGCGACATACCGGCGAGCGACCCGATGATCCGCCGGGGCAACTCGGACGCGGCCAGCGTGTACAGCCCCACGATGGTCAGGAAGACCCCCATCTGGGCAGGCGTGATCGCGATCGCGATCAACACCACGGCGATCGGCCACCGGCGCCGCAGCACCAGCGACAGCCCGGCGAGCACCCCGAACCCCACACCCACCGCCGCGGGAATCCCCGTATCCCCCGCGAACGCGATCCCCTCGGCCCCGCACTCCACCGCAGAGGCCAGCGCGAGCCCCACATCAAGCACGGCGCTACGCCGCCGCTCCCACCACCACGGGCCGGTCACGGCCGTGGTGTGCTTCTCCCCCGTCGTGGTCATGCCGTCCAGCCTACGGGCGACAAGCCCTCCTTTTCCGGCGAGTTTCCGGCCCGGTGATCGAACACACGCGCTGGCCGTGACCAAACGAAACGCCCCGAAATCCCTCGAACTGCTTAACCACTCACCGTTCGCGGCCGGAGGTCCGCATTCCGGACGAGGGTCGTCGCATGACGGAAATCACGGGCAAGTACGCCGACTTCGAGGGGCTGCGGGAGCGGGCGATCGCGCTGCGGCGGGAGGGGCTGAGCCTTCGGCAGATCAGGGATGAGCTGAAGGTCTTCAACAACGACATCCTGAACCGGCTGGTGCAGGGCGAGCCGCAGCCGGAGTGGACGAAGCGACCGAACGCGAAGGACGACCTGAGAGAGCGGGCGCGGGAGCTGCGGCTCCAAGGCCTGACCTACGACCAGATCCAGGTGGAGCTGGGGTGCTCGAAGAGTTCGATCTCGTTGTGGGTGCGGGATCTGCCGAAGCCTGAGCCTCGCTACACGCCGGAAGAGCAGCAGGCACTCATGCGGGAGGGGCTCACGAAGCTCCGCTCCGAGCAGGACGGCAAGCGCAAGGCCACGAAGCAAGCGGCCAGCAAGGAGATCGGCGAGCTGAGCGATCGCGAGCTGTTTGTCCTGGGGGTCGGCCTCTATTGGGCGGAGGGACAGAAGAGCAAGCCGTACGCACGCCGCGAGAGCGTCATCTTCGTCAACAGCGACCCGGATATGATCCGTGTCTACCTTGCCTGGCTCGACCTGCTCGGGATCGCAGCGGAACGCCTGGACTACCGGGTCATGATCCACGAGTCCGCCGACGTGGCCGCCGCAGAGCAGTACTGGGCCGACATAGTTGAGGTCGACGCCTCCACCTTCCAGCGGACGACCCTGAAGAAGCACAACCCGAACACCGTCCGGAAGAACACTGGCGATGACTACCGAGGTTGCCTCGTGATCAAAGTTCGGCAGGGAGCCGATTTGTACTGCCGCATTGAGGGTTGGTGGAAGGGGATCGTGACAGACGCCGCGACTCGGCTCGGGTAAGGTCTGAGGCGCTGTCCCCCGTGGTGTAACTGGCAGCACACTAGTTTTTGGTACTAGTAGGACAAGGTTCGAATCCTTGCGGGGGAGCCACGGCTCACGAGCCTTCTGTTCGGGTCCTGACTGCAAGGTCAGGACCCGCACTCATTTCCGCCCCACAACGCCCCGGTATCCTGCGGATGTCCACTCCCCGCACATCCGAAGCCGAAGGGCACCCCCGTGAGCGCCAACAGCCCGGCAGCCGTCGTCGTCCTCGCAGCGGGTGAGGGCACCCGCATGAAGTCGGCCACCCCCAAGGTCCTGCATGAGATCTGCGGGCGTTCCCTCATCGGGCATGTGCTCGAAGCCGCGTACGCACTGAGCCCCGAGCGGCTCGTCACCGTCGTCGGCTTCGCGCGCGAGAAGGTCGTCGCGCATCTCGGGACCATCGCCCCTGACGTGCGCACCGCGTACCAGAGCGAGCAGAAGGGCACCGGTCACGCCGTCCGTATCGGTCTCGACGAGCTCGGCGGCGCCCTGGACGGGACCGTCATCGTCGTCTGCGGCGACACCCCGCTGCTGACCGGTGCGACCCTGCGGAAGCTGGCCGCGACGCACACCGAGGACGGCAACGCCGTGACGGTGCTGACCGCCGAGGTCCCGGACGCGACCGGCTACGGCCGCATCGTGCGGGACGGCGAGAGCGGCGCCGTGACCGGCATCGTCGAGCACAAGGACGCCACCGAGGCGCAGCGCGCGATCCGTGAGATCAACTCCGGCGTTTTCGCGTTCGACGGGCAGCTGCTCGCGAAGGCCCTCGGCAAGGTGCGTACGGACAACAGTCAGGGCGAGGAGTACCTGACCGATGTTCTGGGGATCCTCCGTGAGGCGGGGCATCGGGTGGGGGCGGCTGTCACCCGTGACCACCAGGAGATCGCGGGGATCAACAACCGCGTACAACTGGCCGAGGCCCGCCGTACCTTGAACGACCGCCTGCTGACCGAGGCCATGCTGGCGGGTGTCACGGTCGTGGATCCGGCGTCGACGTGGATCGACGCGACGGTGACGTACGAGCAGGATGCCCTGGTGCACCCGGGGACGCAGCTCCAGGGCGACACGCATCTCGGTGAGGGTGCCGAGGTCGGGCCCAACACCCGCCTGCGGAACACCAAGGTGGGTGCGGGGGCGCGCGTGGACAACACGGTCGCGTACGACTCCGAGGTCGGGGAGCAGGCGAGCGTCGGTCCGTACGCGTATCTGCGGCCGGGCACGCGGCTCGGTGTGAAGGCCAAGGCGGGCACGTACGTGGAGATGAAGAACGCGACGATCGGTGAGGGCTCGAAGGTTCCGCATCTGTCGTACGTGGGTGACGCGACGATCGGTGATTTCACCAACATCGGCGCTGCGAGCGTCTTTGTGAACTACGACGGCGAGGCGAAGCACCACACGACGGTGGGGTCGCACTGCAAGACCGGTTCGGACAACATGTTTGTGGCTCCTGTCACTGTCGGGGACGGCGCTTATACGGCGGCGGGTTCGGTCATCACGAAGGATGTTCCGGCCGGTTCGCTGGCTGTGGCCCGTGGCCAGCAACGGAATATCGAGGGTTGGGTGGCGCGCAAGCGTCCGGGGAGTCCGGCGGCGAGGGCTGCGGAGTCGGCGTCCGGGGAGTCCAGGATTTCGGATGGCGGAAGCTGACCGGAAACAGGTGCGTCGGACACGGCGTACCGTGATAGATGCACACCATTTCGGCCGGCTCAGCGCAGCGGAACGCAATTTTCCGGAGCGTGCGGGGACGGCAGCGGGAAGAACTCGTCTGAGGAGACTAGTGCTGTGACCGGGATCAAGACGACCGGCGAGAAGAAGTTGATGCTCTTCTCCGGCCGCGCCCACCCCGAGTTGGCCGAGGAGGTCGCACACAAGCTGGGTGTCGGCATCGTGCCGACGAAGGCTTTCGATTTCGCCAACGGCGAGATCTACGTGCGGTACCAGGAGTCGGCTCGTGGCGCGGACTGCTTCTTGATCCAGAGCCACACGGCTCCGATCAACAAGTGGATCATGGAGCAGTTGATCATGATCGACGCGCTGAAGCGCGCGTCGGCCCGCTCCATCACCGTGATCGTGCCGTTCTACGGCTACGCGCGCCAGGACAAGAAGCACCGCGGCCGTGAGCCGATCTCGGCCCGCATGGTCGCCGACCTGATGAAGACCGCGGGCGCGCACCGCATTCTCACGGTCGACCTGCACACGGATCAGATCCAGGGCTTCTTCGACGGCCCGGTCGACCACCTCTTCGCGCTGCCGATCCTCGCGGACTACGTGGGCGCGAAGGTCGACCGCGACAAGCTGACCGTGGTCTCCCCCGACGCCGGTCGCGTCCGTGTCGCCGATCGCTGGTGCGACCGTCTGGGCGCCCCGCTGGCCATCGTGCACAAGCGCCGTGACAAGGACGTCGCCAACCAGGTCACCGTCCACGAGGTCGTGGGTGAGGTGAAGGGCCGCGTCTGCGTCCTGGTCGATGACATGATCGACACGGGTGGCACGATCTGCGCCGCCGCCGACGCGCTGTTCGCGCACGGTGCGGAGGACGTCATCGTGACGGCGACGCACGGTGTGCTGTCCGGCCCGGCCGCGGACCGTCTGAAGAACTCCAAGGTGAGCGAGTTCGTGTTCACGGACACGCTGCCCGACCCGGGCGACCTGGAGCTCGACAAGATCACGGTGCTCTCGATCGCGCCGACCATCGCGAACGCGGTGCGTGAGGTCTTCGAGGACGGTTCGGTGACGAGCCTCTTCGACGAGCAGGCCTAGTCCCCTGCGGGCTTACTGAAGATCGATTTCTGAGGCGGCCTCCCCGCCGGGTAGACTCACGGAGTTGCTCGGCGAGGGAGGCCGTACTCATAGCAGTACGGCGGTCCGTTATCGACGCGCTCTTCGTAGCAGGCCAGTAAGTCGTGGCCGGGTGACCGACTCTGTTTCGTCACCGCTCATACGAGGAGTGCACATGCCCGAGGTGAAGATCACCGCCGAGGTCCGCAGCGAGTTCGGCAAGGGTGCCGCCCGCCGTCTGCGTCGCGCCGACAAGCTGCCCGCCGTCGTCTACGGCCACGGCGCGGACCCCGTCCACATCGCCCTGCCGCACCACGGCACCCTGATGGCGCTCAAGACCGCGAACGTCCTGATCAACCTGGACATCGACGGCAAGAGCCAGCTGGTCATCCCCAAGGCCGTCCAGCGTGACGCCGTGCGTACCGGCATCCTCGAGCACGTCGACCTCCTCCTCGTCCGCAAGGGCGAGAAGGTCAACGTCGACATCTACGTCCACACCGAGGGCGAGCTCGCCCCGGGCGGCAACCTGCTCGAGCACGTGCTCAACGCGCTGCCCGTCGAGGCCGAGGCCACGCACATCCCGGAGTCGGTCACCGTCTCCATCGCCGGTCTCGAGGCCGGTGCGACCATCCTCGCCAAGGACATCCCGCTGCCCGCCGGCACCACGCTGAACGTCGAGGACGACGTGGTCGTTCTCCAGGTTCTGGCCGCGCAGGCCGAAGAGGCCGAGGCCACCGAGGGCGAGGCCGACGCCACCGAGGCCTGAGCCTCGATCGCGATCGACCGAGCTCGATCCAGTTTCGGCTGAGTTCGACTCTCCCAACCGCCGCTCCGCGCTCCTGCGCGGGGCGGCGGTTGGGCTATGAAGGAGACATGCAGATGACGACGGACCCCAGCGCGCCCTGGCTGATCGTGGGTCTGGGCAATCCAGGCCCTGGGTACGCCATGAACCGGCACAACGTGGGTTTCATGGTGGCCGATCTCCTCGCGGAGCGGATCGGCGGCTCGTTCAAGCGGAGCGGGCGTACGCAGGCGCAGGTGCTGGAGGGCCGGATCGGTCCCGCGGGTCCGGCGAGCCGCCGTGTCGTGCTGGCGAAGCCGATGTCGTACATGAACGTGTCGGGCGGTCCCGTGACGGCGCTGCGCGACTTCTACAAGGTGCCGACGGCGAACATCGTCGCGGTCCACGACGAGCTGGACATCGACCACGGCACGCTGCGGCTGAAGCTGGGCGGCGGCGACAACGGTCACAACGGTCTGAAGTCGATGACGAAGGCGATGGGCCCGGACTACCACCGGGTGCGGTTCGGGATCGGGCGTCCGCCGGGTCGGATGCAGGTGGCGGACTTCGTCCTGAAGGACTTCTCGTCGGCGGAGCGCAAGGAGCTCGGCTACTTCGTGGACCGGGCGGCGGATGCGGCCGAGGCGCTGGTGATCGAGGGGTTGGAGCGGGCGCAGAGCGCGTACAACTCCTGAGCTGTTGACTCGGCGCAGCGCCATGGCCAAGGATCGCCGCCATGAACGCGCTGCTTCTCGTACGCCGGACGGTGATGGGCGGGCTCGCGGCGCTGCTGCTTGTCGCGGGCGTCTGGGCGTCCTGGGGCACGGCGCGGCACGTGATGCTCTCGGATGAGCGTGAGCGGGGCACGATGCGGGTGACGCGCTGCTCGTCCGACAAGTGTTCCGGGCCGTACGTCCCTTCGTCCTCGCCCTCGTCCTCATCCTCGTCCTCGTCCGCCGGCTCCGAGGCGCGCGAGCAGGTCGTGATCGACCGCTCGATCGGGGAGAAGAAGGGGGTGCGGATTCCGGTGGTCGTGAAGCCGGGCACCTCCGAGGTGGTCCGCACGGGTGGGCCCGGGTTCCTCCACGCGTGGCTGCCGCTCGGCGGGGCGCTGCTGCTGTCCTCGGTGGTGGTGGCGGGCGGCCTGCGCCTGCCCCGCACGGCGTGGGCCCTGGCCCTGGCGGGCGGCGTACTCCTGACGGCGTCTTTCGCGGCGCTGGTGTTCTGACTCCGGCCACACACGAGCCCGCCGCTTCGCGGCGGATGCCTCTCGCCCACCCACCCGATTACCTGGGGTAATGGGTGGGTGGGCGGGGAAAAATCCGGCAGGACAGGTGGCACCCCGCGGGAATCGGCGGCACCGGGGCGCCTCCGTCGGACCCGCCGGGACCCGGGCCGAGGGCGCCCCGCCAGGGCCCGGCGGCGACGAACGCCCCGCCCGCCCCGCGCGGCAGGCGCCCCCGCCAGCAGAAATCAGCCGGTGTTCCGCAGCCCCGCAGCCACACCATTGACCGTGAGGAGAAGCGCGCGCCCCAGCAAGGGGTCCGCTTCCTCGCCCGCCGCGGCAGCGTCCCGCTGGCGCTTCAGGAGGGCGACCTGGAGGTAGGAGATCGGGTCCAGGTAGGCGTCCCGGATGCCGAACGTCTGCTGGAGCTCCGGGTGGGTGCCCAGGAGCTCCCCGCCGCCGGTGATCCGCAGGACTTCCCGCACCGTGAGCGCGTGCTCCGCCTCGATCACGTCGAAGACGTGCTTCAGCTCGTCGGGGACGAGCGTGTCCACGTAGTGGCGGGCGATCCGCAGGTCCGTCTTCGCCAGCGTCATCTCGACGTTCGAGATGAAGTTCTGGAAGAAGTGCCAGTGCTCCTGCATCTCGCCGAGCACGGTGTCCAGACCGGCCTCACGCAGCGCCTTGAGGCCCGAGCCGACGCCGAACCAGCCCGGCACGATCTGCCGCGACTGCGTCCAGCCGAAGACCCACGGGATGGCGCGCAGGCCGTCGAGCGAGACACCCGAACCGGGGCGGCGGGAGGGCCGCGAGCCCAGGTGCAGGTCGGCGAGCTGGTCCACCGGCGTCGAGGCGAGGAAGTACGTCGGCAGGTCCGGGTCCTCGACGAGCTCGCGGTAGGCGGAGTGCGCCGCGTTCGAGACGACGTCCATCGCCGCGTCCCAGCGGGCGAGCGCCTCGTCGGACTGGCGGGGAGCCGTGTGCAGGGCCGAGGCCTGCAGCGTGGCCGCGACCGTCAGCTCCAGGTTCTCCCGGGCCAGCGAAGGCACGAGGTACTTGTCGGAGATGACCTCGCCCTGCTCGGTCACCTTGATCTCGCCCTCCAGGGTGCCCCAGGGCTGAGCCAGGATCGCGTCGTGCGAGGGGCCGCCGCCACGGCCGACCGTGCCGCCACGGCCGTGGAAAAGGCGCAGCCGGACGCCGTAGCGGTGCGCGACGTCACGCAGCCTGCGCTGCGCGCGGTGGATCTCCCACTGCGAGGTGGTGATGCCGCCGAACTTGGAGGAGTCCGAGTAGCCGAGCATGACCTCCTGGACGTCGCCCCGAAGCGCCACCAGCTTGCGGTACGAGGGGTCGGCGAGCATCTCGTCGAGGATGACGTCGGCGGCGCGCAGCTCGTCCGTCGTCTCCAGGAGCGGCACGATGCCGATCTTCGCCCAGCCCGCGTGCAGGTCGATGAGTCCGGCCTCGCGTGCGAGGACGGACGCCGCGAAGACGTCGTCCGCGCCCTGGCACATGGAGATGATGTAGGACTCGATGACCTCGGGCCCGAAGACCTGAAGGGCCTTCTTGATGGTGAGGAAGACCCCGAGGGTCTTCTCCCCGGCGGCGTCGAGCGGAGCCGGGGAGGGGCCGAGCGGCCTGCGCGAGCGCAGTTCCTTGGCGAGCAGCTTCTGCCGGTACTCGCGCGGCATGTCCACGTAACGCCAGGACTCCTCGCCCAGGCGGTCGAAGAGCTGGCCGAGCGCGTGGTGGTGGGCGTCGGCGTGTTCCCGTACGTCCATGGTGGCGAGCTGCAGACCGAACGCGGCGAGCGTGCGGATCGTGCGGTTCATCCGGCCGTCGGCGAACAGACCGCCCTTGTGCTCGCGCAGCGAGGTCTGGACGAGGGTGAGGTCGTGCAGGAGTTCACCGGTGCCGAGGTAGTCGCGCCCGTCCTCGTGGGACGTGCCGCGGGCCAGGCGCTCCTTGGTGTTCTCCAGCTTCTGCCGGATGCAGGTGGCCTTGAGGCGGTAGGGCTCTTCGGAGTTCAGCCGCTTGTAGCGGGGGCTGATCTCGGGCAGCCGCTCCAGGTCGAGCTGGAGGGAGGCCTTGAGCTCCTCGGTGGCTCCGGTGTAGCGGATGGAGTTGGAGAGGAAGCCGCGCAGCTCGTCGACGAGGGCGACGGCGTCGTTGATGCCGTGCTCGTGCTGGAGGATCAGGACGTCCCAGGTGACGGCGGGCGTCACGTTCGGGTTGCCGTCGCGGTCGCCGCCGATCCAGGTGCCGAAGGTGAGCGGACGGGTGCCTTCGGGCAGCTCGACGCCGACCCGGTCGAGTTCGGCGGTGAGGTCTTCGAGTACGTCCCCGACGGCGCCGGCGTGCAGCTCGTCCAGGTAGTAGATGGCGTTGCGTGCCTCGTCCGCGGGTTCCGGACGGACCACGCGCAGCTCGTCGGTCTGCCACACCAGGTCGATGCTCTCGGCGAGGCGGGTGTCGTGGCGGCGCCGGTCGGACTCGATGACCGGGGTTTCCAGGAGCTCGGCGATGCGGCGCAGCTTGTTGAGGACGGAGCGGCGTGCGGCCTCGGTGGGGTGCGCGGTGAAGACGGGGCGCACGTTGAGGTGCTCCACGGTCTGGCGCAGGTGCTCGGGGTCGGCGTCCTTGAGCCGGTCCGCCGTACGGGCGAGGAGTCCGCCCTCGGCGGCGCGCCGGGCGCGCAGCTCGCGTCCGCGGTGGACCTGCTCGGTCACGTTGGCCAGGTGGAAGTACGTGGAGAAGGCGCGGACCAGCTTGGCCGCGGTCTCCAGTTCGGTGCCACCGAGCAGGCGGGCTGCGGCCTCGCCGTCCTCGCGGGTCAGGCGGCGGACCTTCTCGACCAGTTCGAGGAGCTCCGAGCCCTCCTGACGTACGAGGGTCTCGCCGAGCAGATCGCCGAGGCGGCGGATGTCGGCGCGCAGCTCGGTGCTGGCTGTGGTGGTCTGGTCGTCGGCACTGCTCACAGGTGCGGCTCCTTGCAGTGTTGAAGCACGTCAGGTCTGGGAGGGGGGTCCCCGGCCGGATGGGAATCCGCGTTCCGGGGGAAGTAGAGAGCGGACCGCGCTGTCCGACCGTTTCCAAGGATAGGTGTCACATCGCGGCACGGACTCGCAGCCTCTTGCCGCCAGGTTCCGCGCTGCCATACTTACGACGCCGTAAGTTACGGGACCGTAGATTACGCGGAACCCGTGATCGTGCGCCCGCCGCACTCGCGTCGTGACCCTCAACCCTCGACCCCACAGGGGACGTGCCCATGCCGACATCTTCCGATGCGTATTCCGACACCGATGTGATCGAAGACGCTTCGCGATCGACGACCGACGCCTCATCGGCGTCCTCTCCCGCGTCCACGTCCGCGACGCTCGGCGGTGAGCAGAAACGGTCCCTCGAGCAGATCACGCTGCTCCTGTTCATCATCGTCCCGTTCCTCGCCCTGGTGGCGGCGGTGCCGCTGGTCTGGGGCTGGGGGGTGAGCTGGCTGGACCTCGGTCTGCTCGTGTTCATGTACTACCTGGGCTGCCACGGCATCACGATCGGTTTCCACCGGTACTTCACGCACGGCTCCTTCAAGGCGAAGCGTCCGTTGCGGATCGCGCTCGCCGTGGCGGGGTCGATGGCGGTGGAGGGGCCGCTGGTCCGCTGGGTGGCGGATCACCGCAAGCACCACAAGTTCTCCGACGCGGAGGGCGACCCGCATTCGCCGTGGCGCTTCGGCGAGACGGTGCCTGCCCTGATGAAGGGCCTGTGGTGGGCACATATCGGCTGGATGTTCGACGAGGAGCAGACGTCGCAGGAGAAGTACGCGCCGGATCTGATCAAGGACCCGGCGATCCGTCTCGTCTCGCGTCAGTTCCTGCTGTGGACGATCGTGTCGCTGGCGATCCCGCCGCTGGTCGGCGGCCTGGTGACGATGTCGTGGTGGGGCGCTTTCACGGCGTTCTTCTGGGGCTCGCTCGTCCGGGTCGCTCTGCTCCACCACGTCACGTGGTCGATCAACTCGATCTGTCACGCGGTGGGCAAGCGCCCCTTCAAGTCGCGCGACCGCTCCGGCAACGTGTGGTGGCTGGCGGTCCTGTCCTGCGGCGAGTCGTGGCACAACCTCCACCACGCCGATCCGACGTCGGCGCGGCACGGTGTGCTCAAGGGTCAGGTCGACTCGTCGGCGCGGATCATCCGCTGGTGCGAGCAGCTGGGCTGGGCGACGGATGTGCGGTGGCCGTCACGGTCGCGGATCGACGCCCGCCGGAAACAGAAGACCGTCGGCGCGGCATGATTGACGACGTGGCGACCGACTCCAGCAATTCCAGCCCCTCCAGCAAAGAGAAGCAGCCCCGGCGTGCGCGCCGGACCCGGATGACGGGTGCCGAGCGCCGGGAGCAGTTGCTGGACATCGGCCGCACGCTCTTCGCCGCCAAGGGCTTCGAGGGCACGTCGGTGGAGGAGATCGCGGCGAAGGCCGGCGTCTCCAAGCCCGTCGTGTACGAGCACTTCGGCGGCAAGGAGGGGCTGTACGCGGTGGTGGTGGACCGCGAGATGCGGGCGCTCCTCGACGGTGTGACGGGGGCGCTGACGGCGGGGCATCCGCGCGAGCTGCTCGAACAGGCGGCGTTCGCCCTCCTCGACTACATCGAGACGTACACGGACGGCTTCCGCATCCTGGTCCGCGACTCGCCGGTGGCGCAGTCGACAGGCACGTTCGCTTCGTTGATCTCGGACATCGCGACGCAGGTGGAGGACATCCTGGGCCAGGAGTTCAAGACCCGCGGCTTCGACCAGAAACTGGCCCCGCTGTACGCGCAGGCGCTGGTCGGCATGGTGGCCCTGACGGGCCAGTGGTGGCTGGACGCGCGCAAGCCGAAGAAGGCGGAGGTGGCGGCGCATCTGGTGAACCTGGCATGGCACGGCCTCGACGGCCTGGAGCCGAAGCCGCGGCTGATAGGCCACCGCAAGAGCTGACCGCGGCGCGGGGCTGTGGGCGGTGCCTTGCGGTGACCCCCTGCGGCGCGGGGCTGTGGCGGGTGCCTTGCGATGCCCCCCCCTGCGGCGCGGGGCTCGGGGCGGGTGCCCTGAGCTGTCTGCGCCCTCCAAGGCCGCCGCTTCGCGGCGGATGTCTCCCGCCCACCCGCCCGAATACCCCGGGTGATCGGGCGGGTGGGCGGGGAAGAATCCGCCGCGAAGCGGCGGTTCAGTGCGGGGGCCACAGCGGCGGCAAGGACCCCGGCTCGGGTTCCTCCGTCATACCGAGCACCCCGCAACAGAACGCCCGCAGCAGCCCCTCGCTCCCCGGCGGAGCCGCCAGCTGGACATGGTCGATGGATGTCAGGGGCATGAGAGGTCAGCGGCATAAGAGGTCAGGGGCATAAGACGTCAGCGGCATGAGAGGTCAGCCCTTGCGCCGTGCCACCGCGAACACCCTGCGGAAGGGGAAGACCGTGCCGCCCCCGAGCCCGCCCCCGGCCCCGCCCACGGGATAGGCATGGCGCAGCAGCTTCGCGTACTCGGAGAGGAACTCCTCCCTCGCCTCCGCGTCGTCCGCGAGCGCCGAGAGGACCGGACGAAGGCCCGTCCCCTTCACCCAGTCAAGGACGGGGTCATCGCCCTCCAGGAGGTGCAGATACGTCGTCTCCCACGCATCCACCTCGCACCCCAGCGAGACGAGCCGCTCCAGATAGGCCGTCGGCGAGAGCACCGCGTCCGCGTGGCGCAGCCGCCCGCCCAGCCGGTCCCGCCACCGCGGCGACTCGCTCAGTTCGCGCATCAGGACGTGGCTCGGGGCGTCGAAGTTGCCGGGGACCTGGAGGGCGAACGTTCCGCCGGGGGCCAGCGCCGCCACCCAGGCGGGGAAGGAGTCCGCGTGGTCCGGCACCCACTGGAGCGTGGCGTTGGACAGGATCAGGTCGTACGTCCCCTCGGGCGGCGCCCAGTTCGACGCGTCCGCCGCGTCGAAGTCGAGGCGCCCGCCGCCGGACGTGGGGCCCGCGAGCCGCTCGGCCCGCTCCAGCATCTGCGGGGAATTGTCGAAGCCGGTGACGTGCGCCGTGGGCCAGCGTTCGGCGAGGAGGCGGGTGACGTTGCCGGGGCCGCAGCCCAGGTCGGCGATGCGGGGCGTGCGGCCGTCGGCGGCAGGGAGTTCGGGGATGCGGGCCAGCAGGTCGACGAAGGGGCGGGCCCGGTGGCCGGAGTGACGCAGGTACTGGCCCGGGTCCCAAGTAGGGGCAGGGCTGGGGCTGGGGGCGGCGGACATGGGAGCCTCCTCTGGGCGCGGAGCACGGAGCACGGAGCACGGAGCACGGCACACGAACCTCGCGCCCAAGGTTCGTACCGGCGTCATGTCGCCTTCGTACGGGCGCCACGGACGTCGTATCTCCATCCTCGGCCCGAAGTATCTTGACGTCAAGAGACTTCATGTCGACAGATCCCCTACACTGATCGCCATGGAGGACGAGGTCGATCGGCTGGTGGCAGCATGGCGCCGAGAGCGCCCTGACCTCGACGTGGAACCACTCGAGGTGCTCAGCCGTGTCAGCAGGCTCGCGCGGCATCTCGACAGGGCCCGGCGGCTCGCGTTCTCCGAGCACCATCTGGAGCCGTGGGAGTTCGACGTACTGACGTCGCTGCGGCGCGCGGGCGCGCCCTATCAGCTCTCCCCCGGACAGCTACTGACCCAGACCCTGGTGACGTCGGGCACGATGACCAACCGCATCGACAGGCTCGCGAAGAAGGGCCTCGTCGAGCGGCTGCCCGACCCCAGCGACCGGCGGGGCGTGCTCGTGCGGCTGACCGAAGAAGGGCAGGACCGCGCCGACCAGGCCCTGGCCGGACTCCTCAAGCAGGAGCGGGCGATCCTCGCCGAACTCTCGCGCGGACAGCGCGGCGAACTCGCCGCGCTGCTACGCCAGCTGACCGCCCCGTTCGACAACATCCCCGGCTAGGTCGACAGGGCCCACCCCGGCCCTGCGCGCGAGCGCGACGGCCGCGAGCGTGGAGTGGACGCCCAGCTTCCCCAGCACGTTCTGCATGTGCGTACGCACCGTGTGCGGGGAGAGGAACAGCCTTTCCGCCACCGCCTTGCGGCCAAGCCCGGCCACCATGCAGCGAAGCACCTCGCGCTCGCGCGGAGTAAGGGACTCCACGAGCCGCTCGGATTCCGTGCGGTGCTTGCGGGCGGCCGTCAACTCACGCAGGACGCCGGTGAGCAGCGCGGGCGGCAGATGGGTCTCCTCCCGCAGCACCCCCCGGATGACCGTGAGAAGCCGCGAGAGCGAGCAGTCCTTGGCGACCCATCCCGACGCGCCCGCCTGGAGCGCGAGCGCGGCCCGGCGCGGGTCGTCCTTCTCGGCGAGCACGACCGTACGGACCATCGGCTGGCCGGAGCGGACTCCGGCCACCAGCGAGATACCGTCGACCAGACCGTCCGCGTTGCCCTCCTGCACCGAAGGCGCGGGGCGGACACCCTGCATGGCGCTGGCGGAAGCGCCCAGGTCGGCGTCGACGAGCAGCACGTCATATCTGCGCCCCTCGGCTATGGCCCGCTCAAGGCAGCGCAGTGCGGCCGGGCCGCTGCCCGCCGCGGACACGTCGACGTCGGGCTCCGCCGCCAGTGCCGCTGCGAGCGACTCGGCGAAGATGCGGTGGTCGTCGACGACCAGGACTCGGATACGAACCACTGAAAAACCCCCTCCCCCAGGCTCTCCGCGGAGAGCAGGGGATACCCCGACGTCGGAGGACGTACGGTGCGGGTACGACACCTGGAACGGGGGTCGCCGCAGCCGCTCGGCCGCCGCCGAGCTGTGACCGCTACCCCCATCGCCGGGCGTCGTACCCGACTGTCTCGCCCCCTGATCAGTGCCGGCCCCCACCGGCACTGCCACTCAGAGTAGGGCCGGACGGCAGGAGCGGAAGGTAATTTACAGAACTGACTGGCCAGCGCGTTTATGGTGAGCCGTATGTTTCGTATTGAGACAGGAGTCGACAAGGACAGGTCCGCTCTGCTCCTCGCCCGGCTCCAGGACTCGAACAACGCCGCGTCACCCGTGATCCGCGCCCTGCGCGGCACCCCGCAGGACCGTGAAGTCCCGCTGGCCGTATGGCTGATGGAGCGCACGGAAGGCCTGGTCGGCGGCCTGGCGGGGCACACCTGGGGCCGCTGGCTCCACGTGAACCATCTCTGGGTCAGCGAGAACCACCAGGGCGCGGGCCTCGGCGCCCGGCTGCTCGCGGAGGCGGAGCGCATCGCGCGGGAGGAGCGGGACTGTCTCAACTCCCGTGTGGAGACATGGGACTTCCAGGCCCCGGGGTTCTACCGCGGTCAGGGGTACGACGTGGTGTCGGTGATCCCGGATTACCCGCAAGGCGCGAAAGAGTTCACCCTGACGAAGAGATTGGCCTGATGCGCCGGGCCCCTCGCGGCCACACCGCCATGGGGCCGCGAGGGGCCCGGCGGCAGTCCCCGTCCACGTACACGGTCCGCCGCCGACCCCAACCCGCCTCACCGACAGGTGAGTTGACTCAACACCGCGTCATGCCAGGCGGCGCGCGCCCGCCGACGGCACCGCCGGGAACACCCGCGGAGTCGTGTGGCCCGCCGAGGTGAACGCCTCAAGGATCGACTTCGTCACCGGCTCCGCGTCCACCTCCTCCACGAGGACGATCGCCGAGCCGCCGAAGCCGCCCCCGGTCATCCGGGATCCGAGCGCCCCGGCCGCGTTCGCGGAGGACACGACCAGGTCCAACTCGTCGCAGGAGATGCGCAGATCGTCCCGCAGCGAGATGTGACCCTCGGTCAGGACGGGGCCGATCGCCCGTACATCGCCCGTGTCGAGCAGGCCGATGACCTGCTCGACGCGGTGGTCGTCCGAGACGACGTGGCGTACGTAGCGGCTGATCTTCTCGTCCGCGTCCGTCAGCTTCTCCAGGGCGGCGGGGAGCTGCGCGTACGGCACGTCCCGCAGGTGGGAGACGCCCAGGATCCGCGCGCCCTCCTCGCATCCCGCGCGCCGCTCGGCGTACGCCCCGTCGCCCAGCTCGTGCTTGACCCGGGTGTCGACGACGAGGAGCTGCAAACCGTGCGCGGCGAGGTCGAAGGGGATCTGCCGTGTCGTCAGGTCGCGGCAGTCCAGGTGCAGGGCATGGCCCTCGGTGGCGCACGCTGATGCCATCTGGTCCATCACGCCGCACGGCACGCCGACGAAGGCGTTCTCGGCCCGCTGGGCGATGACCGCCAACCGCGGCGCGTCCAGGCCGAGTTCGTAGAGGTCGTTCAGGGCGAGTGCCGTGACGACCTCCAGGGCCGCCGATGAGGACAGGCCCGCCCCCGTCGGCACGGTCGAGGCCAGGTGGATGTCGGCGCCCCCGAGGGCCGCGTGGCCCGCGTCCCGCAGCGCCCACACCACGCCCGCGGGGTAGGCGGCCCAGCCGCCCTGCCCGTATTTCGACAGCGGGGTCAGCTCGTCGACGCGCAGCTCGGCGACCGGTGCGTCGATGTCCGCCGAGTGGAGCCGCAGGACGCCGTCGGTGCGGCGCGCCACGGCCGCCACCGCGGTGTGCGGCAGCGCGAGCGGCATCACGAAGCCCTCGTTGAAGTCCGTGTACTCGCCGATGAGGTTGACCCGGCCCGGTGCCGACCAGACCCCGTCCGGCTCATACCCGTACAGCTGCGAGAACTGGCCCGCTACGTCCATCAGTTTCCCCTTCAACCCCTCATTAACGCTGGGCGAACGCCCACGCGTCGGCGACGATGTCCGCGAGGTCCGCGCGGGTCGGATTCCAGCCGAGCCGCTCCCGCGCGGTGGCCGCGGACGCGACGAGTACCGCCGGGTCGCCGCCGCGGCGCGGGGCCATGACCTCGGGGATCGGGTGTCCTGTGACCTGGCGGGCGGTTTCGATGACCTCGCGCACGGAGAAGCCGTTGCCGTTGCCGAGGTTGCAGATCAGGTGCTCTCCGGAGGTGGCCGCCTCGACCGCGAGGAGGTGCGCCTGCGCGAGGTCCGCGACGTGGATGTAGTCGCGGACGCAGGTGCCGTCCGGGGTCGGGTAGTCGTCGCCGTAGACGGAGATGGCCTCGCGCCGGCCCTGCGCGACCTGGAGGACGAGGGGGATCAGATGCGACTCGGGGTCGTGCCGCTCGCCCTGCTCGCCGTAGGCGCCCGCCACGTTGAAGTAGCGCAGCGAGACCGCGCCCAGGCCGTGGGCGGTGGCCTCGCCGGTGATCATGTGGTCGACGGCGAGCTTCGACGCGCCGTAGGGGGACGTCGGGGCGGTCGGGTCCGTCTCGGTGATGGGGGTGCTGACCGGCTCGCCGTACGTCGCCGCCGTGGAGGAGAACACCAGCTTGCGCACGTCCGCGTCGCGCATCGCGGCGAGCAGCGCCATCGTGCCGCCGACGTTGTTGTCCCAGTACTTCTCGGGCTTCACGACGGACTCGCCGACCTGTGAGAAGGCGGCGAAGTGCAACACGGCGTCGTAGGAGGAGTCCAGCCACTTGGCGGCATCGCGGATGTCGCCCTCGATGAACTTCGCACCGGCCGGGACGCCCTCGCGGAATCCGGTCGAGAGGTTGTCCAGGACGCTCACCTCGTGCCCGGCCTCGATCAGATGCTGGGCCACCACGCTTCCCACATAGCCCGCCCCGCCGGTGACCAGGTACTTACCGCTCATGAACTCGCTACCTCTCGCAGTCGCTGGGCCGCGGCTTCCGGCGGCACGTCGTTGATGAACACGCTCATGCCGGATTCGGAACCCGCGAGGAACTTCAGCTTGCCCGAAGTGCGGCGAATGGTGAAAAGCTCGAGGTGGAGCGCGAAGTCGTCCCTATTGACCCCTTCGTGCTCGTCGAGCGGGCCGAAGGGTGCCTGGTGCCACGCCGCGATGTACGGAGTGAGCGCCTCGCCCTCGCCCTCGCCCTCGCCGAAGATCCGGTCGAAGCGCCTCAACAGTTCCAGATAAAGCTTGGGGAACTCTGTGCGTGCCGCCTCGTCGAGCCCGAGCAGGTCCGCGACGCGGCGCTTGGGGTAGAGGTGCACCTCGTAGGGCCAGTGCGCGGCGTGCGGGACGAACGCCACCCAGTGCTCGCCCTCCAGGACCACGCGCTCGCCGGCCGTCTCATCGGCCACGACGTCGTCGAAGAGGTTGCGGCCCGTCGACTCCTTGTGCGCGGCGAGCGACCTCAGCATCAGGGACGTACGCGGCGTGACGAAGGGGTAGGCGTAGATCTGGCCGTGCGGGTGGCCCAGGGTCACGCCGATCTCGGCGCCGCGGTTCTCGAAGCAGAACACCTGCCGCACGGCAGGAAGGTGCGCGAGCTCGGCGGTCCTGTCCGTCCACGCCTCCAGGACGAGTCCGGCCTGTTCCTCGGTGAGGTCGGCGAAGGACGAGTCGTGGTCGGAGGTGAAGCAGACGACCTCGCACCGTCCCGCGTCCCCGGCAAGGGAGGGGAAGCGGTTCTCGAAGACCGCCACGTCGTACGAGGAGTCGGGGACCTCGCTCAGGCGGTCGCCGTCGGACGGGCAGAGCGGGCACTGGTCGGCCGGCGGGTGGTAGGTGCGGCCCTGGCGGTGCGAGGCGATGGCCACCGCGTCGCCGAGCAGCGGGTCCCTGCGGATCTCCGATGTGGTGGAGATGGGGTCCAGGGGCCTCATGTCGACTGCGCCGCGCACGGCGTCGTCACGCGAGTCGTAGTAGATGAGCTCACGACCGTCTGCGAGACGGGTCGAGGTCTTCTTCACGTCCGGGGCTCCTCACCAACACCCACACCCAACATAACCGAACATAACAAATCACAAGGCAACAGCATCGTCAATGCCGCGCTCAAACACGTTGCCCGACAGCTGGCTGGAACCGGTCCGATCACAATCAAACAAAGAACACCAAAAGAAGTCTTCAGTTATTGAAGAAGGGCGCGTAGGTTCCGGTCTGATCAGTTCGCGCAACGAAGCGAGTTCCCCATGCAGTCCCCCACACAGACCCTGGCCGAGGGGCTTCGGCTGCCCACCAACGGCCTCGACTACGCGATCCTCGCGATCTACTTCGCCGTCGTTCTCGGCATCGGTTTCGCCGCCCGGCGCTCCGTGAAGACCAGTCTCGACTTCTTCCTCTCGGGCCGTTCCCTGCCCGCCTGGGTGACCGGCCTCGCGTTCGTCGCCGCGAACCTCGGCGCCACCGAGATCCTGGGCATGGCCGCGACAGGCGCCCAGTACGGCGTCGCCGTCGTCCACTGGTACTGGATCGGCGCCATCCCCGCGATGGTCTTCCTCGGCCTCGTGATGATGCCGTTCTACTACCGCAGCAAGGTCCGCTCGGTCCCCGAGTACCTGCTCCAGCGCTTCGACAAGTCGGCGCACCTGCTGAGCTCGGCGCTCTTCGCGTTCGCCGCGATCCTCATCGCGGGCGTGAACCTCTACGCCCTGTCGATCGTCGTCGAGGCTCTCCTCGGCTGGCCGCAGTGGGTGGCGATCGTGGTCGCCGGCTTCTTCGTCCTGGCGTACATCACGATCGGCGGGCTCTCCTCGGCGATCTACAACGAAGTCCTCCAGTTCTTCGTGATCCTGGCGGCCCTGATCCCGATCTGCGTCATCGGCCTGAAGAAGGTCGGCGGCTGGGACGGGCTCTCCGGCTCCCTGGAGAAGTCGCACGGCGCCGACTTCATGACCGCCTGGGGCGGCACCGGCATCGGTGACGCCAACCCGCTGGGCGCGAACTGGCTGACGATCATCCTCGGCCTCGGCTTCGTGCTCTCCTTCGGCTACTGGACGACCAACTTCGCCGAGGTGCAGCGCGCCCTGTCCGCGAAGAACCTCTCCGCCGCCCAGCGCACCCCGCTGATCGCCGCCTTCCCGAAGATCTTCATCGTCTTCCTGGTGATGATCCCGGGCCTGGTCGCGGCCGTACTCGTCCCGAAGATCGGCACGGCGGGCTCGGATCTGACGTACAACGACGCGATCCCCTACCTGATGCAGGAGTTGCTGCCCAACGGCGTGCTCGGCATCGCGGTGACCGGTCTGCTCGCGGCGTTCATGGCGGGCATGGCGGCGAACGTGTCGTCCTTCAACACCGTCTTCACGTACGACATCTGGGGCAAGTACGTGAAGACGGACAAGCCCGATGGGTACTACCTGAGGTTCGGCCGTCTGATCACCGCGATCGGCGTCCTGGCCTCCGTCGGAACGGCCTTCATCGCCTCGTCGTTCTCGAACATCATGGGCTACCTCCAGACGCTGTTCTCCTTCTTCAACGTGCCGATGTTCGTGGTCTTCATCATCGGCATGTTCTGGAAGCGGGCCTCGGTCAAGTCCGGTGTGTGGGGCCTGGTCGCGGGCACCACCGCCGCGATGATCAACTACTTCTACATCTACAAGCAGGGCGTCATCGACATCCCGACCGACCAGGGCGCCAACTTCGTCTCGGCGATCGTCGGCTTCGTCGCGGGCGCCGTGGTGATGGTCGTGGTCACGCTCTTCACCGCGCCCAAGCCGGAGGCCGAACTGGCCGGTCTGGTCTACGGCACGACCTCGCCGGGCCTGGAGGAGCCGCCCGCCGAGGGCGACGACGCCTGGTACCGCAAGCCCGCGCTGCTCGGCTGGGGAGCGATCGTGCTCGCCGCGCTCTGCTACCTGCCGTACTCGCTCTAAATCCGATCGGAGGTCCACAAGAACATGTCTGAACTGCACAACGAAGTCTCCGAGCTGGAGCGCAAGTCCGCCACGGCGGCCCGTCTCTTCGACATCCGGCGGATCATCGGCGGTCTGTTCGTCGTCTACGGAGTCATCGTGACGATCGCCGGAATCTCCCCGTCCGACGCCGACATGAAGAAGGCCGAGGACATCAACATCAACCTGTGGACGGGCCTGGCCATGCTGGCGCTCGGCCTCTTCTTCCTCGGCTGGCTGTGGCTGCGCCCCACGGTGCACCCCGGTCAGGAGCCGGAGAAGGACGAGTAACACCCCCGGACACCCCGGACGGGGCCCGAGTTCACCGCGCAGCTGTTCACTGTGCCGGCGGCTCGGGCCCCATCGGCGTCTCCACGTCGTTCACGTAGGCGGGCACGGGCCGTTCGGCGCGGTCCAGAAGCCCGGTCCGCGCGGCGAGCGCGGCGGCCTCGAGGCGGGATCCGACGCCCAGCTTCATCAGGACGCGCTGCACGTGCGTACGCGCCGTGCTGGGCGCTATGCCCATCCCGGCGGCGATCAGGCGGGTGTCCTCGCCGTCCGCGACCCGCATCAGGACCTCGACCTCGCGCGGCGTCAGCATCTGAAGCAGCCGCTGCCCCTCGTCGTCGGGCTGCGCCGCCGGATTGAGCAGCTCGCTGAACGCGCCCTGGAGCAGCTGCGGGGCAATGGCCGCCTCGCCCGCCCGCGCCTTCATGATGGCGCGCTCGACGCCTTCGATGCGCTCGTCATGGCGTACGTATCCCGAAGCACCCGCGGCGAAGGCCGCGGCGATGCCGCGCGGGCTCGGCACCGGGCCGAGCACCACCACGGCGACCTGCGGGCGCTCCCGCTTGATCTTCACGATCGGATCGAACATTCCGGCCTCGGCGGGCGTCGCCGTGCCGAGCAGGCAGACCTCGGGGGCCCGGCTGATGACCAGCTCGGCCGCCCCTGCCGCGGGCGCCGCCGCGGCGAGCACCCGGTGACCACGCAACTTCAAGGCCGAGGCGAGTGCCTCGGCGAGCAGTCGGTGGTCGTCGACCACCATGAGTCGCACACCCATCGAGCAACCCCCCAGTTTTCCCCACGGAACCCCCACGGCCCGAGGGCCCCCCGGCCCCGCACCCACTCATGCCCCGGAAGCTACACGCTTGTTCGACGTCGCGCGCCCCCTACCGGTGAGAAGTGGCGCGGAATGCCCAAATCCCGGCCATGGGCGGGTGATGGGGGGCACATGCGTACGGAATACCACACCCGGAGACCCGGACGGCCCCGCTCCTCTTGAGGAACGGGGCCGTCCGTCGTGTTCGCGGAGGTCACAGGGCTACTGGGCGACGAACCCCAGGGCCGTGTACTCCTTGTCGTCCTTCGAGTACGGCTTGCTGATCAGCTCTTTGCCGAGGTACAGCTTGCCGTTGCCGTAGAGCAGTTCGTTCGATTTCGGCACCATGCTGCTGATCGCGCCGCCCACGGACTCGGCCGCGGGAGTCTCCAGAAGCTTGGTCTCCTTCATCGTCTTGCCGTTGAGCGAGACGACCTGGGCGCCCTTGTCGTAGGTCGCGTCCTTGTACGCCAGGATGTTGCCGCCGTCCATGCGGATCGGGAACATCTCGCCGTCGCCGCCCGCGTCGGCGCGGTCGCCGGTGGACTTTCCGGTGGCCAGCGAGAAGGAGATGATCTCGTTCGTCTGGCTGTAGCCGTCACCGCCGCCGTCGTGCTGACGGGTCGGGACGTAGAGCTTGTCGTTGCCGACGGCGAGACCGGTGCAGGCGTAGACGACGTTGACCTCGCAGTCGTGGTCGTACTTGCCGTCGGGCAGTGAGATCTTGGCGCGGAGATCGCCCTTGTCGTCGATCGAGAAGACGTCCGTGACGCCGCTCGCGGTGATCTCCTGGGTGTCCTGGCCGTAGACGACGGGGCGGGTCGAAATGATCTTGGCGTTGTCGATGCCCGGCGTCACCGGGTAGGTCCACTTGACGTCGCCGGTCGCGGAGTTGAGGAGCTGGATCTTCAGCTTCTCGTCGCCGTAGTCACCGCACTTCTGGACGGCGACGAGCTGCTCGCCGCCCGCGTAGCCCTCGTCCTGGCACTTGTCGCCCGGGGTGGGCTCCCACAGGTGCTTGCCCTTGGTGATCTCGAAAGCGGCGCCGCCCGCGCTGGAACCGGCCGCGACGGTGCTGCCGCTGATGGTGAGCTCCTCGATCCGGGCGTCCGCGCTGCCCTCGTCGATGGTCTCCGTCCAGAGCTTCCTGCCGTCCTTCAGGTCGACCGCGGAGATCTGCGAGCAGGTCTTGTGGTCGCCCTTCTTGGTGCGCTTGCCGTCTTCGTACGCGACCGCGGCGATGCCGTCCTTGGTGACCTCGCGCGAGCTCGCGCACGTCTGGCCGGCCAGCGGCAGCGTCCACTTCTCCTTGCCGTCGGTCGCGTTGTAGCCGACGATCTCGTTGACGCCCGCCTTGGCGTAGATGTCGTCGGTGAGCCAGGAGCCCTTGATGCTCCAGACGTCGTCCTTGGGCACCTCGGGCTGCGGGAGCTGCATGGAGACCGTGGCGTTGGTGCTGCTCGGCACCTTCTCCGTGCCGGGGCCGCTCGGGCCCTGCTCGCCGCCGCCCTTCTTGTCCTCGCCGCCCTTGCCGCCGTCCGGGCCCGCGGAGCTCACCTCGGGGTCGTCCTTGCCCCCCGAGTTCACGGCGTAGAGGACACCGCCGCCGGCGATCACGGCGATCGCGACGACGGCCGCGATGATGATCTTCATCTGGCCGCTGAGCTTGGAGCCGCCCGAACCACCGGGAACGCCGGCCTGCGGTGCCATCGGCATCGTGCCGGGCTGCTGGTAGGCGCCGTAGGGAGGCTGCTGGCCGTACGGGGTCTGCTGACCGTAGGGGGCCTGCTGGCCGTACGGCTGGGTCGGCTGGTTGTACGGCTGGGCGGGCTGGCCCGGGTAGCCGTAGCCCTGGGGCTGGCCGGGGGGCGGGGTGCCGGGGGCCTGCGGTGCCTGCGGTGCCTGCGGGTAGCCGTAGTTGGGCTGACCCTGCGGCGGCGGAGGCGGCGTCTGGGGCGGCGGCGGGGTCTGCGGGTAGCCGTACGACGGGTTGTTCGGCTCAGGGGCCTTGCCGAAGCCCACCGGCGGCGGATCCTGGGGCGCGCCGAAACCGCCGGGCGGGGGGTCCTGGGGAGCGCCGAACCCGCCCTGCGGGGGCTCGTTGGGCGGCTGGGGCGGCTGGGTCATGACGTCGATTCCTTGGGGACGAGAAGAGATGGACTAGGCGGCGAAGCGGGCGACCTGTCCGTTGGGAAGATCACTTGCCGTAGGCCAGCATCAGCTTCTCCTGGCCCTTTGAGCTGCCCGAGAGCCGCGTGGTGGAGATGTAGAAGCGGCCGTCCACGTAGTCGACCGCCTTCGAGAAGAAGCCGTTCTCGATCTCCGAGGTCCCCTTGGGGTTCTTCAGGAGCGTCTCCGGCTTGTGCGAGCCCGAGATCGGGATCGAGACGATCTGGCCGCCGGCGTCGTACGACGGCTCGACGTATCCGATGACCGCATCGCCCTCGACCTTGATCGGCAGCATCGATTCCTCAAGCGGCGACTTGACGCGCCACGCTTCCTTGCCGGTGGCGAGGCTGATCGCCACGACCTCGTTGGCGCCGGACGTCGCCTCGGTCGGCAGGTAGAGGTTCGTGTCGTCGGTCGTCACGCCCAGGCAGCCCTGCAGACTGCCGCCGAGGAAGGACGAACCGTCGCACTCCGGCGCGAACTTCTCGTCGACGCCGACCTCGGAGCGGGTGTCGCTGCTGTTGGGCCTCAGCGTGGTGATGTTCCACTTCTTCTTGTCCTCGTTGGTGAGGTACACGATCGTGGGACTCTCGGAGTAGATCCGGCCGATCCGCCAGCCCTTGGGGAACTTCTTCGTCCACACGGCCTTGCCGGTCTTCGGGTCGATCTGCTGCAACTCGTCGTGCTCGGTGGGCGAGCTCGCCCCGCACGAGTAGGCCACGAGCATCTTCTTGCCACCGGCGAAGCCGCTGGGGAAGCAGGCGCCCGGTTCCTTCTTGTCGGCGACGAAGAGCTCCTTGCCGTCGCTGATCTGCAGTGCGGTGCCGGACTGGGAGCGGCCGACCATCACCGTGTCGCCGGTGATGGAGAGGTCGGTACTGAGGGACATGTCGAAGAGCCCCTCCTCCTCGACCGGCTTCTTCCAGCCCTTGTCACCCGTCTTCAGGTCGACGATCTGGATCTGGTTGCACTTGGCGTCGTCCTTGATCCCGTCCTTGAACGCGACGACGATCTTGTTGTCGTCCGTGACCTGCGGGGTCGTGCCACAGATCTTCTGCGGGAACTTGATCGTCGGCCAGGCGGTCTTGCCCGTACTGACGTCGTAGGCGGAGATCTCCTTGTACGCGGCCTTCGCGGCGATGCCGCCCTTGACCCACATGCCCTTGGCGTCGGCGCCGGAACCCGGCACCTTGGGCGCTTCCTTGTAGAAGAGCACCTTCGACTCGCCGGGCTGACGGCCCGCGTTGAGGTCGTCCCGCTCTCCCTGGCCGTCGCCGTCGCCGTCGCCCGGGTTGACCGGGGCGGAGCTGCCGCCCTTGGGGTCGTCGCTCCCCTTGGCCAGGGGCTTCTTCCCGCTGGGGTCGTCGTCACCGCCGCCGACGACGGCCCAGGCGACGCCGCCGATGACGAGCGCACCGGCCGCCACGGCCGCCACGATCAGGCCGGGCTTGCCCTTGAAGGGGTTCTTGCCGCCACCGCCGGGCGGGGTGCCGGGCATGCCGGGGCCGCCGGGGTACTGCTGCTGCGGGTAGCCGTACTGCGGCTGGGCGCCGTAGGGACCCGGCTGCGTGGGCTGGCCGTAGGGACCCGGCTGGCCCGGCTGCGTGGGCTGGCCATAGGGGCCGGGCTGACCGGGCTGCGTGGGCTGGTCGTACGGTCCCGGCTGCTTGTACGGTCCGGGCTGCTGCGGGTAGCCGTAACCCGGCTGCGGCGCGGGCGGAGTCTGCGGGTAGCCGTAACCGGGCTGGGGCGCGGGCGGCGTCTGCGGTGCGCCGGACGGCGGAGTCTGCGGGGCCTGCGGCGGCTGACCAGGCAGCTGCGGCGGCTGGCCCGGTGGCTGCGGCGCGGCTGGCTGATTCGGATCCTGCGGTGCTCCGAAACCGCCGGACGGCGGCTGGTTGGGCGGCTGAGACATCAGCGCTTCCCCCTTCACTGATTTTTCGGCACGCCAAGCGGTGCTCAGGCGGACCTTTCTATCACCCTGGCCCCTTAGCACAACTGGCCGGTCCACCCCCTGTTCCCAAGGGAGGACCGGCCTGTGATACGTCCGTTACGAGACCTCTACGCGCTCTCCGCAAGCTCCAGCCAGCGCATCTCCAACTCGTCCCGCTCGCTGACGAGTTCGCGCAACTCTGCGTCCAGTTTGGCCACCTTTCCGAAGTCGGTGGCGTTATCGGCGATTTGGGCGTGCAGCCACGTTTCCTTCGTGGACATCTTGTCCAGCTGCCGCTCGATCTTCTGGAGTTCCTTCTTCGCGGCGCGGGCGTCGGCGGAGGAGACCGCCTTCTGCGCGGCG
This sequence comes from Streptomyces sp. NPDC058257, assembly GCF_042881845.1. Classification (NCBI taxonomy): domain Bacteria; kingdom Bacillati; phylum Actinomycetota; class Actinomycetes; order Kitasatosporales; family Streptomycetaceae; genus Streptomyces; species Streptomyces sp. NPDC058257. The sequence goes on from NZ_JBHVXJ010000004.1 coordinate 174,702, forward strand.
GCCGGTGCCCCGGACCCGGTGGACGCGGCGGACGTCTGGGCGAGGGGGGCCGCCGGGGTGCCGGCCGCCGCCATCCGCTTGCGCCGCTCCAGGTACTCGTCGATGCCGCGCGGCAGCATCCGCATCGTGGCGTCGCCGAGCAGCGCGAACACCTTGTCGGTGGTGCGCTCCAGGAAGAACCGGTCGTGGGAGATCACGACCATCGACCCGGGCCAGCTGTCGAGGACGTCCTCCAGCTGGGTCAGCGTCTCGATATCGAGGTCGTTCGTCGGTTCGTCGAGGAAGAGGACGTTCGGCTCGTCCATGAGGAGCCGGAGAAGCTGAAGCCGCCGCCGCTCACCACCGGACAGATCACCGACGGGCGTCCACTGCTTCTCCTTGTTGAACCCGAACGTCTCGCAGAGCTGCCCGGCGGTCATCTCCCGGCCCTTGCCGAGGTCGACCCGCTCGCGCACCTGCTGCACGGCCTGCAACACCCGCAGCGTCGGGGGCAGTTCGGTCACTTCCTGCGAGAGGTAGGCCAGCTTCACGGTCTTGCCGACGGCCACCCGCCCGGCCTCGGGCTGTACGTCGCCGTCGGAGCGCTGTGCCTCGGCCATCGCCCGCAGGAGCGAGGTCTTGCCCGCGCCGTTGACCCCCACCAGGCCGATGCGGTCGCCGGGGCCGAGCTGCCAGGTCAGGTGCTTGAGCAGCACCTTGGGCCCGGCCTGCACGGTCACGTCCTCCAGGTCGAAGACGGTCTTGCCGAGCCGGGTCGTCGCGAACTTCATCAGCTCGCTGCTGTCCCGGGGCGGCGGCACATCGGCGATGAGTTCGTTCGCGGCCTCGATGCGGTAGCGCGGCTTGCTGGTGCGGGCGGGGGCGCCGCGCCGCAGCCAGGCGAGCTCCTTGCGCATCAGGTTCTTGCGCTTGGTCTCCTCGGTGGCCGCGATGCGCTCACGCTCGGCACGGGCGAAGACGTAGTCGGAGTACCCGCCCTCGTACTCGAAGACGGACCCGCTCTGTACGTCCCACATGCGCGTGCACACCTGGTCCAGGAACCAGCGGTCGTGCGTGACGCAGACGAGCGCCGAACGCCGCGTCCGCAGGTGCTCGGCGAGCCAGGCGATGCCCTCGACGTCGAGATGGTTGGTGGGCTCGTCGAGCACGATCAGGTCGGGCTCGCCGATGAGCAGCTTGGCGAGCGCGATACGGCGCCGCTCGCCACCGGAGAGCGGCGCGATGACGGTGTCGAGGCCCTGCGGAAAGCCCGGCATGTCAAGACCGCCGAAAAGACCGGTGAGCACATCCCGGATCTTGGCGTTGCCGGCCCATTCGTGATCGGCGAGGTCGCCGATGACCTCGTGCCGGACGGTGGCATCGGGGTCGAGGGAGTCGTGCTGGGTCAGCACGCCGAGCTGAAGCCCGCCGTTGTGCGTGACCCGCCCGGAGTCGGCCTCCTCAAGCTTGGCGAGCATCCGGATGAGGGTCGTCTTGCCGTCTCCGTTGCGCCCCACGACGCCGATCCGGTCCCCCTCGGACACGCCGAGGGAGACACCGTCGAGCAGGGCACGGGTGCCGTACACCTTGCTGACTGCCTCGACATTGACCAGGTTGACGGCCATTAACGCTCCAGGGAAGGGGATCGATCGACCTCCAGCGTAGTCGCCCGCCCGGGACGACCCTCGCCCGCTCCTGTGCACCTAGAGCACCACGGCGCCCGGCGCGGGCGAGTCCGCCACCCGGGCCGTGCGGCAGGTACCGGAGGCCGCGAGGGCTTCGGCGATCCGTCGGGCGGATTCGGCGTCCGCGGCCAGGAACGCCGTCGTCGGCCCGGAGCCGGAGACAAGGGCGGCCAGGGCGCCCGCGCCGGTGCCCGCGGCGAGGGTGTCGGCAAGCGAGGGGAACAGGGAGAGAGCCGCCGGCTGAAGATCGTTGGTGACGGCACCGGCGAGAGCCTCGGCGTCCCCCTCGCGCAGGGCGTCGAGCAGCGCGGGGGACGCCTCCGGAGCGGGGGCGTCCGGGGTCAGCCGGTCGAACTCGCGATAGACCGCGGGCGTGGAGAGCCCGCCGTCGGCCACCGCGAACACCCAGTGGAACTCCCCGCCGACCTCCAGGACCTCCAGCTTCTCCCCGCGCCCCGTGCCGAGCGCCGCGCCACCCACCAGGCTGAACGGCACATCGCTGCCCAACTCGGCGCAGATGTCCAGGAGTTCGTCCATCGACGCCTCGGTCCCCCACAGCGCGTCGCACGCCACGAGCGCGCCCGCGCCGTCCGCGCTGCCGCCCGCCATGCCGCCCGCGACGGGAATGTCCTTGGCGATGTGGATGTGCACATCGGCCCTGCGTCCATGGCGCGCGGCAAGCAGCTCCGCCGCCCTCGCCGCCAAGTTCGTACGGTCGAGGGGCACTTGGGCGGCGTCGGGCCCCGAGCAGGTCACCCGCAGCCGCTCAGCCGGCGTCACGGTGACCTCGTCGTGGAGCCCGACGGCGAGAAAGACATTGGCGAGGTCATGGAAGCCGTCCGCGCGGGCGGCACCCACGGCGAGCTGGACATTGACCTTGGCGGGAACCCGTACGGTCACGCTCCTGACGCTCCGGCTCACGCGCCCGCTCCCTTGTGCTCGGCGATCCGCGCGAACTCCTCCACCGTCAGCGCCTCGCCGCGCGCCTGCGGCGAGACCTCGGCGGCGACGAGCGCCGCCTCCGCGGCTGCCGCCGAGCCCGCCCATCCGGCGAGGGCGGCCCGCAACGTCTTGCGGCGCTGGGCGAAGGCCGCGTCGACGACGGCGAAGACTTCCTTCTTCGAAGCGGTGGTCTTGACCGGCTCGGCCCGCCGGACCAGCGAGACGAGGCCCGAGTCGACGTTCGGCGCGGGCCAGAAGACGTTGCGCCCGATGGATCCGGCGCGCTTCACGTCGGCGTACCAGTTCGCCTTCACGGACGGCACGCCGTACACCTTCGAGCCCGGATCGGCGGCGAGGCGGTCGGCGACCTCGGCCTGCACCATGACGAGCGTGCGCTCGATGCTGGGGAAGGTGTCGAGCATGTGCAGGAGGACCGGCACGGCGACGTTGTACGGGAGGTTGGCGACCAGCGCGGTCGGTGCGGGGCCCGGCAGCTCTCGTACGAGCATGGCGTCGCTGTGCACGAGGGCGAAGGAGTCCGCCTTCGCCGGGAGCCTGGCCTCGATGGTGGCCGGAAGGGCCCCTGCGAGCGTGTCGTCGATCTCGACCGCGATGACGCTGTCCGCGGTGTCGAGCAGCGCGAGGGTCAGCGAGCCGAGTCCCGGCCCGACCTCGACGACCACGTCCTGGGGGCCGACTTCCGCGGTGCGGACGATGCGGCGGACGGTGTTGGCGTCGATGACGAAATTCTGGCCCCGCTGCTTCGTCGGGCGTACGCCCAAGGCAGCGGCCAGTTCGCGGATGTCGGCGGCGCCAAGCAGGGCCCCGGGCTCACTGTTACTCACCACCCCAGGTTACGTGGCCTGTCCCCTGGGCCCGGACCGTCGCCGCTCGCCCCGCGTCCGTCCCCGGACGAAGCCCCCTACAGCCGCCCCCCACAATGCGGCCAGGGACTGGCCCCCCGGCGCACATACAGCTTCTTCGCCCGGAGCGTCTGTTCCTCCGCGGAGGCGTCCTGCGGGCGACCCGACCCGCCGAGCCCCTGCCACGTCCGCGTATCGAACTGGTACAGCCCCCCGTACGTCCCCGACGCGTCCACCGCGTTCGGCCGACCGCCCGACTCGCAGTGCGCGAGCGAGCCCCAGTTCAGGCCCTCCGCCCCTGCCACCGAACTGGGCCGCTGCTTCGTGCCCACCTTCACGATCTGCGTCTGCGGCTCCCGCACGACCTGAGCCCGCAACCGGCGCGGCTTCTGCTTGACGCCGTTGACCGTCCGCAGCGCGTACGTCACCCGCCGCGTCCCCTGGTGACCCTGCCGCTCCACGACCTCCGTACCGGTGAAGAGCTCCGGATCGTGCGTACGTCGCACGTCGAACGGGATCGGCTCGTCCCGCACCTCCTTGTGCCCGGAGATCCGCATGACAGTGATCGTCTGCCCGTCGCGCGGGAAGCTGTCGGGCGGGACGGAGGTCGTGTCCTGGCCGTGCAGGGTGAGCCCCGACTCCTGGACCGCTTCCGCCACCGTCGCCGCGTTCGTACGGATGGTCCGCTCGCGCCCGTCCGCCATGATCGTCACGGTGCGCTCGGTCCGTACGTCCAGATCGAGGCCGCCCCGCTCGATCCGCCTGCTCCGCGACGCCGACAGATAGGCGCCCTCGGCCCGCACCCCGAGCTGCCGCAGCGCGCCGTCCACGGTGTGCGCCGTCGTCCACACCTCGCGCCGACGGCCGTCGAGGGTGAGCTTGACCGGCCGGCCGTAGCGGACGGCGATCTCGTCACCGCTGGCCAGGGCCGTGGTCGCGGTCGGCGCCACGATGTCGTGCGCGCCGAAGTCCACGCCTTCGTCCGCGAGCAGCTCACCCACGTCGTCCGCGAAGGTGTGCAGGGTCCGCGTCTCGCCGTCGACGCTCAGCTCCACCGCCTTGTCGTTGGCGACGAAGGCCGAGGTGCCGCCCGCGAGAAAGGCGACGACCAGCGCCTGCGGCAAGAGCCGCCGCAGCGCGTCGGGCCGCTCCGAGGGAGCCTTGGGCCGCGGACTCGGCCGCGGTGGCTTCGTCTTCTTGCGCCGGGCGGCCCGCCGCGCCTCGGCCCGCCCGCCGTCGGGGGCGGACCCGGTGGCCTGCCGGGGAAAGCGATCCCCCGGGCCCAGCTCGGGCTCAGGCTCAAGACCCGGCTCGGGCTCCGGGCCGAAACCCGGCTCAGGCTCCGGCTCATAGGTCGTCCCGCCCCCATAAGACGTCTCGTACTGCGGCGCATGACTCACGACGACGCTCCAGCGTTCTCGTTCTGGTCCGGATCGGGCGAGGCGGACCAGAACCTAGCGGAGCGACCGTCACTCTCCAAAGCAGCGCGGCTACGCAGTGTCGCGGTGGCGCCCGGAACCAGCGGGTCAGGGGCGGTTCCGGGCGTTATCCGTCAGTAATCAAAGGCGCGCGCCGTATTGACCGAGATGGCCTCGGCCATGGCGTCCTCGTCGATGCCGCGCACCTCGGCCATGGCCCGCAATGTGACCGGAATGAGATACGGAGCGTTAGGCCGTCCGCGGTAGGGAGCGGGTGTGAGGAAGGGCGCGTCGGTCTCCACGAGCACGAGTTCGAGCGGGGCGACTGCCAGCGCGTCCCGCAGTCCCTGCGCGTTCTTGAAGGTCATGTTGCCGGCGAAGGACATGAAGTACCCGTTCTCCGCGCACACTTGGGCCATCGCCGCGTCGCCCGAGTAGCAGTGGAAGACGGTGCGCTCCGGAGCGCCCTCCTCCTTCAGGACCCGCAGCACATCCTCGTGCGCCTCGCGATCGTGGATGACCAGCGCCTTGCCGTGCCGCTTGGCGATCTCGATGTGGGCGCGGAAGGACCGCTCCTGGGCGGCCTTGCCCTCGGGCCCGGTGCGGAAGTAGTCGAGTCCGGTCTCGCCGACGCCCTTGACCTGCGCCAGCGCGGCGAGCACGTCGATCTCGGCGAGCGCGGCGTCGAGCGCCCCCTCGCCGCCCGCCCGGCGCGCGCCCTGCCGGGACCAGCCGTCGGGGTCGCCGAGCACGATGCGCGGCGCCTCGTTGGGGTGCAGGGCGACGGTGGCGTGCACGCTCTCGTACGCGGCGGCCGTCTCGGCCGCCCAACGCGAACCCGCGACGTCGCAGCCCACCTGCACGACCGTCGTCACGCCCACCGCCGCGGCCTTGGCGAGCCCCTCGTCCACCGTCCCCGACTGCATGTCGAGGTGGGTGTGGGAGTCGGCGACCGCCACCCGAAGGGGTTCGGGCAGCGGCGGCGCGGCGTTCTTGGCGTCGGCGTCTTTGGAAGAGGAAGGCATGCCCCGATCCTACGAAGGGGACGTCGGCCCGCCGAAAGGGACGTCAGCCCGCCTTGCGGTGGTGGAAGGGATGCAGCAGCGCCGACAGGTGCCAGTGGTGGTGCTTGGGCTCACGGGGCTCGGCGGCCCCGTCCCCGGCGTCGTCCGCTCGCGCCGCCCGCGGCGCGTGATGCCGCTGCATCAGATTGAGCACCGACGACACCTGCCCGGCCCGCATGATCCGTACGACATGTCCGTCGCAGTTCAGACACGTCGGCCGGGTCAGGGGCGAGGGCACATGAAGGCCGTCCGCCACGTACATCACGAATTCCTTGCCCTTGGCGTCGACGTGATGCTCGATCTCGTAAGACTGTTCCCAGCCGTGCCCGCAGCGCATACAGGCGAAGGCATACGACTCGTGAACGTTTGTTGTCGCAGGTGCCGCGGATATCGCGTCGGACGCCGTGGTGTGGTGGTGACCGGTGTCGGCGATCTCACTCATGCCAGCTCCTCTTGTCCGCTGGACAAGCGCTTCCGGAACGGGGATTCCCTCCCGGCCGGAAGCGTGGGGACGGGTGCGTCCCTTTGACCAGTGGACGCCTTTCCCGGAGCCGGTGCATCAGACCTGTCGACAGTTGAAGCCGATTTGGCCTTTCCATAGCTTTCAGGCGCGGTGCGCGGCCCGCGCTTTGCCTTTTACGACAGTCCTTTGCTGTCCGATGGGGCTGCCTGAGCCGCATTCTTTGCCGCTACGACCGCATCGAACACATCGCGTTTGGGTAGCCCCGCATCGGCCGCGACGGCGGCGATCGCCTCCTTGCGTCGCTCCCCCGCCTCCTCGCGCACCCGCACCCTGCGCACCAGCTCGTCAGGGCCAAGGTCACCCGGGTTCTTCTCCGGTGCGCCCTCGACGACGACGGTGATCTCCCCGCGTACGCCGTCGGCAGCCCACTCGGCGAGCTCCTTCAGCGAACCGCGCTTGACCTCTTCGTACGTCTTGGTCAGCTCGCGGCAGACGGCCGCCCTGCGCTCGTCGCCGAACGCCTCCGTCATCGCGACGAGGGTGTCGTCGATACGGTGCGGTGCCTCGAAGTAGACGAGAGTGCGACGGTCGTCGGCCACCTCGCGCAGCCGCGAGAGCCGCTCGCCGGCCTTGCGCGGCAGGAAGCCCTCGAAGCAGAAGCGGTCCACCGGAAGCCCCGAGAGCGCGAGCGCGGTGAGCACGGCGGACGGGCCCGGTACGGCGGTGACCCGGATGTCCTTCTCCACGGCGGCGGCGACGAGGCGGTACCCGGGGTCGGACACCGACGGCATCCCGGCGTCCGTCACGAGCAGCACCCGCGCCCCGCCCACCAGCGCCTCGACGAGATCGGGCGTGCGCGCGCTCTCGTTGCCCTCGAAGTACGAGACGACCCGCCCGCCCACCTGCACGCCGAGCGCCTGGGTGAGCCTGCGCAGCCGCCGGGTGTCCTCGGCGGCCACGACATCGGCCGACTCCAGTTCGGCGGCGAGCCGCGGCGGAGCGTCCGCGACATCACCGATCGGCGTGCCCGCGAGAACGAGGGTTCCGGGGGACGGGTTTCCGGGGGACGGGTTTCCGGGGGAATCTGCGCTTCCTGTCACTGTTCCATCCTCGCAGGGGCCAGGGGGCGGGACTCACACAGTCGCGTTCCCTACGATGGCGCGGTGACCAGTACCGCGTCTTCCCCGGACACCCGCCAGGGCCAGGCACCCGAGGAGCAGCAGCCGTCGTGGCAGCACAGGCTGCGCCGCTTCGGATATGTGGCGCGGCCCACGGCCGGTGTCCGGGCCCGGCTCGTGCCTCCGTACACCGAACCGAGCCCGCGGCTGTGGGCGTCGATCGGTATGCCGAAGCAGAACGCCGATCAACTGGCCCGGTGGTCGGGATGGCTCGGTCCGCTGCTGATCACGCTCGTCGCGGGGCTCACCCGGTTCTGGAACCTCGGCAGCCCGAAGGCCGTGATATTCGACGAGACGTATTACGCCAAGGACGCCTGGGCGCTGATCCACCGGGGCTTCGAGGTCAACTGGCCCGACAAGGTCAACGACACCGTCCTGCAGCAGGGGTCGGGCATCAAGATCCCCACGGACGCCGCGTACGTGGTGCATCCGCCGGTCGGCAAGTACGTCATCGGCGTCGGCGAGTGGCTCTTCGGCTTCGACCCCTTCGGCTGGCGCTTCATGACGGCGGTGCTCGGCACCCTGTCGGTCCTGATGCTGTGCCGGATCGGGCGGCGTCTCTTCCGCTCCACGTTCCTGGGGTGCCTGGCGGGCGGGCTGCTCGCGGTGGACGGGCTGCACTTCGTGATGAGCCGCACCGCGCTGCTCGACCAGGTCCTGATGTTCTTCGTGCTGGCCGCGTTCGGCTGCCTCCTCATCGACCGGGACAGGGCGCGGGAGAAGCTCGCGGACGCTCTGCCGATCGACGAGGACGGGCTGGTCTTCCCCGACGCGTACGTCGCCGAGAACCTGCGCCTGGGCTGGCGGCCGTGGCGCTGGGCGGCCGGGCTCTGCCTCGGGCTCGCCTTCGGGACCAAGTGGAACGGCCTGTACATCATGGTCTTCTTCTGCTTGATGACCGTCCTGTGGGACGTGGGAGGCCGCCGGGTCGCCGGTGCGGTGCGTCCCTACCGCGCGGTCCTGAAGCGGGACGTGTTCCCGGCGTTCGTCTCGACGGTGCCGGTCGCGATCGGCACGTACGTCCTGTCCTGGCTGGGCTGGATCCTCTCCCCGACGGACGGCACGGGCGGCTACTACCGCGACTGGGCCGCGACGGACGGCAAGGGCGGCTCCTTCACGTTCCTGCCGGACTGGCTGCGCAGCCTGTGGCACTACGAACACGCGGTCTACGACTTCCACGTGGGGCTCTCCTCGCCGCACACCTACCAGTCGAACCCGTGGAGCTGGATCGTCGACGGCCGCCCCGTCTCGTACTTCTACGAGTCACCGCTGCCCGGCAAGGACGGCTGCCCCTCCGGGACCGCGGAGAAGTGCGCCCGCGAGGTCCTGGCGCTCGGCACTCCGATGCTGTGGTGGGCCGGTGCCTTCGCGCTGCTCTACGTGCTGTGGCGGTGGGTGTTCCGCAGGGACTGGCGGGCGGGCGCGATCGTGTGCGGGATCGCGGCGGGCTATCTGCCGTGGTTCATGTACCAGGAACGGACGATCTTCTTCTTCTACGCCGTCGTCTTCGTTCCGTTCCTGTGCCTGGCCGTGGCGATGATGATCGGCGCGATTCTGGGGCCGCCCGGTTCCAGCGAGCGGCGGCGGGTCGTGGGCGCGGCGGCCTCGGGCGTCCTCGTACTCCTGATCATCTGGAACTTCGTCTGGTTCTGGCCGATTTACACCGGCCAGGCCATTCCTATCGATTCCTGGCGGGCCCGAATGATCCTGGACACGTGGGTCTAGCGATCATCGATACATGGGTCCGGACATCTGGGTGTAGTAGGCACCTTGGACACCTTCGGATAACAGCGCCCTCTCCCGTCACTTCCTCCGCTTAAGGTTCTGGGCGAGCGATCCTCCCGAATTCATTCGGGAGGACTCCTGGGGAGGGGAACGCGAGATGCACAAAGGGGTAAAGGTCACTCTGGTGGGCGGGGTCTTCGCCGTCATGGTCGGGGGCGCGGGATACGGCGCGTTCAACTTGGTGAACGGCGTGACGGGGGGCACCGCTTCGGCGGACCCCAAACCGGTGAAGGCGGGGCCGCCGACGAGCGGCGAGATCGGCGAGGTGACGGAGAAGTTCTTCGCCGCGTGGGCGAAGGGGGACGGCGAGCAGGCCTCCCACTACACCAACAACGCGGAAGCGGCGTCGAATCTCCTGACCGGCTACCGCGAGGACGCCCACCTGACGAAGGTGAAGCTCACGCCGGGCAGGGCGACCGGCACGACCGTGCCGTTCTCGGTCGAGGCCACGGTGTCGTACAAGGGGAGGACCAAGCCCTTCGCGTACGACTCCGAACTGACCGTCGTGCGCGGCGAGAACACCGGCCGCGCGCTCGTCGACTGGACCCCCTCGGTCGTCCACCCGGACCTGAGGCGGGACGACACCCTGCACACCGGTGAGGCCGCCGCGCCCCCCATCCAGGCCGTCGACCGGCATGGCGCGGTCCTGGACAAGAAGGACCACCCGACGCTCGGCCCGGTCCTGGACCAACTGCGCGCGAAGTACGGCGCCGAGGCGGGCGGCACACCCGGCGTCGAGCTCTACGTCCAGCACGCTGACGAGGACGCGGGTACGGAGACGCTCCTCACCCTCGCCAAGGGCAAGGCGGGCACGTTGCGGACGACGCTGAGTCTGACCGCGCAGCGAGCCGCGGAGAAGGCGGTGGCGCAGCACGCGGAGTCCTCCGTGGTCGCCGTCCAGCCGAGCTCCGGCGAGGTGCTCGCGGTCGCCAACAACCGCAAGGACGAGTTCAACGCGGCTCTTGAGGGCCGGCAGGCCCCCGGCTCGACGATGAAGATCGTCTCGGCGGCGATGCTCATCGACAAGGGCGTGACCAAGGCGAACGGCCCGGCGCCCTGCCCGAACAGCGCCGTCTGGCAGAGCCACCGGATCAACAACCTGAAGGGCCTCGCCTCGGACGGGAACGCGACCCTGTCGGACAGCTTCGCGCGGTCCTGCAACACCGCGTTCGTGAAGCTGGTCGACGAGGACGGCATCACGGACGAGTCGCTCACCGAAGAGGCGCGGAACCGGTTCGGCCTCGGCCTCGACTGGAAGGTGGGCGTCACGACGTCCGACGGCTCGGTCCCGGCGTCCGGCGGTCCTGACCGCGCGTCGAACATGATCGGCCAGGGCGAGGTGCAGCTGAACCCGCTCAACCTGGCGTCCGTGACGGCGACCGCGATGACGGGAGACTTCCGGCAGCCGGTCATCGTCGCCCAGGGCCTGGACGACCGTGAGCTGGCGCGGGCCGACGGCCTGCCCGCGTCCACCGTCCAGCAACTGCGGCAGATGATGAACCGTACGGCGGTCAGCGGCACCGGCGCCGGCGCCATGGCCGGGCTCAGCGGCAGCATCGGCGCGAAGACCGGCTCCGCGGACGTCGACGGCCAGGAGGCGCCCAACAGCTGGTTCACCGGCTACCGGGGGGATGTGGCAGCCGCCGCGGTGGCCCAGGAGGGCGGCCACGGCGGGGACACGGCGGGTCCTATCGTGGCGGCGGTGCTTGCCGCAGGCAGTTGAGACATGTGGTCGGAAGGTTCATGAAAGCCCCCTAGTGTGGGGCCTTCCAGTGCGGAGTTGGGGGCTCCGGGATCTGGGATCCGGGATCTGCGGAGGATCAGTGGGCAAGCGAGGGCGCGCCAGCGAGCGCAAGGGCATCAAGAACATCACCGGCACCGCCGGCACCACCGGCGCATCGGGCGCGAAGAGCACCAAGGTGCACCCCGGTGTGCTCGGCGGCGCTGCCGCCGTGGTCGTGTGCGGCGTGGGCATCGCCGCGTACAGCCTGATCGGCGGCGGCTCGTCCGGTGACGGCGACGGGACGGTCGACGAGAAGCCGGTGGCCTCGGGCCCGCCGACGGCCGCCGAGGTCCGTGCCACCACACAGGGCTTCCTCACGGCGTGGGAGAAGGGCGACGTGGCGGCGGCCGCGGAGGTCACGGACGACCAGACTGCGGCGAAGACCGCCCTCACCTCGTACGCCAAGGACTCCCATCTCACCAAGGTGAAGCTGGAGCCGGGCAAGCGTGCGGGCGCCACGGTGCCGTTCTCGGTCACGTCCACGGTCTCGTACGAGGGAAAGAGCAAGCCCTTCGCGTACGAGTCCGAGCTCACCGTCGTACGGAGAAAGCACGACGGCAAGACGCTGGTCGGCTGGCAGCCCTCCGTCGTCCACCCGGACCTGAAGGACGGCGACCGCCTGGTCACCGGCGAGGCCGGTGACCCGCCGATCAAGGCGGTGGACCGGGACGGGGGCGAGCTGACGAAGGCGAAGTACCCCTCTCTCGGCACGGTGCTGGACAGCATGCGCGAGAAGTTCGGCGAGAAGGCCGGCGGCACGGCGGGCGTCGAGCTGCGCGTCGTACGCAAGAACAGCGCGAAGGATGCCGAGAAGTCGGCGACGACGAAGGACGACGACAAGGCGACACCCGACAAGACGCTGCTCACGCTCTCCCCCGGCACCCCCGGCACTCTGAAGACGACCTTCGACGCCTCGCTCCAGGCGGCGGCGGAGAAGGAGACGGGCAAGCGCACGCAGGCGTCGGTGGTCCTGGTGAAGCCGAGCACGGGCGAGATCCTGGCGGCGGCCAACTCCACCCCCAGCGGCTTCAACACGGCGTTCCAGGGCTCGCTGGCCCCCGGCTCGACGATGAAGGTCATCACGTCGTCCCTGCTCCTGGAGAAGAAGCTCGCGGGGGTCGACAAGAAGCATCCCTGCCCGAAGTACGTGACGTACGGCGGCTGGAAGTTCCAGAACGACGACAAGTTCCAGATCAAGGACGGCACGTTCCGCGCGAGCTTCGCCCGGTCCTGCAACACGGCCTTCATCAGCCAGGCCAAGGAGCTGCAGAACGACTCCCTGACCAAGCAGGCGCAGGAGGTCTTCGGCCTCGGCCGCGACAACTGGTCGATCGGCGCCCCGACCTTCGACGGCGCGGTCCCCGTGCAGAGCGACGCGCAGATGGCGGCCTCGCTGATCGGGCAGGGCGGGGTCCGCATGAACCCGCTGAACATGGCGTCGGTGGCGGCCACGGTGAAGTCGGGCACGTTCAAGCAGCCGTACCTGGTCTCCCCTGACGTCGACAAGCGCACGCTGGCGACGGCCTCGCGCAAGATGTCGGGCGCGACGGCTTCCGCTCTGCGGGACCTGATGCACTACACGGCGGTCGCGGGCACGGCGGTGGAACCCATGTCCGGGCTCGGCTCCGACATGGGCGCGAAGACGGGTTCCGCGGAGGTCGACGGCCAGAAGAAGCCCAACGGCTGGTTCACGGCGTACCGCGGCGATCTGGCCGCGGGAGCGGTGGTGCAGGAGGGCGGACACGGCGGGGACTCGGCGGGCCCGCTGGTGCGGGCGATGTTCCTGGCGGCCAAGTAGTCGGTGCCGGGGACGGGCTGCCGGTCGGCTCTCTCCCCGGAACCGGCTGTCCGGTATACGGATACACAGTCGCGTGCCCCGTACACGGACCGCTAGCGTGCCGGGCATGAGCGCTACAGATTCACCCGCCCACCCCCGTTTCGCCGCGGCTCTGAGCGAGCTCGGCCTCGCTGAACTCGTCAGCGAGGTCCGCGGCTTCCCGGAGGGGGCCCGCACCGCCCAGGAGGCCGCGACGGCGATCGGCTGCGAGCTGAGCCAGATCTGCAAGTCCCTGATCTTCGCGGCGGACGGCGTCCCGGTCCTGGTCCTCATGGACGGCGCCTCGCGGGTGGACGTGGAGCTCGTGCGGTGGGAGTTGTGCGCGGCCAAGGTGACGCGCGCGAAGGCGGACGTCGTCCGGGAGACCACGGGGTACGCGATCGGTGGCGTACCGCCCTTCGGCCACGCTTCGAGGACACGGGTCCTGGCGGACCGCTCGCTGCTCAACCACGAGGTGGTGTGGGCGGCGGCGGGCACCCCGCACGCCGTCTTCCCCATGGCGCCCAAGGACCTGATCGACCACGCGAACGGCACCCTGGTGGACGTGCGCGAGCTCGCCAAGTGACGCCGCTGGTGGCGGCGGCGGTCCTGCTGGCCGCCGTGACGCACGCGTGCTGGAACGCGATAGCGCACCACATCACCGACAAGCTGGTCGGCTTCACGCTCATCTCCGGCGGCGGGCTGCTGATCGGACTGCTCATCGCCCCGTTCGCGGCGATGCCGGCCGCCGAGGCGTGGCCGTATCTGATCGTCTCCGCGGCGATCCACGTCGGCTACTACGCCCTGCTCATGAAGTCCTTCAAGCTCGGCGACTTCGGCCAGGCGTACCCGATCGCGCGCGGCACGGCGCCGCTGGTGGTCACGGTCCTCGCGGCGGTCTTCGCGGGCGAGATCCCCGATGGCTGGCAGGCGGCGGGGGTCGCGGTCTCGTGCGCGGGCCTCACGGGACTCGCACTCTGGGGCATACGCGGAACGGGCCGACGCCCCGACTGGGCGGCGATCGGCGCGGCGCTCGCGACGGGCGTCTCGATCGCGGCGTACACGGTGGTGGACGGGCTGGGCGTGCGCGCCTCCGGCTCCTCGATGGGCTACATCGCGTGGCTGATGATCATGGAGGGCCTCGGGATTCCGCTGTACGCGGCGTACCGCTGGCGGGGCGAACTGCTCGGGCGACTGCGCCCGTTCGCGAAGGTGGGCCTGCTGGGAGCGGCGCTCTCAGTGGCGGCGTACGGCCTGGTCCTGTGGGCCCAGACCAAGGCGGACCTGGCCCCGATCTCGGCACTCCGGGAGTCCTCGATCATCGTCGGCGCGGCAATAGGGGCGATCTTCTTCAAGGAGAAATTCGGGGCGCCGAGGCTCGTGGCGGCCGGACTGATGGTGGCCGGAATCGGCCTGATGCTGCACGCGGGCTGAGGCCCCCGGTCGGGGTGGGGTGTGTTGCAGGAAAGTCCCGCCGACACGCCGCAGTTCACGGCGTGTCGGCGGGACTTTCCTGCAACAGCCGGGCGATCCGGATCGGGGCTAGGTCGGTTGTTGGCGTACTGCGTTGGCTACGGCCGTTGTCACGAGCCTCTTGACTGTTGTCGTGGTTGGTGGAGGGGAGTCGCGGTCCGCGAACAGGAGGTGCCCGCCGCCGACCAGGGAGAGGGTGAGTGAGTCGATGTCGGCGTCCGCCGCGACGCGGCCCCGTTCACGCTCGTCGGCCAGGTAGGCGGAGATCGCGCTCGTGGCCTGAGCCAGGATCGCGATGCCGCCTCCGGGCCTCGCGATCCGCAGCCGCGTGCGCAGCTCGTCCCGGAAGGTGATGAGCGGGATGATCGCCACTGGAATCGGCCCGAACAGGGTGGTCAGCGCGCTGGTGAGGTTGTCGGCCACCGTGCCGGTGCCCGCGGCGTCGCGCAGCGCGCTCGCCTGCGTCTCCAGTCGCGCGGCCCGGTCGAGCACGAGGTCGGTGAGGAAGGCGTCGAAGTCGGCGAAGTGCCGGTGCAGGACACCTTTGGCGCAGCCCGCCTCGTCGGTGACGGCCCGGCTCGTCAGGCCGGTCGGCCCGTCCCGCAGGAGTACGCGCTCGGCGGCGTCGAACAGCTGCTGCCGCGCATCGCGAAGGTGCAACCCGGTCGGCACTCACAGATCCTCTCGTGCGGCGGTCAGCCCGTCGGCATCCCGTTGTTGAGTGGGCACTCGTTGTCGAGTGGGCGCTCGTTGTCGAGTGGGCGCTCGCCCACTAAGGTGGGCGCATGCCCACCTTACCGCGAGAAGAGCCACAACCACCCACGGCGAAGTCGCATACGGCCCGGCGGATGGCCGAGTCGTTCGGCGTGGACGCCCAACGCTACGACCAGGCCCGGCCCGGCTACCCCGACGCGTTGGTGGCACGGATCGTCGCCGGCAGCCCGGGGACCGACGTGCTCGACGTCGGCTGCGGCACCGGCATCGCGGCGCGCCAGTTCCAGGCCGCCGGATGCGCCACGCTCGGCGTCGAGCCCGATGCGCGGATGGCCGACGTCGCGCGGGCCCGTGGCCTTGAGGTCGACGTGGCGGCCTTCGAAGCCTGGCAGTCTGACGGACGGACGTTCGACACTGTCATCGCCGCGCAGTCATGGCACTGGGTGGATCCGGTCGCCGGTGCCGTAAAGGCGGCACGTGTGCTGCGTCCCGGCGGACGGCTGGCGATCTTTGGGCACGTGTACGAGCCGCCTGCCGAGGTGGCCGAACCGTTCGCCGCCGCCTACCGGCGGGCGGCTCCCGACTCCCCGCTGGGCGGGCAGCCGGCCCGACGTCCGCTCGATCTCTACCGGGCGGGATACGCGAAGTTCGCCGACACGATCCGCGAGACCGGGCAGTTCGACGCTCCCGAACAGTGGCGATTCGACTGGGAGCGGTCCTACACGCGCGACCAATGGCTCGACCTGCTCCCCACCACCGGCGGCCTCACCCGACTTCGCCCGGATCAGCTCGCCGGGATACTGGACGCGGTCGGGAGCGCCATCGACTCCCTGGGCGGGCACTTCACGATGAGCTACACCACCTTGGCCACGACCGCCGTACGCGTCGGCACGGGCGGCGGAGGGGGTGCCTGAGGGGCGGTGCCTGAGGGGTGCCTGAGGGGCGCCTGAGGGGGTGTCCTGGGGTGGTGTCCTGGGGTGGTGGTGCCCGTCGCGGTGGTGACCCTCGGCTGCGAAGCGGCTTCTTGACTCTCACACCGTGGCAGGCGGTCAGCTCGGAGACATCATGTTCATCATTGGAGACTTCGCCCGGCACGGCCGCGTCTCAGTCCGGATGCTGCGTCACTACGACGCGACCGGCCTGCTGCGCCCGGCCCACGTCGACCCTGCCAGCGGCTACCGCTACTACAGCGCTGTCCAGCTCGCCCGCCTCAACCGGATCATCGCGCTCAAGGACCTCGGATTCACCCTCCAGCAGGTCCGGGACATCGTGGACGAGAAGGTCGCCGCCGAGGAACTGCGCGGCATGCTGCGGCTGCGACAGGCCGAACTGGAGACCGCGATGGCTCTCGCGCGAGCACGGCTGGTGCAGGTCGAGGCGAGGCTCCAAGCGATCGAGAGCGAGGGCCACATGCCCACGAACGACGTTGTCATCAAGAGCGTCCCCACCGTCCGGGTGGCGGAGCTGACCGCGACCGCCGCCGGCTTCGAACCCGAGGACATCTCCCCGGTCATCGGACCGCTGTACGAGGAGCTGTTCCGGTGCCTCGACTCCGCGGGCATCACCCCTACGGGCCCAGGTGTCGCCTACTACGAGGACGAGGACGCCCCGGAGGGCGGCGGCAGGATCAGGGTCCACGCCGCCGTCCAGGTCTCCGCCCCTCTCCAGGACGGCGCCTTCCGCGTCCTCGACCTGCCGCCCCTCGCCCAGGCCGCGACCATCGTGCACCGCGGTTCGATGGACACCGTGCTCCCCACCGCCCAGGCCCTGGCCCACTGGACCGATGCCAACGGCTACCGGGCGAACGGCTACCCCCGAGAGGTCAGCCTGGAGTGCCCCGAGAACCGTGCCGACTGGGTGACGGAACTACAGGCACCGGTGGTCCAGGCATGAGCCGTCGCGCCCGAGCTTGACCGGTGATCACGCTCGGGCGGCGGGAGACCGCAACGGTCTCCCGCCGTCCGACCCGGGTGTCCGGCCTCACCGCCCGCCGACATGACGCAGCCCCGGGCGCGGTCCCCTACCGGGTGACCTTCACCGTCCGCGGATCGAAGCCGAACGGCAGTTCGAGCCGGTGTGCCCCCATCAGCTCCTCGTCCCCGAGCAGCTCGCCCGTCGGGCCGTCCGCCGCGATCACTCCCTCGCTCAGGATCAGCGCGCGGGGGCACAGCTCCAGCGCGTACGGAAGGTCGTGCGTGACCATCAGGACCGTTACGTCCAACGACCTGAGAATGTCCGCCAGTTCGCGGCGTGACGCGGGGTCCAGGTTCGAGGACGGTTCGTCGAGGACCAGGATCTCCGGCTCCATCGCCAGGACCGTCGCCACCGCGACCCGCCTGCGCTGGCCGAAGGAGAGGTGGTGCGGTGGGCGGTCCGTGAACTCCGCCATGCCGACCTGTGACAGCGCCTTCTGGACGCGGGCCTCCAGCTCGGGGCCGCGCATTCCGGCCGCCGCCGGGCCGAACGCCACGTCCTCGCGGACCGTCGGCATGAACAACTGGTCGTCCGGGTCCTGGAAGACGATGCCGACCCGGCGCCTGATCTCCGCCATGTGCTTCTTGCCGACCGGGAGGCCCGCGACGGTGACCGTGCCCGCGCCTCCCGTCAGGATGCCGTTCAGGTGCAGGACGAGCGTCGTCTTGCCCGCGCCGTTCGGGCCGAGCAGCGCGACCCGCTCGCCGCGGCCGATCGTCATGTCGACGCCGAAGAGCGCCTGATGCCCGTCGGGGTAGGCGAAGGCGAGGCCCGAGACCTCAAGAGAAGCGGCAGCAGCGGTCACAGGGTCCATCCCAGCAGGCAGACGACAAGAGCGGCGCCCGGCAGGGCGAAAGCGTACGTCCACTGCGCACGCGAGGCGGTCACCTCGTCGATCACCGGCATCGAACCGGCGTAACCCCGGCTGACCATGGCCAGATGCACCCGCTCGCCCCTCTCGTACGAGCGGATGAAGAGCGCGCCGGCGGACTTCGCGAGGACGCCCCACTGCCGTACGCCCCGCGCCTCGAAACCGCGTGACTCGCGTGCGATCTTCATGCGGCGCATCTCGTCCGTGATCACGTCGCCGTACCGGATCATGAACGAGGCGATCTGGACGAGCAGCGGCGGCAGCTTCAGGCGCTGGAGGCCCAGGAGCAGTGCGCGTAGTTCCGTGGTGGAGGCCAGGAGTACGGATGCCGCTACGCCGAGGGTGCCCTTGGCGAGGACGTTCCAGGCGCCCCAGAGGCCGTTCACGCTCAGGGACACACCGAGTACGTCGACGCGCTCGCCCTCCGCCACGAACGGCATGAGCACCGCGAACGCCACGAACGGGACCTCGATGAGCAGCCGCTTCAGGAGGAACGGGAGGGGGACGCGGGAGGCGTACGCCACCGCGCCGATGAGCAGTGCGTAGAGGCCGAACGCCCACATCGCCTCGCGCGGTGTGGAGACCACCACGACCACGAAGCAGAAGACCGCCGCCAGCTTGGTGTGCGGAGGCAGCGCGTGCACCGGCGAGTGGCCGGGCCGGTAGAGCCGGTGGGCGTGGCCCGCGCCCATGTCAGGCTTTCTCGGAGGCGGAGGCGGAGGCGGAGGCGGAGGCGGGAGCAGAGGCGGAGGCAGGGGTCGAGCCGGTCGACGCCGGGTCCGCGTCCGTCGTACGGCGGCGCCGCAGCGCCCAGAAGATCCCGGAGCCCGCGACGACGGTGACGCCGACGCCGATCACGCCCGCGAGGCCGCCGGAGAGGCGGGAGTCGGTGATGTCCTTGACGCCGTAGTCGGCGAGCGGGGAGTCCGAGCCGGCGTGCTCCTCGGCCTTCTTGTCGATGCCCTTGTCGTGCGCGACCTTCTCCAGGCCGTCGGGGTTCGCGGAGGCGTAGAAGCTGACGAAGCCCGCCAGGACGAGGGAGGCGATCAGGCCCGAGATCCACACCTTGCGGTGCGAGCGGGCAGCGACGGCGACGGGGGCGGGCTCTTCGGCCACGGGGGCGTCGACCAGTTCGCCGTCGACGCGGAGCTTGAGCTTCTGCGTCAGGCCGCGGGCCCCGTGGACGAGGTCGGGGCGGACCGCGATGACGGCGCCGACGGTGAGCGCGGTGATCGCCGCCTCGCCGATGCCGATGAGGACGTGCACGCCGATCATCGCCGAGGCGACCTTGCCGATGGAGACGTCCGTGGTGCCGCCGAGCGCGTAGATGAACGTGAAGGCGACCGCGGCGGCGGGCACGGAGATCAGCGCGGCGACGAAGGAGGAGGCGGTGATGGAGCGGCGGGTGCGCGGGAGCACCTTCACCAGGCCGCGGAAGATGAAGTAGGCCACGACGGTCGTGACGATCGCCATGTCCGTGATGTTCACGCCGAGCGCGGTCAGGCCGCCGTCCGCGAAGAGCACGCCCTGCATGAGAAGGACGACGGACACACAGAGGACCCCTGTGTAGGGGCCGACGAGTATCGCGGCGAGCGCCCCGCCGAGCAGGTGTCCGCTGGTGCCCGCGGCCACGGGGAAGTTCAGCATCTGTACGGCGAAGATGAACGCGGCCACCAGGCCTGCGAGCGGCGCCGTCCGTTCGTCCAGCTCACGCCGTGCGCCGCGGAGGCTGACGGCAACCGCTCCGGCGGCGATGACCCCGGTGACGGCGGAGACGGGTGCGTTGATGAATCCGTCGGGGACATGCATGCGCGCGCTCCTGGGCAGGACAGGAAGAGAGTAGGACCGAGCGGATCGCTCGTGAACCGTTCAATGATAGTGCCTTGTTGCGAACGGCTTGCAAGAGCAGCCTCTACCCAGTTATCCGCCCAGTCATCCCGGTCGACCCTGGAGCGAGAATACGAATATATGGGACATTAGAGGACAGAAGGAACGTGATGGTGAGGAGTTCGGCGATGTCCGCAGTAGAACAGTTCGCACGCGCCCACGTCGTCACGGACTCCCCTGACGACCAGCTCGCCGTCCCCGCCGTCCTGCGCTACGACCCGGAGGCGGGGCCCCCCCCCGGGGGGGGGGGGCGCGCCCGGGGGCCCCCCATCCCCGGGCCCCCCGCCTGGGCGGGCGCGCGGGAGGGGCGAGTGAAAGGGGC